>NZ_JBXWNK010000013.1:0-154390 GCF_059610325.1 Ruegeria sp. YTSA064
AGCCGAAGCCGAAGCCGAAGCCGAAGCCGAAGCCGAAGCCGAAGCCGAAGCCGAAGCCGAAGCCGAAGCCGAAGCCGCTTCTGAGCCTGTCGAAGAGGTTGCACCTGCAGAAGAGAAAGTAGTCGAACGCACCGTCGAAAAGCGCGGCGGGTTTGTTCCGGCGCTGCTGGGCGGCGTTGTTGCGGCCGGAATCGGGTTTGCCGTGGGCAGTGGTGGTTTTATAACCAGTGGGACAGATAGCTCGGACGCGATTTCCGCGCTCGAGTCGAAGCTAGCGGAACAATCCGATCAGATTGCCCAACTGACCAAATCTCTTGCTGATGGCCCCGATGTCTCGGGCCTTTCGGATCAGATCAGGGCTTTGTCTGACAAGCTAACGCCGGTCGAAAGCGATCTGGGTGCCGTGAAGACAAGTGTCGAAGGTCTGACCGGTAAGGTCGGTCCGTTGGAGCAACGACTGACCGCGCTTGAGAAACAACCGCTTGAGGCAAATGTCTCGCCCGAGGCGACCGCCGCGTTCGAGTCAGAGTTGAAGAAACTGCAGGATTCCCTGGCCTCGCAGCGAAGCGAAGTGGAAAAGATGGTCTCAGATGCGCAGGCGCTTGAGGCGAAGGCCTCAGCCGAGGCTCGCGCGGCGACCAACGCTGCAATCCTGTCGCGTCTGCATGGCCAATTGGATGCCGGTCAGCCCTATGAAGAACTGGTTGCTGAGTTGAAAGCCGGGGGTGTTGACGTGCCGGATGCTTTGGCTGCGTCAGCGACGGACGGGGTTGAGACGCTCTCAGCCTTGCGCTCGACGTTTGCCCCTGCTGCGCGCACTGCGCTCGCCGATGCACGCGATGCCAACAAGGGGACCGGCTTGGTTGCCTTCCTGCAGCGCCAGACGGGCGCGCGGTCGGTGACACCGCAAGAGGGGGACGACCCGGACGCAGTCCTGTCGCGCGCTCAGGCGGCGTTGGCGGATGGTGATGTCTCAAAGGCGCTGACCGAACTGAAATCACTGCCCGAAGCGGCGCAGACCGCATTGGCGGACTGGGAGCAGGCGGCGCAGACGCGGGTCTCTGCCGTCGAGGCCGCAAATACGCTTGCTTCAAGCCTGAACTCGAACTGAAGGACCTGCCATGCTGTGGTCATTGTTAAAGATCCTTGTTTTTGTTGCGATTATCGGCCTGCTGGCCATGGGTGCAGGGTTCCTGATGGAATCATCCGGCGGGGTGCAGATCACCGTCGCGGGCACGGAATACACGCTTGGTCCGCTGCAATCGGTGATCGCGCTGGGCGTGCTGGTGTTTGCGGTCTGGTTGTTCTTCAAACTGCTGACGCTACTGATCGCGACGTTGAAATTCCTCAACGGTGATGAAACCGCCCTGTCGCGGTATTTCGACCGCAGTCGGGAAAAGCGCGGATATCAGGCGCTGGCGGACGGGCTGATGGCGCTGGCCTCGGGTGAGGGGCGCGTGGCGATGACCAAGGCCAACAAGGCCGAGAAGCTGCTGAACAAGCCGGAACTGACCAATCTGCTGGTGGCACAGGCCGCTGAGATGACCGGCGATACCAAGAAAGCAACCGAGACCTACAAGAAGCTGGTCACCAACAACGCCACACGATTTGTCGGCGTGCGCGGGATCATGAAGCAGAAACTGGCTGAAGGTGACGATGAAACCGCACGCAAGCTGGCCGAGAAGGCTCTGGCCTTGAAGCCCCGGCACGAAGAGACGCAGGATGTGCTGCTGAACCTGCAGACCAGAGCGCAAGATTGGGCCGGCGCGCGCTCCACGCTGACGTCAAAGCTGAAGGCCGGGTATTTGCCGCGTGATGTGTTCAAGCGGCGCGATGCGGTTTTGGCCTTATCCGAGGCCAAGGTGCTGCTGGATGATACGGCAACGGTCGAACAGCAGGAACACGCGATTGAGGCAAACCGCCTGTCGCCCGATCTGGTCCCGGCAGCTGCTATGGCCGCGCGGGCCTATATCAAAAAGGGCAAACCGCGCGCGGCAACCAAAATAATTAAAAAGGCATGGGAGGTTCAGCCTCATCCCGATCTGGCCCATGCCTTTGCTGAGATTGCGCCGGATGAAACCCCCGATCAACGCGTCAAGCGGTTCACGGCGCTGACTCGGATTCACCCGGAGAACATGGAGACCCGCTTGATCCTGGCCGAGCTCAACATCGTAGCCGAAGACTTCCCCGAAGCGCGCCGCGCGCTGGGCGATGTGGTTGAAAAGCAGGGGGATGCCAGGGCCTACACGCTGATGGCTGCGATTGAACGGGGCGAAGGTGCCTCGGACGCAGTGGTTCAGGGTTGGCTGGCCAAGGCGTTGAACGCACCGCGCGGGCCGCAATGGGTCTGCGACAATTGCCACGATATTCAGCCCGAATGGGGCCCGGTCTGCCAGAACTGCGGCAGCTTCGACACACTCAGTTGGCAGACACCGCAGACGCCTGAAATCGCCAGTGCGACAGGTGTGCACATGTTGCCGCTGATCGTCGGAGCGCTTGAGGATCAATCGGAAGCCGAGGAAGAACCAGAAGTCGACGATCCAGAGGTGGAAGAAGTGATTGAAGTAAACGCCGAGCCCGTCGAAATCGAGCAAGAGAAACGGGCCTAATGGTTCGATAATTCGTTAGGGCTGTTTATTAGCAAGCTCTGAGCTGTAATCAGGCGTGGTGGATTCTTTGCTACTACGTACTATCAGTCATTTCTGCGACGCCAACAGTCCCAACCAGGCTTTCAATCGTTTGGCAGCTCAGCCGATCGGCACGGGTTCCATGGCAATACAGGCCGCCTACCCCGATCGGTCACGTCATTCATATGATCCCTTCTTGTTTTAGTGCGTCAATTTCTGCGTCAGATAAGCCAAGCTCGGACCAGATCACAGCGTTATCGGCACCGAGGGTAGGCGGGGCAGCTTGGGGAGTTCTCCGCTCACCATCCATGACTATCGGACTGCCTGCAAGGCGCAAGTTTTCACCGTGAGCTGACAGGCTCGCTATCAATCCCCTCCCTTCCAGTTGTTTGTCTGACAAAGTCTCAGGCACTGTAAAAACCTGCCCCGTCGGAACGCCGAGCGCATTCAATTCGCGAACCCAATCCTCGGCCGGACGGGCGATCAACACACGTTCGAGTTCTTGTCGAAGGGCATGCCGGTTTTGTTTGCGATCCTCACGGGTCTGATAGTTGGGATGGGTCAGCAAATCGTCTCGGTTTAGATGCTTTGCCAGGGCCTGCCATTGCTCATCCCGATTGGCCGCGATGTTAATCGGGCCGTTGGACGTGGCGAATGTACCGGACGGGGCCGAGGTGGTGTTTTCGTTGCCATGGGCATCTGGCAACACGCCTCCCAAAAGATAGTTCGAAACGACCCAACCCATTGTCGAGACAACGGCCTCAGTCATTGCAACGTCCAGAAATGTGCCGCGTGGATTGGCGTTCAAGGCCGCGCTGATGGCAAAGGCTGCGGTCAATCCGCCCACAGTATCTGCCAGAGGATAGCCGACCCGGTAAGGTGCCGTATCGGGGGTGCCCGTGATCGACATGACACCGCTGATACCCTGAACAATCTGGTCATAGGCGGGATCGTCACGCCTCGGTCCGTCCTGACCGAATCCGCTGATCGCACAATAGATCAGGTTGGGATTTTCGTTGCGCAGAACCTCATAACCCAACCCCAGTCGATCCATGACACCGGGGCGGAAATTCTCAACCAGAACGTCGGCGGTTTGAACCAGCCTTTTGAGTAGCGCCTTCCCCTGCTCAGCCTTCATGTCCAGCGTAACAGACTTTTTATCGGCGTTTTGAGCCAGAAAGCTAATGCCCATTCCGGCCTTGTTGCGTTCAGAATCCGCGCCCAGCACTCGGGCCAGGTCCCCGCTGCCGGGGCGTTCAACTTTAATGACTTCGGCGCCCATCAAGGCAAGTTGATAGCAACAATAGGGGCCTGCCAGAACATTGGTCAGGTCAAGGACGCGGACCCCTGAGAGTGGCTCAGTCGCCATCGGCGATCCCGGCCGCCCGTGCCCGTGCTCGGCGGGCGCGGTAGCTGGGCAGCAGCACCAACAGCACGGCGATGACGAGTAGCGCCAGTGTCATCGGGCGCTCCCAGATAAATCCGATACCATCGTAAAGCTGCATGGAGCGTGCGAAGTTGTCCTCCATCATTCCACCAAGGATAAAGCCAATCAGCAGGGGAGCGAGTGGATAATCTGCGAACTTAAGAGCCGTCGCGCAGACCCCGAAACCGACCAGTATCAACAGTTCGGTGGCGTTGTTCTGGCCGATATATGCACCCATCAAGGTGAAGAATAGAATGAACGGGATCAGATAGTTGCGCGGAACGGCCAGCACTTTGGCGATATAGGGGATCAGTGGCAGGTTCAGGATCAGCAGGACGAGGTTACCGATGAACATCGACATGATGACTGCCCAGAAGATCTGCGGCTCATCAATCATCAAGCGAGGACCCGGAGTAACGTTCAGCGCAATCAGTGCGCCTAGCAGAATCGCGGTGGTGCCCGATCCGGGAATGCCCAATGTCAGCAGCGGCACAAACGAACCGGTACAGGCCGCGTTGTTTGCAGCCTCAGGTGCCGCAAGCCCTTTAATAGAGCCTTTTCCAAACTCTTCCTGCTCTTTTTTTGGCGCGATGTTGCGCTCGACCGCATAGCCAAGGAAGCTCGCAATAGTCGCGCCCGCGCCCGGCAGGACCCCGATGAAAAAGCCCTGAGTCGATTGGCGTCCAATAACCGGCGCGATGGCTTTTGCCTCGTCTTTGGTGATGCGCAGATCTTTGATTTCACCATCATCGCCTTGCAGATTCTTGGGCTTGAGGACGAGGAAAAGCGCCTCGGGCAAGGCAAACATTGCCATGGCCAGCGTGATGAAGCCAAAGCCGGATTGCAGGTCCATGATGCCCATAGTGAAGCGCGGCAGGTTGAACAGCGCACCCTCGCCAACGGTGGCCATGATCAGTCCGAGAATGGTCATGATCAGCGCCTTTGCCACCTGACCTGAACCGGCAAATGCCGCAATGGCTGACAAGCCAACGACCATCAGCGCGAAATATTCGGCGGAATGAAACAACAGCGCCACGGAAGACAGCGCCGGGGCGAATACCATCAACAAGATTGCCCCGATCGTACCTCCTGCGAAACTTGCGATCGCAGCAATGGTCAGCGCTTTACCGGCTTTGCCTTGTCGCGCCATAGGATAGCCATCAAAGCTTGACGCTACTGTGCCCGCGACCCCCGGCGCGTTCAGCAGGATTGACGAGGTCGAGCCACCGAAAATCGCACCATAGTAGACGCCCGCGAGAAGGATCAGAGCAGCGGATGGGTCTCCCATCGAAATTGCGACCGGGATCATGATCGCGATGATCGACATTGGCCCCAACCCGGGCAACATGCCGATGAATGTACCGATCAGGCACCCCGCGATGACCATCAGTAGGTTTTGAAGCGAAAAGGCCGTTTGCAGACCGATCAGAAGTCCTTCAAGCATGTCAGCCTCCGAAAATGCCGGGCAGTGGGCGCATGTAAATTCCAAGAACTTCCTGAACCAGATACCAGACCGATCCGGTTGCGATCAGGGCCACAGGCACCATGATATGCCATTTGCGTTCACCCAGAATGTACGAACCGATAATCAAAAAGCCCGATGTCGCGATCAGAAATCCGACGGGGCGCAGACATAGGGCGTAGACGACCATCAGAACCAGCAGCGAAATCGCCTGCCCAAGGTGGTATTCGCCAAGGCGGCGGTAGTCGATATCCGCCTCTTTTATTTCACTTTTCTCAAAGCCCAGAAGAATGATTGTGCAGGCGATTATCCCCAGTATGGACAGGACCTTGGGGAAGGTGCTGGGCCATATCGGGTTTCTTTGCATGAAAGGGGGCAGGCTGCCGTCCATCGTGAACCAGGCTGCATAGCCATAGGTTAGACAAATCCCCAGCAGAACAAGCGCGATCCAACGATCCAGCGCCATGGTGTCCCCTCCCGTATTATTGTTGTGAGTTTGGGGGCAGAGCGGAGGACCGCTCTGCCGAAGCCACCTTTAGAGGAAGCCCAGTTTCTTCATCAGATCGCTGATCTGCTTTTCTTGATCTTCAAGGAAAGCCGAGAAGTCGTCGCCCGAGTTGTGGATGTTCACCCAACCGTTGCGCGCGCGTACTTCTTCCCATTCAGGTGTGTCATACATTTTTGTGATGGCGTCCTGATAGGCGACCAGCTTGTCTTCGGGCAGTCCGGGTGCCGCAAAGAATCCACGCCAGTTGACGAAGGTGGTGTCGATACCCTGTTCCTTCATGGTTTGGGCATCAGGTGCCGCGTCTACGCGCTCCTCAGAGGTAACGCCGATGATCTTCACCTCACCCTGATTGGCCAGATCGACAGCTTCCGAGAAGCCAGTCGACAAGGCTGCGATTTCGCCAGACAGCAGTGCCGCCATGGCCTTACCGCCTGCGTCGTACGGGATGTATTTGACGCCCAGCGCATCTTTCCCGGCTGCTTCCATCACCATGGCTGCCACCAGATGGTCCATGCCGCCCGGAACCGAGCCGCCGCCAATGGCGGTGGCACCCGGATCGGCGTCATAGGCTGCCAGTAGGTCTGCCATAGAGTTGATCGGGCTGTCCTTGCCAACAACGATTGCTGCATAGTCACCGATGGTGCCAGATACCAAAGTCAGGTCGCGGAAGTTATGCGGGAACACGCCCGTCAGAGACCGGATTACGATGGGTGTCGAATTGACCATCAGCGTTCCGTGATTGCTTTCGGCGTTTTCGATCAGATAACCGATGGCTTTACCGCCACCGCCGCCTGACATGTTCTCGTAGGACGCCGTGCCCACAAGACCTGCATTGGTCAGGGCCTCGCCAGTTCCGCGTGCGGTTCCGTCCCAACCGCCGCCGGCGCCACCGGGGATCAGAAAGTGGATGCTGTCCACGACCTGGTCTTGCGCCAATGCAGGTCCGGTTAAACCAACGGCAGCAACGGCTGCGATCAGGGCACGACGGCCCAGTTTGAATGTTGTCATGATGTCCTCCCATTTGACATCCGGCCGCGGGGCGGCTCAGATTATTCTGAAGTTTAACCACACGAACCTGACATCAACCTGTCACGCGTTAGGATGCGACCCAGCCCTCATGAAATTCCTTCTGGTCGAAGATAACCTAGATCTTGCAAATGCGATGTGTGCCCGCATGCGCCTGGATGGTCATGTCGTTGATCATGCAGAGAAATTGGACGACGCAACAGCCTATGCTGAGATCGAGGAATATGATCTGATCCTGCTGGATATCATGCTGCCCGATGGAGATGGCCGGGACTTTTTGCAGCGTCATCGGGCCCGTGATCCGGATACTCCAGTTATCGTTTTGACCGCGCGTAGTCAGGTTTCGGATCGAATCGGATCGCTCGATCTGGGGGCGGATGACTATGTAACCAAACCCTTTGATCACGCCGAGCTAGAAGCCCGTTGCCGGGCCGTCTTGCGGCGCAAATCAGGGATTGCCAAATCAAGGATCGAGGTCGGCGGGATCGTGTTTGACCCTGTCGCAGGCTATTTGAGCGTGCGGGGAGAAACGATATCCTTGCGCAATCGCGAGCTGCGGATGATGGAGTTGTTCATAAACGCGCCAGGTCAGGTTTTTTCGAAACAGAAGCTGGCCGACAGGTTGTTTTCTTACGACGACAACATCTCGGACAACGCGATCGAGGTCTATGTGGGTCGACTGCGCAAGCACCTTGAGAAATCCGAGCTGAAAATCACCACGTTGCGCGGGCTGGGCTACAGGCTGGACCATGACGGTTAGTCCGGCTGTTTATGGATCGCTCAGAAATCGGCTTGTGCTGGCGCTGATCAGCGGCGCGGCATTATTGGCCGTTCTACTGTTCTTCGCGGTCCGAAATTATGCAGCGCAAGTGGCGCAGCAGGGGCAGGACAACATCCTTGGCGCGTCGGCGGCCTCGATCCTGGATGCGGCTGCGCTGCGTGATGGGCAGCTCGAGATCGATATTCCCTATGCCGCGTTTTCTATGCTGGCGACCCCGTCGGATGACCGAGTGTTCTATGCAATCTATCAGGATGGTGCATTCATATCGGGCTATGACGATCTTCAGCTTGCCCAAGATGCGGGTGATGGCAATTGGACCTTCGGTGCAGGTGAGCTTCGAGGTGAGCGCATTCGGCAGGTCAACGCCAGCCGCACATTGGTTGGTCTGGGCCGTCAGACCGAAATCGAGGTCGCGCTTGCGCAGACGCAGGATGCATTGGCCGAAACGCTGGATCAGATTTCACGCAATGCGGCCTTTTTGGGGATCGGGTTTTTTGTGCTGACAGCGGCGCTGTCTTTTTGGGTTACAACAGCAACCATCGGACAGCTGAACAAGCTGACCACCTCGGTGACCCGTCGCGGACCGCAGGACCTGAGCCCGTTCCGAAAACCGGTGCCCAAGGAAATGGCCCCTCTGGTGTCTTCGCTGAATTCCCTGATGGGGCGGCTGGATCAATCTCTCAGCCAGTCCGAGGATTTCATCGCAGAGGCGGCGCACCGGGTGCGTACTCCGTTGGCGACCGTCCGGTCCTATGCCGAGGCGACCTTGCAACGCGTCGAACGCAAGGAAAATCGCGAAGCTTTGCGTGCGATGGTGCGGGCTATTGACGAAAGCTCTCGGGCGGCAGGGCAACTTCTGGATCATGCCATGATCACATTCCGGGCCGATCATCTGGAACGAGAAGACCTCGATCTTGTTGCTTTGACCCATGAGCTTGTGCAGCGCCTGACGCCCATCGCCGAAATGAAAGACCTTTCGTTGTCTCTGACGGGTGACGCTTCGGTTCAGTACTCAGGTGATCCGATCCTGTTGCAGAACGCCGTGCGTAACATGGTCGACAACGCTCTGAAATACGCACCCCCCGACAGCACCGTTGAAATCAACGTCACCGCAACGCCTCAGATCCAGATCAGCGTCAAAGATTCTGGCCCGGGGTTTCCACCTGATGAGATTGACACGTTGACCCGCAGGTTTGAGAGAGGCCAGAACGCCACAGGGACCATTGGTTCGGGCTTGGGGCTGACCATTGTACAGGACGTGGCAACAGCCCACGGCGGCACGCTGGTTCTGACCAATCAATCAGAGGGCGGCGCATGCGTTATTTTATCGCTCTGATATTTTTGCTGCTTCCGCATGTTGGAACCGCGGACGACTGGGAAGATCGCCGGTTGTTCAACGATGGCGCGGAGGGCACGCCCTTGCGTGTCATATCGAGCACCGACACCGTTCTGTTCGCACCGTTCATCGAAGAGTTTGTTGCAAGAAACCCTCAGATTAGTGTCGAATATTTGGTGTCAGGGACTGCCGATATCTATGAGCGCGTTCGGGCAACACCTGATGCATTTGACGTTGTCATCTCAAGTGCCATGGACCTGCAATTGAAACTCGCCAATGACGGGTTTGCGCTGCCTCTGGACGGTATGCCCGTTCCTGTTTGGGCGCAGTGGCACGACAGTCTGTTTGCCTTTACCTCCGAGCCCGCCACCATTGTGGTCAACCGCGCTGCTTTCGAAGGCCAAACCATCCCGCAAACGCGTCAGGGCCTGATCGAAGCGCTGCGAGAACGGCCTGAGGTGTTTCGAGGCAAGGTTGGAACTTATGACGTACGACAATCCGGGCTGGGCTATCTGTTCGCCACGCAGGATGCGCGTGCGTCGGAAACCTATTGGCGCCTGATGGAGGTGATGGGCGGTCTGGGCGTCCGGCTATATTGCTGCTCTGGCGATATGATCCGCGATCTGGCTGACGGGAAAATTCTGGTCGCCTATAACGTGCTGGGCAGCTACGCGGCGGCTCGGACAGAAGGTGAGGGTGCTCTTGAAATCATATTGCCGTCTGACTTCCAGACTACGATGATGCGAACGGTCATGGTTTCTAAGGCGACACAAAAACCCGAGGTTGCCGAAGCATTTGTGCGTTATCTGATTAACGGTACGGCACAAAGTCCTGAGCGCTCGCCTCTGCCGGTCTTGTCTGCATCCGCCGATAGCGAACAGGAGGCAATCGGACTAAACCCTGCGCTGCTGACCTATCTAGACGTATTGAAACGCAGAAAGTTCATCTCGGCCTGGGAAAACGCTGTTATCCAATAGTGATGCGCGGGCCGATTGTACCAATCGGTTCCGTTTGCCAATGTTGCCGTCGCATTGGGCGGGCCGGTATCGAAATTGCCAATATGATCTGCAAGACGCAATTCGTAAGCCAGACAGCATCTGTCTTTCGACCTATGCCGACCCCGCAGGATAACGCATCTAAGCACAAGCGCTTTATGAAAAATTGTTACACATCTGCAGAGGATGCCTAGGACCAAAGCTCAGTATTGCTGCTGCGCCAAATCAAGTTTTGGGCGTGTACGTCGTAACGCTTGCGATCAGTGCATCTGCCCAAATAGCTCATACAGCTCGATGGTCGTTTTCACACCAACCTTCTGTTGGATGCGTCCCCGATGAATTTCCACCGTGCGAGGGCTTATTCCCAGTGCGGTGGCAATCTCTTTGCTAGATGTCCGCGAGGGGTGGGTCAGAATATGCTGCAGTACCTGTTCCTCGCGCTCGGTCAAAAGTCTGCGCTTATCTGCAAGCATCCGACGCCTTGTTTTCTCGGCGCGCAGTTTTGTGCCTAGTTCGAAAGCGGCCTGTATTCGTTCAACCAGCACCTGCAGGTCGAAAGGTTTCTCCAGAAAGTCAATTGCGCCTGCCTTTGTGGCGCGGACCGATTCCGGAATGCCCCCATGGCCTGAGATGAATATGACCGGGAGAGTCGAGTCGCGCCGGTTCAGATGGTCCTGTAGTTCCAGCCCGTCCATCCCCGGCATTCCGTAATCAAGGATCAAACATCCTTTTGCATCTTCATGCACTTGGTTTAGGAAGGCCTGTGCATCCGGAAAGTGTTCGACCTGCATCCCACGTTTGCTGAGGGAACGCGACAGGGCGATACGCACATCTTCGTCGTCATCGACGATGTATACAACCTGCGGATCAAAGATCATTCCTGATTTTCCTCGGATAAGTCACTACGGCGCAGGGTGAAACAAAAGCATGCGCCGGTTGTTTCGGTGGGTTCATACCAAATCGTTCCGCCATTGGCTTTGATAATGGTTCGGCAAATGGACAGGCCCAGACCCATTCCGTCGGTCTTTTGCGTGTCGAATGTATTGAACAAAGTGACATCATCACTGACGCCGGGCCCATTGTCCTGCACATGAACTTCGACCATTTCATCTGTGGGTCGGGTCATAATGTTGATCTGGCCTTTCGCGACCGGATCACGCGCCAGAGCATCAATTGCATTGCGCAGCAGATTGACCAGCACCTGCGCGATCTGTGTCCGGTTTCCGATCACCGGGGGAAGGCCGGATTCCTCGAAATGCAACTTGATCTCATGCAGTTTCGCCTCGGCCTCCATCAGACTGACGGTTTGCCGGATCAGCCCGCTCAGCTCAAACGGGGTTTGACGTCCGCGATCCTTTCGCACCACTTCGCGCAGGGCGCGGATGATGTCGCCTGCGCGGCGAGACTGGCGGTCGATATCCGAAAGGATCTCGGTCAGTTCAGGATCGGGATCGCCGATTTCATCCAACGTGATCTTCGCAGCGTCAACGTTATATGAGATCGCGCTAAGTGGCTGGTTCAGCTCATGCGCCAGCCCGGATGCCATCTCACCCATCAAGTTGACCCGCGCCACATGGGACAGATCGCGGCTAAGGCGGCCGGCCTCATCCTCGGCCTGCTTCCGATCACTCACATCATCGATAATGGCAACTGCGTGATCGGGTATGCCACTTTCATCGCGGATCAGGATTGCGTTGACCCGCAGCCAGATCGGTGATCCGTCTTTGCGGATAAACTGGCTCTCGATTATGAACTCGGAATCCTGCAGCAGGGTTTCGCGGAACTTGACCGCAATCTGATGACCGTCTTCGGGCAGAATGTCGGCCAGCGTCATCTTCTCCAGTTCTTCCGGCTGATACCCCATGATGTCGCAAAGCTGTTCGTTGGTCCGTAGAAACCGCCCCGTCTCGGGCGAGATCTGGGCCATCCCCCGCGAGGCCAGATCGAAGGTGCGGCCATAGGCGGTTTCGAACCGTTGACGTTGTTTGACCTCTTGCGTCAGAGCCACACCGGTATCTTCCAGCTCACGATAAGGGCTGTGCAAACCTTCTTCGGGCGTGATCTCCCCACTGAACAATTGCTGGCTCTGACTGGCAAAGGTGCGCACCGGGGCATAGATCCGGTCGGCCATGGCAAGCCCGATTGCGCCGGTCAGAATGGCGATGGCCAGCGCGATCCAGACGCCTTGTGTCCGGTTCTTCTTGATCTCGCCGATAAAGTTGTCCTCGGCCGCATAAAGGCCGATTAGCCAACGCAGCCCCGGCTCGGACACTTCGATTAACATCGCCACATAGTCTTGACCATTTAGCTGGAAATCCGTGTGGACAGGACCCTCAGTGTCGCTCAGATCGGTTTGCACCACATCTCCGAACGCCATTTGCGCGATGGGGTCCGCGATCTGATCCACCCGGGTCAACTCGGGCGCTTCCATATGGGCTTCCTGCCGGATCAATACGAGCGTTGGGTGCGCCAGAACCGCACCATCTTCGTTCAGAACCAGCGCGGCACCGCGTCGTTCAGACCAGATATCCAGCAGGAATCCCGACAGGGCGTCGATCTGGATATCGACACCCAAAATGGCGCGGATGTTTCCATCCTCGTCCAAGATCGGCACGCTATAGGTGATCCCCGGCTGGCGCGTCGTGAAGAAGATATAGGGTTCTGTCCAGATCGGCGCTTTGGTCTCAGAGACCATTCGGAACCAAGGCCTACTGCGCGCCTCATAGGTATCGGTTTCGGTGGCCGCCGTCTCAAGCAGAGTAAACTGATCGTTGCGCCATTTGAAATCGGCGGGATGCTCGGTCGTGCCCTCAAGAAATGGCGGAACGTACTTGGTGCGATAGCGCCCGGCCTCTTCTGCGCGCATTACATAGACAAACCTGCCCGTATTATCGGCCAGATACATCCCTGCAAGCTGTGGTGCGACCTGAAGCTGCTGGAAGAAATGGCTTTCCAAAACGGTGGCATCGCTGATGTCCAGAACGTCATTTTCGGCAAGACGCCTCGTAGCATCCAATGCCTGCCGGGCCGGGTTCAGGAAATTTTTGACCTGCCCGATTACGTTGACGCTAACCTCGTTCAGAGAATTGCGTGATTGCCGCAAAAGCGCGTTTTCCGAGCTGACAAAGGTCGACAGGATGACGGAAAGGATCGCGAGAAACTGCAACCCACCCAGGCACAATGCAAGCGTTGCACGCAGCGACCTGCGCCTGCGCGCGGGTTCGGCATGATCTGGACGAAGTTCTTGATGTCCTGCGTGGTCCAATTTCTGTCCAAACGACCTTAATACAAGTATCGCTACCTAAGACGCGACATGCGGCCGATTACCCTCATTCCCCTATCTTCGAATCCAAGCCTATACGTAATCAACCGTATAGACACCTGCTGTTTGGTTTCGCTTTCCTCTTATTCATCGGGGGGCCTGATTCCAGTGCGATTTTTTGTGTTGTGTTCTGAAAGGTTTCAGGCACCCCAACAGATTAAAAAAGACTGACAACAGGAGTGTCAAAGTGTTCAAGAAATCCTCAATCACCGCATTTGCCGCGGCGGCCCTGATGGCACCAGCGGCATATGCAGAAGAGTTTATCACGATCGGAACTGGCGGCGTTACGGGTGTATATTACCCGACGGGTGGCGCGATCTGCCGTCTGGTCAACAAGGGCCGGAAAGAGCACGGGGTCCGGTGTTCGGTGGAGTCGACTGGGGGGTCGGTTTACAACATCAACACCATTCGCGAAGGCGAGCTTGAGTTTGGTGTGGCACAGTCGGACTGGCAGTACCACGCGTATAACGGCAGCTCGAAATTCGAAGAAGCCGGCCCGTTTGAGAACCTGCGTGCCGTGTTCTCGGTACACCCAGAGCCGTTCACGGTTGTGGCGCGTGCCGACGCGGGTATCTCGAATTTCGAAGACCTGAAGGGCAAGCGCGTCAATATCGGCAACCCCGGTTCCGGTCAGCGCGGCACCATGGAAGTTCTGCTGGGTGAGATGGGTTGGACCACCGACGATTTCGAACTGGCGACCGAGCTGAAAGCGGCTGAACAGTCTGCTGCTCTGTGTGATAACCAAATTGACGCAATGGTATACACAGTTGGTCACCCGTCCGGTTCGATCCAGGAAGCAACCACCGCGTGCGACTCGGTTCTGGTGAATGTCAGTGGCGATGCGGTTGACAAGCTGGTGGGTGACAATTCGTTCTACCGTACCGCTACCATCCCCGGTGGTATGTACCGTGGTTCGGACGGCGACACATCGACCTTTGGTGTAGGCGCGACCTTCGTGACCTCGGCAGACGTTTCGGAAGATGCGGTTTATGCGGTTGTCAGCTCGGTCTTCGAAAACTTCGATGACTTCAAAAAGCTTCACCCGGCATTTGCCAACCTGAAACCGGAAGAAATGATCGCGGATGGCCTGTCGGCACCGCTGCATCCAGGTGCTGAGAAGTACTACAAAGAAAAAGGCTGGATTCAGTAACCAGACCTGACACGGGGCGCCTTTCGGGGCGCCCCGATTCATATCCGGGCTAAACCGGAGACAAGACGGCTGCAAAAACCAAGGCCGAAGGACAGGGAGATACCAACATGAGTTCCGACACACAAGGCAACCGCCCTCTTTCCGAAGAAGAGCTTCAGGAACTGGTTGCCTCATCAGATGCAGGCGCGCGTGATCCGGCGGGAAATGTCGGGCTGTTTCTGGCGATCGTTGCGGTCTTGTGGTCGGTGTTTCAGGTCGTTCTGGCCTCTCCCTTATCGAATTACCTGCTGCCGGGCAGCGTGGTGAATAACTCTCGCCAGATACATCTGGCCTTTGCGATGTTCCTGGCCTTCTCGGCCTATCCGGCGCTTAAATCCAGCCCGCGGAATTACATCCCGATTCAAGATTGGATCATGGGGATCGCGGGCGCGTTTCTGGCGCTGTATGGTTATTTCTTCTACCAAAAAATCGTTGATGCGGGCGGTCTCGCAGACGACACCGACAAATGGTTCGCCCTTGTTGGCCTACTGCTGCTGTTTGAGGCCGCGCGGCGTGCGCTTGGCCCTGCGATGGCTATCATTGCCACGATCTTTCTCGCCTACGTCTTCTTCGGTTCCTCCGAGTGGGTGCCCGAGGTGATCCGCTGGAAAGGGGCCAGCCTGCAAAAGGCGATGAGCCATATGTGGATCACGTCCGAAGGTGTCTTTGGCATCGCGCTGGGCGTTTCGACCAAGTTCGTGTTCCTCTTCGTCCTGTTCGGCGCGCTGCTCGATAAGGCGGGCGCGGGTAACTACTTCATCAAGATGGCTTTTGGTGCACTAGGACACCTGCGCGGTGGCCCGGCCAAGGCGGCAGTTGTCGGCTCGGCGGCGACCGGCCTGATCTCGGGTTCGTCGATTGCTAACGTTGTGACAACCGGCACATTCACCATCCCGCTGATGAAGCGGGTGGGCTTTTCAAGCGAACAAGCGGGCTCGGTCGAGGTTGCCTCATCAGTGAACGGTCAGATTATGCCGCCCGTGATGGGCGCTGCGGCCTTCCTGATGGTGGAATATGTAGGCATCTCCTACGTTGAGGTGATCACCCATGCATTCCTGCCTGCTGCAATTTCCTATATCGCGCTGGTCTATATCGTGCATCTTGAAGCGGTGAAGCGGAACATGCCGACATTGGGCGACCGCGTTGTTTCGATGGGTCGTACGATTGGCGGCATGGCGCTGTTCTTCGTGGGCTTTGCTGGGCTTTGCTACGGCATACAGTACCCGATCAAGGCGATTGTCGCGCTTATGCCCGACGCGTCGGGGCTGGTCCTGTCGGCGCTGATTGTGCTGGCCTATCTGATCCTACTTTGGCTGGCCTCCGGAGTAGAGGACTTGGTGCCTGACGATCCTAATGCCAAAGAGGTCGAACTGCCGGTGATCGCGGAGATCTACAAGGCCGGTCTGCATTACCTGCTGCCGATCATCGTGCTGGTCTACTTCCTGATGATCGAACAGAAATCGCCCGGCCTGTCCGCCTTCTGGGCAACCTCTCTGTTGTTCGTAATCCTGCTGACGCAGAAACCGCTCAAGTCCATCTTCCGCGGCGAAAGCGACACCGCGAATGCCTTCATGGCCGGTGTCACCGACCTGTGGAACGGGCTGATCGACGGCGCGCGCAACATGATTGGTATCGCTCTGGCCACCGCCACTGCGGGTGTGATCGTCGGCACCGTAACGCTGACCGGAGTGGGTCAGGTGATGGCCGATCTGGTCGAGTTCCTGTCGGGCGGTAATCTGATCGCCATGCTGGCGCTGGTCGGTCTGCTCAGCCTGATCCTTGGGATGGGTCTGCCGACCACGGCGAATTACATCGTCGTCAGCTCACTGATGGCGGGTGTGGTTGTGGAACTGGGCGCGCAGGATGGTCTGATCGTGCCGCTGATCGCGGTGCACTTGTTCGTGTTCTACTTCGGAATCATGGCTGATGTGACACCGCCCGTGGGCCTGGCGAGCTTTGCGGCCGCCGCCGTTTCGGGCGGGGATGCGATCAAGACAGGCTTTACCGCCTTCTTCTATTCCTTGCGCACCGTCGCGCTGCCGTTTGTGTTCATCTTCAACACCGATCTGTTACTGATCGATGTAGGCTGGGTACAGGGTATTCTGGTGGCCATCTCCGCCACCATCGCGATCCTGATTTTCACCGCTGGCACCATGGGTTGGTTCCTGACCAAGAACCGCATCTATGAAAGCGTGGCGCTGATTCTGATCGCCTTTGCGCTGTTCCGTCCGGATTTCTTCATGAACCGCATCGCACCGCCCTTCGCGCAGATCGAACCGGCACAGCTGACGCAGGCCGTGGGTGAGGCCGCGCCAGGTAGCACCATGCGGATCGAGGTCGCGGGCCCGGATTTTGACACCGGCAATATGACCGAAACCACCGTCGTTCTGGACATTCCGGAAGGGGCCGATGGCACAGCACGCGTTGACGCTCTGGGCCTGATGACGCTGGAAGAGGATGGTCTGGTCAAGCTTGACGAGCCGATGTTCGGTACGCCGGTCGCGGATGAGCTGGATATGTTCGACTATTATGCTGACGATGCCGTTCGCATCACCAGCATTCAGGCCCCGCAAAGCCAGCCCGCGAAAGAGCTGATCTTTATCCCGGCGCTGATCCTGTTGGGTCTTGTCGCCTTCCTCCAGCGCGGTCGCGCCGCAAAACAGGGAGAACCCGCATGACCAAAGCTATTCTGTGCGCCGTGGATATCAGCAATGGCGATCTTGATGTTGCTGTCCTAGAACGCGCCGCAGCGCTGGCCGAAATGGATGGCGCGCGGCTGGATGTGGTGACGGTGACGCCCGATTATGGAGAGGGGTTCGTCAGCAGTTTCTTCGAACCCCACCACCATGAAAAGGTGATTGAAGAGGCTCATGAAAAGCTGGTCGCCCTCTGCGCCGCAACGCTGGGTGAGGAACGCAATGCACAGGTTCGCCATGTGGTGGCCACAGGCAGCGCCTATCAGGAAATACTGAAAACGGCCGAAAGCGCGGGATCAGACCTGATCGTGATCGGTGCGCATAAGCCTGATTTTAAGGATTATCTGCTTGGTCCAAACGCGGCCCGGGTCGTCCGTCATTCGCATACCTCGGTATATGTCGTGCGATAAATCGAACGGACCGAAGGGGGCCGGGAACTTGAGATTGGTTGCTTTCGACGGGGCAGCCAGTTCACTCATCAAAGGTATGGCTGCGGGTGAGTTTGTCCTGATTGAAAACAGTTGCCCGACAAGTGAAAAGTTCTGTCCTTTCCTCTTGCTTTAGCCGCGTACCCGTCCGATAGGGCGATATGTTCAAAAGCCGAGCCATAACCTTCATTCTGATCACGCTGATGATCGACGCCATCGGTATCGGCATCGTGTTCCCCATCATGCCCGACCTGATGGATCGCGTTGGTGCTGGGGACACCGGGCAGGGCGCCTTTTGGGGCGGGCTGCTGATGGCGGCCTATGCCGGAGCGCTGTTCCTGTGCGGCCCCATTGTAGGCAGCATTTCGGACGCCATCGGACGCAGGCCGATCCTGATAGCCGCCTTGGTCATGCTCGCGCTGGATTACGTGATCATGGCATTGGCTGACAGCTTCTGGTTGCTTCTTCTCGGGCGCACGCTCGCAGGGTTGGCCGGGGCAACCTACATCACCGCGACGGCTTACATTGCCGACATATCCTCGCCCACCGAAAAGGCTGCAAATTTCGGTCTGATTGGAGCGGCTTTCGGGATCGGGTTTGTGCTTGGGCCAGCCATCGGAGGCATTGCAGCCGAGATCAGTATCACTGCGCCGTTCTGGATCGCTGCGGTTTTATCCGCCGCGAACGCCCTGTTCGGTGTGTTTGTATTGCCCGAAAGCCTGACACCCGAAAAACGCCGCCCTTTTGGCAAGCGCGATCTGAATCCGTTCAAATCGATCTTTGACGCTTTCCGGTTTCCAGGGCTGGCGATACCGCTGCTGTGCATTTTCATCTTTGAATTTGCCAACATGGTTTACCCAACCCTTTGGGCGTTCTGGACACGTGAAGTTTTCGACTGGCCGACACTCTACATTGGGTTGTCGCTTGCTGCTTACGGCGTGTTGCTGGCGATTGTGCAGGGGGGATTAATGCCCCTTCTTATCAGGTGGATTGGCGATTACCGCACATTGATGCTGGGGATGATATCCGCGCTGATTGGATTGATCGGATTTGGTTTTACCGCAACGATCACCGCCCTTGTGGTCTTTCTTTTGCTGGCCGCCTTGTCTGATCTTGTGCCCGCATTGATGACGGCAATGGCCTCGAACCAGGCCGACGAAGACCGTCAGGGTGTGGTGCAGGGGGTCATCGCGTCGCTATCATCTGTTGCTGCTGTCCTGTCGCCCCTGGTGATGACCGGCCTTTTTCAGGCTTCAGTCGATGCTGAAGGCGTCTACCTTCCGGGCGCACCCTTCTTTTTCTCGGCCGTTTTGGTGTTGGCGATGATGCCTTTGGTGGTTCGTTTGCGCGGGCACGCCTCGGTCTGAAAAAAAACGCACCCGCAGCGACCCGCGAGTGCGTTGGCTTTCGACGAATTGAAAGCGCTTACTGAATTTCACCCATACAGAGATACTTCATCTCAAGGAAATCTTCGGTTCCGTATTTCGAACCCTCGCGGCCCAGACCGGACTGCTTGACACCGCCAAACGGTGCAACTTCGGTCGAGATCAGGCCGGTATTAACGCCCACCATGCCCGATTCAAGCGCCTCGGCAACGCGCCAGACCCGCGCCAAATCGCGGCTGTAGAAATACGAAGCCAGGCCGAACTCACTGTCATTGGCCATGGCAACGACGTCGTCTTCCTCTTCGAACTTGAACAGAGGGGCAACGGGGCCGAAGGTTTCATCCTTCGCGACCACCATGTCGCGGGTTACGCCGGTCAGAACGGTGGGTTCAAAGAATGTCCCGCCCAGATCCGAGCGTTTGCCCCCCATCGTGACCGTCGCGCCTTTGGATACCGCGTCCGAGATGTGCTCTTCGACCTTGGCGACCGCTGCGTCGTTGATCAGCGGACCTGTGGTGATGCCGTCGCCAAAGCCATTGCCCACATTCAGATCTTTGGTTTTCTCGGCCAGCTTGGCAGCGAATTCATCGTAGACACCTGCCTGCACATAGATCCGGTTGGCGCAGACGCAGGTCTGACCGTTGTTGCGGAACTTGGCGATCATCGCGCCGTCCACAGCCGCATCCACATCGGCGTCGTCGAACACGATGAATGGCGCGTTGCCGCCCAGTTCCAGCGACATCTTCTTGATGGTGCCTGCCGCCTGACGCATCAGGATCTGACCTACACGGGTCGAGCCGGTAAAGGTGATCTTGGCAACCTTGTCGTTGGTGCACAGCTCATTGCCCACACCCGAGCTATCGGTACCGGGGATCACGTTCAGCACGCCCGCCGGGATACCCGCACGTTCGCCCAGTACTGCCATCGCCAGCGCCGAAAGCGGTGTAAGCGTTGCAGGACGCGCCACAAACGTACAACCCACGGCCAGCGCCGGGCCGACCTTGCGCGCGATCATCGCGTTGGGGAAGTTCCACGGTGTGATCGATCCCACCACGCCCACGGGCTGCTTTAGCACAACGATGCGCTTGTCACGCTGGTGGCCGGGGATCACGTCGCCGTAGATACGCTTTGCCTCTTCCGCGAACCACTCGATGAAGGACGCGCCATACAGAATTTCTCCGCGCGCTTCAGCCCAGGGTTTGCCCATCTCAGCGGTCAGGATAGTGGCCAAATCGTCAGCGTTTTCGACCATCAAATCGAACCACTTGCGCAGGATCGCGCCGCGTTCCTTACCGGTCTGCGCAGCCCATTCCTTTTTCGCAGCATAAGCCACATCAATGGTCTGCCTGGTGCCTTCGATGTCGATATCCGTCACATTGGCGATCAGATCGCCGGTGGCAGGGTTGTGAACCGGAAAGGTCGCCTCACCCTCAACCCACGCGCCGTTGATATAGGCGCGGGTTTCCAGAAGGCTGGGATCCTTCAGCTCCAGTTTCGTCACTTTGGTGTCCAGCATGATCAGGCTCCTTTAGTAGCGTCGACCGAGGCTTCGAGGATTTACATGGCCTTGGCGAAGATTTTGTCCTGTACCGTTAGTGGTGCGAGGAATCGGATTACGTTCCCATATACGCCACATGTCAGCAGGATCAATCCACGCCTCATGGCTTTCGTATACACAATCTCACCATTTCTGTGTTTGGGTCCTGTCTCCAGGCAGAGATCAAGGTCGTTACTATTGTGAATATCCGCGTATCTGTTCGATGGCTCGGGCAGCGAAACTCCCCGACAAGGATTTGTCAACGCTTGCTTCCAATGCGGGCAACGCAGATGAGGCACTTTCTCCAATTTCACCCAAAGCAATGGCTGCTTCTTTTCTGACAAAAACCGATGGGCTGTCGAGCAGCTTGATCAACTCAGGAACTGCTGGTGCTGCATTGGCACCAAATAGCGCCAATCTTTGAGCTGCTTCACGCTGTTCCTTGGCATCCCCGCGTGACAAATCGGCTTTGAGGCTTGCTATCGTTGTACTCGGTGCAAGCGCGGCCAATCGAAGACCTTTTTTCAAGCGATTGTTCAAATATTGCTGCGCGCCAATCCAGCGCACTATAAAGAAGTACTCGCGAACAACTTCGTTCAGAACCCGCTCATGCTTTCCCTTCTGCCATCGATCGATCATTGCCCGCGCAGAGCTCCGATCGCCATTTAAGGCCAAAACCGAGGCCGCAAATGGCATCAATTCAATTGCCTGAGGGTTCCGATCCAGTTCATGCAATATGGCCGCCTCTGCGCCGTTCAGATCATCCATTGCAAAAAGCGCAGCACCTTCAAACAACGCGTAGTGGCTGGGATACGCAGGGTCGAGACGCATTGCAGCCTGTACAAAGGCCAGTCCTTCCTCAGGTTCACCGCCCGCAATCAGGGCCCATCCCATTGTCAAATGCGCCTCTGGGTCGCTGGGCTGCAGGGCAATGGCTTTTGCAGCCTCTTGCCTGGCTTCATCCGTTCCCCGACTTACGCCCTGGGCACTGTCCCAATCCGGAAGGTTAAGACTGACTATCGCCCGGACGACGTGGATCAATGAGGTGTCCTGCTCCGTCAGTTCGCGGAAGTACTTATAGAACAGACCAATATGCATCTGTTCGTCAGCGCCTGCGAAGCCTGTCCAATGGTGGAAAATGTGCGGTCGTAAATGTGCCAGAGCAAGAGTCGCCCAGGCACGCCCATAATCAGGGTCCAACTCGACTGCGCGTTCAAAATGCGGAATTGCAGCCAGATTGTCGCGTTCATTGAAACGCGAATAAAGCTCCCAACCGCGCTGGAATGCTTCGCGTGCTTCGATGGTTTCCGTTTCTACGTTTTCGATTGCGATTCGACTTTGAGAATCGAGAGGAACATCAAGCTCCTGAGCAATCGCCAGCACAATGTTGTTTTGCAGGTCAAAAATCTCGTCAATTTCACCATCGAAACGTTCGGCCCAAATCAATCTACCGTTTACCGTGTCGGTCAGGCGGATATTGACCCGAAAACCTTCATCGGTGCGTCTAAGACTTCCATCGACGACGTAACGAACACCCAATTTTTCGGCAAAACCTGGAACATCAATGTCGCGGTCCTGAAAAGCGAAAGAGGTATTTCCCGCGATGACAAATAAACCGGAAATGCGGGATAAATCCGTAATCAGGTCCTCGGAAACGCCATCGATCAGCATCTTGTTGGACGGGTCGCTGGTAAAATTTGTCAACGGAAGCACGGCAATTGATGGCAGGTCTGGTAGCGGGTAGGCCAATTGCGCTTCTGAGGCGCGCAGTTGCCCCTTTTTCCAGTTCATTGCCCCGAAATAACCCATCAATATCAGCACAGCCATAACCGCAGCCAACTTAAGAAACCGTGACGCATTTTTCGCTTTCGGCTTTGTCGGCAAGGGTGCCGCATCAGTTTCTATTCGGAAAGCCTCAACCGGTTCTGCGATGTTCTTGACTGATTGCGGACCAATTGACGCAAAACTGAAAGGAACCTTGTTGCGGGCATATTCAACGATCGATTGCGATGCGATAATTCCACCCGGTTCCGCCAATGCCTCAAGCCGCGCGGCCACGTTGACGCCGTCGCCCAATATGTCATTCGCGTTCGAGACCACATCACCGACATTCAATCCGATCCGAAAAACGATGGCGCGGTCAGGTTCGATATCTGAGTTTCTTTTCAAAAGTTCCGATTGTATGTCGACCGCCGCACGCACCGCATCGACAGCGCTATGGAATTCGATCAGAAAGCTGTCACCCGCCGTGTTCGCAATGCGCCCCGAGTGCCCTGAGACCAATGGCTCGATGACTTCGGCACGGATCAAACGCAGCTTGTCTATGGTGCCTTCTTCATCCAAACCGATCAGTCTTGAATAGCCTGCGATATCGGCTGCTAAAATAGCTGCTAATCGACGATTTGGTCGGCTTTCCATAATATCTCAGCCTATCATTTGGGCATTTTTCTGGGAAATGGTTTTCACGGCAGAGCATTTTGCGCTGACATTTGAATGCTGCGCGCCAGCTATTTGGATTGAGATGAAGGTCTCAGGCCGTTGAATTTGGGCAATAGATGCCGCCGAAGAAGTGTTAAACTGAACGTCAACTCTGCCCGCCAATCGATCGATGGTCGTTGCGGGTTTTTATCAGCAACGGGCGTCGGCAGTCCTGCGGGCTGACGCCCCATTTGTCCTCAAAAAAAAGAAAAACCCCGCTGACGGCGCAGCGGGGTTTAATCGACTTTCGAAATTGTGCAGCCTCAGCCCTTTTTCAGAACCTCACGGCCCAGCAATTCTGCAATCTGAACTGCGTTCAACGCTGCGCCTTTGCGCAGATTGTCGGACACGCACCACAGGTTCAGACCGTTCTCGATGGTCGAGTCCTGGCGGATACGACTGATGAAGGTGGCGAAGTCACCCGCGCATTCGATGGGCGAGACGTAGCCGCCCGCTTCACGCTTGTCGATCACCATGATGCCCGGCGCTTCGCGCAGAATGTCGCGGGCTTCGTCTTCGTCCAGAAATTCCTCGAACTCGATATTTACGGCCTCAGAGTGGCCAACAAAGACCGGAACGCGGACGCAGGTGGCTGTGACCTTGATCGACGGGTCGACGATCTTTTTGGTCTCGACAACCATCTTCCACTCTTCCTTGGTCGAGCCGTCTTCCATGAAGACGTCGATCTGTGGAATGACGTTGAAGGCGATCTGCTTCTGAAACTTTTTCGGCTCAACCTCGGTCGTCGGGTTATAGATGGCCTTGGTTTGATCCCAAAGCTCATCCATGCCTTCCTTTCCGGCACCGGAAACCGACTGATAGGTCGAGACGACAACGCGCTTGATCTTGGCGCGGTCATGCAGCGGCTTCAGCGCCACCACCATCTGCGCGGTCGAGCAGTTGGGGTTGGCGATGATGTTCTTGTTCTTATAGTCGTGGATCGCCTGCGGGTTACATTCCGGCACGATCAGCGGAATGTCCGGGTCATAGCGATAGAGCGATGAGTTATCGATCACCACGCAGCCAGCTGCCGCCGCCTTGGGGGCGTAGACTTTGGTCGCCTCGGAACCCACGGCAAACAGCGCCATGTCCCATCCGGTGAAATCAAAAGTATCCAGGTCCTTGGTCGTGAGTGTCGTGTCGCCAAAGCTAACCTCGGTGCCCAGCGAACGACGGCTTGCCAGTGCGGCAAGTTCATCGACCGGGAATTGGCGTTCCGCCAGGATGTTCAGCATTTCGCGGCCCACATTTCCTGTGGCACCGACGACTACGACGCGATAGCCCATTTCATGTCTCCAAAGTTAAGGACGCGCGTTCATAGCCGCGTTGCGGCAAAGAAAAAAGAGGCGTTTCGGCATATTTCACCCCGTCACACCGATTTGACACAGTTCAGTACCGTTCAAGGTTGTTTCAGCAAGGATCGACAAACCTCGACAATTGCCTGCGCTTCGCCTTCGATTCGAAGTTCTGTTCGACATGGGTGCACGCGGCGTGTCCCGCGGTGGTTAATGCGGCGCGGTCATGCAGCATATCTTCCGGCGCACCGGCCAGCGCCTCAGCAATATCTTTTTCGACCAGTCGCCCGGATTCGTCATCTTTGATCTGCGCGCTGAACGCACCGACCCCATGGCAGGCGATGGCGGGAACGCCCGAGGCCATCGCCTCAAGCGAGGTCAGGCCAAATCCTTCGTGCCGCGCGGGGCCACGAACAGATCGAGCGCGCGATAGGTCTCGACAATCTCATCCCAGGGGTGTTCGCCCAGAAAATGAACGCGGTCTCCAAGCCCGGCGTCCTGCAATTTTTGTTTCTGCTAGGCTTCGAACGCTTTGGTGGTGCGGGTGCCGATCATCTTTTCACCTATCGGCAGCAGCCGGATAAACGTAGTCGTCACACCTGACGGGGAAAGTTTCAATTTGAGCGCAACCACTTCGATGTCCCGCACGGGTGGGCTCCGGTTTCAGTCCACGCTGTCCCGACTGAACAGATAGATCACGCAACCAATTGCAAGGGTGGCGGCGAAAAAGCCGAAGATTGCGGTATAGGGCGCCGAGGGGCTGATCGCGGCGCTGGCCGCATGGATGCGCCCGGTGGCAAATTGCGCCAACCCGACACCGCCGATGCCGAAGAGGTTCAGCAGGGTAACACCACGCCCGACCAGATGGGCTGGAATGAAGGCGCGACCATGCGCCATGATGACCGGAAAACTGGCGCCCAGAAAGCCGATGACCGCAAGCAGCAAGACCGAGAGCCAGACGCCCCCGTCGATCCAAAGGCACAGCAGTCCTAAAGTGGCTGCGCCCAGGGCGTTGCCACCGAAGATCACCCATTTGCGGGTCTTAAGGATGCGGTCCAAAGGCCCATAGGCAAAGGTGCCCGCAATCATCGCTGCACCCATGATCAGCGTTGCCTGCCCGATCTGAGTAGTGCTGAGGTCAAATACATCGCGCAGATAAGGCCCTGCCCAGAGACCGCGCAACGCCGCAGAGGGCGCATAGGCCACCAGCATAAGTGGCAGGATGGTCCAGAGGGCGGGCTCTTTCAGCAGGTCCAGAACCGATCCTTTGTGTTCGGTCTCGACCTTATTGGGATCATGCACCGTCAGCCAGATCCCTGCAGCCACCACGCCCGAAATGATCGCTAAACCACCCAATGTGGCCCGCCACCCCATAAGCTCAACCGCCAGAGCCGTTGGGTAAGAGGCCACCAGATTGCCGACTGACCCAACGCCCAGCATTACTGCGGCGAGCGTGGCGAATTTGGCAGGTGGAAATTCTCTGGCAAAGATATAATAGGACGCCATCAGGACAGGGGAACAGCCAACCCCGATCAGCGCCATGGCCAGCGCAACATGAAACGGAGTGGTTGCAATGGCGAACAGGCCAGCCCCGCCTGCGCCGCCAATCAGCAAAAGCATCGCAGAGCTGCGCCTTGGGCCGACACGATCCAGAGCCCAGCCCACCGGGATTTGCATTGCGGCAAAGATCAGAAACCAAAGCCCCGACGCAAAGGCCAGGTCTTCGGGCGTGGCCCCGATGTCTCTGCCCAGATCGGTAGTCAGCACGGCCAGGAATGCGCGAAAAAACTGGCTGAGGACATAAGCCAGACATAAAACTATCAAGCCTGCCTGCATCTGCTGCCTCTTTTGCCCGTATACCCTGCCGAGATGCTTTGCACGTTGTGCAGGCTTGCACAAGCGCTCGGGGTAGCGCTAAAGGGGCAGACATCCTTCACATTTGGGCTATCTTGAAAGCAGTTTTGGGAATTTCAGACAGTGTTATGCCCCCTTCAGACTCTTTATTTTATGACTCAGTCCCTATTTCAGACAGCTTCCTGCGACTGAGCGATCCGGTGCAGTTTACACCTTTGCCTGATACGTGGGTTTTGGGAGTCGCGGATATCGTGGACTCGACCGGAGAGATCGAGCGTGGCCGTTACAAAACCGTTAACATGGTTGGTGCTGCGGTTATTTCTGGCATGATCAACGCGCTGGGAGGTCGTGTATTCCCCTATGTCTTTGGTGGCGATGGGGCCGGCTTTGCAGTGCCGGGCGAAGATGCCAGGATAGCGCGCGAAACGTTAGCGGCTTTGCAGAGTTGGGCCGAAACAGAATTTGCCATCACTTTGCGCGCAGGGCTGGTTTCGGTGGCTGACATCCGCGCTGCTGGGCGCGATCTTCGTGTTGCCCGCTATGCGCCCTCTACTGGTGTTGACTATGCGATGTTTACAGGCGGTGGATTGGCCTGGGCCGAGGCGCAGATGAAATCCGGGCGCGTCGCCATTCCACCGGCTGGGCTTGACGCGCAGCCTGACCTGACGGGCCTGTCTTGCCGCTGGTCCAACAGTCCGGCCCGCCACGGTCAGATCGTATCTCTGGTAATTCAGCCAACATTAGAGTCTAGCGAAGCCGATTTCGCGGCTTTGAGCCAATCCGTTTTATCGATCGCCGAAGGGTTGGACCGGGCCGGTCATCCGGTTCCCCAAAAGGGACCACCGATGAGCTTTCCTCCGCCAGGTGTTGATATCGATGCCCATGTCTCACGCGCTGGGCGCAATCTGCTGGTTCAGAAGATACGGCTGATGATCGAAAATATGCTGATCGGGCTGTTGTTCAAAACTGGTGTAAGATTGGGGCAGTTCGAACCCAATCACTATAAAGAAATGGTCAGCCGCAACGCGGATTTTCGCAAATTTGATGACGGATTGAAGATGACGTTGGATTGCGACCCATCCACGTTGGAGCAGATCACCCGGATGCTGGAAGACGCCCAGGCAAGCGGTAAGATCCGATACGGCCTGCATGCTCAGCAAGAGGCGATGATGACCTGCTTTGTGCCCTCAGCAATGAGCGATGACCATGTTCACTTCGTTGACGGTGCCTCAGGCGGCTACGCGCAGGCCGCAGCTGTGATGCGGGCCTAAAGGCTTCGCGCGACTTCTGTTATCACGTCATATGCCATCAAAACATCGCTCTCAGTGGTTTCGAACTGCCCGGCCTGAAAGCGGATGACCAAATCACCGTCCATACGGGTCTGGGTCAGATAAATCCGCCCGTCATCATTAATCGCGTTCACCAGTCGCAAGTTCAGGTCATCCAGGTCGGTGGCGCCCTGCGGCTCATATCGGAAGGTCCACAGCGACCACATTGGCGGCGTGACGATCCGAAAGTCCGGCTCAGCTGCCAGTCGATCATGCAGCGCGACCGACCAGTTGACATGATTGCGCAGCCGTTCACGCAGCTCCTCCAGCCCGTAGGTTCGGATGACAAACCACAGCTTCAATGCCCTGAACCGACGGCCCAGTGGCACCGACCACTCCGAGTAGTTGATGATTCCGTCTTTCCCATGGGTTTTTAGGTACTCTGGGCTGATCGCTAACGTGCGGACCAAATCATCGGGGTTCTTCAAGAAATGTGCGCAGCAATCGAACTGGACACCTAGCCATTTATGCGGATTGAAGACGATGCTGTCAGCTTGTTCGATACCCGGCCAGTATTTGCGATATTCGGGACAGATCATAGCAGAGCCGGCCCAGGCCGCGTCGACGTGCGAATAGAGCCCGTATTTACGCGCAATCTCAAGGCAGCGATCCACCGGATCAGTCGCCCCGGTTCCTGTTCCACCAACGCAAAGGATCACACCAGCTGGCTGTAAATCAGTGTCTAAATCAGCCTGAATCGCTGCTTCGAACGCGTTTGGATCCATCCCACGCCAATCACCTTGAACAGGAATGCGCACAAGATTGTCTTGTCCGATCCCCGAAGCCCAAATGGCGCGGTCGATTGAGGTATGTACTTCGGACGAGCAATAAACACGCAGTGGTTTTTGGCCAAAAAGACCCTGGCTGTTTCCTTGCCAGTTCATTGCCTTTTCGCGCATGGTCAACACAGCCGCCAGCGTCGCCGAAGAGGCGGAATCCTGTATGACCCCGGCAAATCCTTCAGGCAGGTCCAGCGCCTCGCGCAGCCAATCCATCATCCGCGTTTCCATCTCGGTCGCGGCGGGAGAGGTCTGCCACAGCATACATTGCGGCGCGATGGCACTGGCCAGGAATTCAGCAAGCACCGACGGCGCAGACGCGTTCGAGTTGAAATAGGCGAAGAATCGGGGGTGCTGCCAATGGGTGATACCGGGCATCACGATCTGTTCAAAATCGCGAAAAATACTTTCGATTGCTTCACCATGCTCGGGCGGATGGGCGGGTAAGGCGTTCAGAATATCGCCAGGCTCAGTTCTTGCACGAACGGGCTTGTCGCCAACGGTCAGGTGATAATCTTGTGTCCAATCAGCGATTTTTTTGCCCCATACGGAAAATTCGTCCCAATTCATTGCGGTCTCCCTGCGGCCAATCTGATCTGCCTGCTGAATAATCACTTCGACTCACCATTAATAAACAAGTTAATTAAAATCCAGCCCTGCAAGTTTGTGTGAACTTAGCAATCTATTGCGAAACAAAGGGAGTCGCGTCAAAATTAACCATGACGAATAGTTTGCCGTTGACGTCTCGATCACTGCCGATTGCCTTGTTGCGTGCGCGTGAAAGGGTGATGGGGCCGATACGTGGTGTTTTAGCTGACGCTGGGATAACTGAACAGCAATGGCGCGTACTGCGCGTCTTGCAAGAAGAAGGTCCGCAAGAACCCACGCAGATCTCAGAACGCGCTTGTTTGTTGCTTCCCAGCCTGACTCGGATTCTGAAAAAGCTGGAAGATAAAAAGTTGATCAAACGGCAGGCCGTCGAAAAAGATCGTCGTCGCCAGATCGTCGAAATCACCAAAGAAGGAATGCAGATTATTCATGCCAACTTGCCGGAAATGTTGCGGTTGGCGGCACAAACGCGCGAATTGATGGGGGGCTGAGCAACACGAAACACTGCTGAATCTTTTGAGCGAACTACACGACTTAAAAAGCTAATTACTCAAGCTGAATAGACTCTAAACAATGGACTTTTATTTATTTTTGGGCAGCAATTCCTGCATCGGTTCCTGAGTTTGTACAATATCGATTGCCCGCGTCGTTCTAGCGTCGTAGCTTTAGGGTCACCTGGAACAAACGGTCTGACAAAGATGGATGGGCCCAAGCCGCAAAATCCGGCACAGACTAAAGAATTCGCCACGCAGGATTTGAGCGAGCGCGTTGGAGCGCGTGTGCGGAAGGCCAGGCAAATGCGCGGCATTCCGCGCAGGGTTTTGTCGGAAAGCTCGGGTGTTTCGCCCCGGTATCTAGCTCAACTCGAAGCTGGTGAGGGTAATATCTCGATCGGAGTATTGCATCGGATTGCGCAGGCGCTGGATTACAAGGCCGAATGGCTGATCGGCGAAGAAGATCCCTGGGATTCCGATGGTTTGCAGATGCTCGAACTGTTCCGGCAGGCCAGCGATGACATCAAAGACAACGTCATGAGGGCACTGCGTCCCGATCCTGCTGAGAATGCTCGGGCACAGCGGGTCTGTCTGATCGGTTTACGTGGCGCGGGGAAATCAACGCTGGGTGCTTTGCTTGGCGCTGCGCTTAAGCTGCCCTTTGTGGAACTGACGGCTCAGATCGAAGAAATGTCGGGGATGCCATTGGCTGAAGTCATGGCCTTCTACGGGCAAGAGGGATATCGCAACCTTGAAGCGCAAGCGTTGGACCGAGTCATTGCCGCCGATGATCGAATGGTTCTTGCTGTCGCTGGTGGGATCGTTTCAGAGCCTTCGACCTATACGACATTGCTGAGCCGGTTTCACACCGTCTGGCTTCGGGCGACACCCACCGAGCATATGGAAAGGGTGCGCGCGCAAGGCGACGAACGTCCCATGGCAGGAAATCCAAAAGCAATGGAGCAGCTCAAGTGCATACTCGCCAGTCGCGAGGCATTGTACGGGCGTGCGAACGCTCAGCTGGATACATCTGGGCAGACCGAGAATGAGTCGATCAGAGATCTGATGGAGCTTGTCGAAGAACATGGTTTCTTGAGGTAATACAGGCTCTATTTAGGGTCTTTCAGCCAGTTTCTAGCGAATTCTATGGTGTCTAGATCAGCGAATCGTCGAACCCGGTCAAGTTCCGACTCTAGCCGTCGGGTTCTTGCATCGGACCAGAGGACCGACTGCTCGGGCCACATTGCCCGAACATGCAGATTGCCGTGATTACGGTGTGCCTTCATGTCGATACGGCCGATCATGCGGTTCCGCTCCATCAAGGGGAAGACGTAGTATCCGTAAATGCGCTTGGGCTCGGGGACGAACACTTCGATGCGATAATGAAACCCAAATAGGCGTTCCGCGCGTTTACGATCGCGCAACATGGGATCAAAAGGACTAAGAACCCTGATCCGACCGGGCGCTTCTGGCAGCGCTGCCACCTGTTCGGATATTTCGGGCCGTGCAAAGACTTTGCGGTCATTCCCATCCGCACACTCTACGAATACTTCTGCGATTATTCCCTTTGTCAGAGCCTGATCACACCACGCCTTTGCCTCGCCGGCGCTGACGGTATCCCAAAATGCAGCCAGCTCTCCTGACGTGGCAAAGCCCAGCCGGTCGAGTGCCGCGTTACAAAGCCAATCCACGGTTGCATCTACGTCGCACGCTATGCTGCCGGGGCAAAGTTGGGTGTCGATAACCCGCTCCGTCAGATCATAGCGTTTCTGAAACCCCTCACGACCGATTACAGTCAGCGCCCCGGATCGCCAAAGGTATTCCAGCGCTGTTTTTGACGGATGCCAATCCCACCAACCACCAGACCCCTTTTTTTCATCCTTGCCCACATCAGATGATCCGACGGGACCATGATCGCGAATGTGCTGAAGAACAGATTCGAATCTCTGTTCAAAGCCATCACGTCGCCAGTTCTTCCATCGGGCTTTCAGCATGTCGGCATCGCGAAGGAACCGCAGGTGCCAATGGCGATAGAAATCCATCGGGATAACGGCAGCGTCATGGGTCCAGTGTTCGAACAGCGCCCGATCACGCTCGTAAAGTCGCTTGAGGTTGCGCGGGCGATAGCTTGGTCGCCGCGCATACAGGATCATATCATGGGCGCGTGCGACCGTGTTGATGCTGTCGAGCTGCACAAAACCCAGGCGGTGGATCAATCGCAACAGATCCTCACCTTTAGAACCGCCTGCCGGCTGCTCCAGCAGCGCGTGGCGATCCATGAACATTGTCCGCGCTTGGCGGTTGTTCAGGCGTTGCAGGGTCATGGGATCCTAGCGTCGTTTTAGCGTGTCACCAAAGCTGATCTTAGGGGTCAAGGTGACACGGGCATCAACCTCTGACTCTGGATCGGCCAGCTTTGCCGCGATGATTTCTGCAGCGGTGCGCCCGATCTCGGTTCGGCAGGCATCCATCGTCGCCAGCTTACGCGGTAATCCTTGTAACAGCTCGACGTTGTTGAACCCGGCGAGGCCAATCTGACCAGGCACGTCTATCCCCTGATCCAGCAAATAAAGCAGCCCACCCGCGCCAATCATGTCGTTGGAATAATAAAGAAAATCTAACTCAGGCGAACGTTCCAGCATGGCATGCGTCATCTCTCGGCCCTTGGCCAGCGCTGAGCCGCCCGAATAAAACTCGCGATCTTCGATCTCGATCCCGTGCTTGCCGAGCACTTCGGTAAAGCCTTCAAACCGTTTGCGGGCACGGTGATCCAACGGCATCTTGGTACCCATGAAACCGATATGCTCATATCCAGCCTTCAGGATCGCCTGTGCCATCTCGCGTCCGGCGCGGCGGTGTGAGATTCCTACCATGGCATCGACGGGCTTGCCATCGGTATCCATGATCTCGACCACCGGAATGCCTGCCGAATCCAGCATGGCGCGGGCGGCTTCAGTATGTTCCAGCCCAGCAATGATCACGCCCGAAGGCCGCCACGAGAGCATCTCGTAGAGCACCTTTTCTTCCTTTTCAGGCAGATAGTCCGTGACACCGACCACCGGCTGAAGTTCAGTATCTTCCAGTACCTGATTGATGCCTGTCAGAACCTCGGGGAAAACCATGTTCGACAGCGATGGAATGATCACTGCCACAAGGTTCACCCGGCTTGATGCCAAGGCACCGGCGATCTTGTTGGGCACATATCCCAATTCCTTCGCAGCAGCCAGAACGCGGGTACGGGTGGCGTCCGATACATCTCCGCGATTGCGTAGCACCCGGCTGACTGTCATCTCCGACACTCCGGACGCTTCCGAAACATCACGAAGGGTAAGCGGGCGTTTTGTTTCTATTGTCACCGGGGATACCTGCATTGTTTGTTTCCGCGATGGTAGCGTGAACAGGGTGATCTGTTCAACTGTTGTGCAAAGCCGATGACAATCCGAATAAACCCGGTTACAGAAAGCGAAACGCGGCCCCGTGGCTCAACTGGATAGAGCAGCCCCCTCCTAAGGGGCAGGTTGCAGGTTCGAATCCTGCCGGGGTCGCCAGACTATTCATACAAATACTGCGCTTTCTAGCACTTAGATGCTTCCTGTACCCCGAATTGTGACATACATCGAAGAACCGGTTTAGCTTCCGCGACGACCTATGAGTGCTTAAGTCACCGCAAACAGGCTGACCTGAACGGTTTCAGGCCAAATGAATAGAGCAGAAGGTTTAAGTTGGTGACGCCACTGGTTTTAGATCAAAGCACTTTTGCAACACACTCTATTGAGCTGCACGGCGCTCTTGTTCTGGCCAAAACTCATCGACCACGACATATGCGATGATCACGAAAATGGCCGCGCTGGCGACCTGCAATACTCTTGTGATGCTCTTGACGTCAGCCTCATCGGAAAACGGAGCGATCGAACCACCGTAAACGATCAGAACCGTTGTTAATGCCGAACCTGCAGCAGCGGCGAGCGGGACCTGCGATTTGCCAAGCGCTCCGAGTGTCAGGCAAATGAAAAAACCCAACAAAATTGGGGTAAGAATAACCGGAGCTATTACGTTTATTTCATAGCAGATGATTGAAACCGCCGCCCCGAGGAGATTAGCCGTCAGCATGGCTTTGGCCACCGTTTTGCCCATCGACGGCATGGCTGCAAGTTGTTGGCTAAGAAGCGCGACAAAGAATAGGACCAACAGGGCTGAAGCGCCGGACACAAAAAACGCCATCGCGAACGGAACCGTGACAAGCGACATTCTGGCGATCCGGCGATGCGGGTCAAAGTCAGGCGAAGTATTGGTCTTTTTCTGAGCCGCTGTGGGGGGGGCAGCTGGTATCAACACAAACATCAGCGTTGATATGAAACCTGCAAATAGCAGGTTCAACGGTATCCAAAATACAAGCACCAATGCCAGATCCTGTGACTGCAGAACAAGGTTTGGGATCATCAATGCACCCATGAGGGCTATGACACCAGGCAGGACGCCTGCACCTGAAACGGACCACATGAAAGACAGGATGATCCCAATGGCAACTAGAATCAAAAACACCACGGGATATGGGGCAAAGACTGACGACAGCAGGAATGAAATGAACATCAGCCCGATCGAGAAGACAAAGAGCTTTGCAAATGCTGCCAAGGGCAAAGCCGCGGGCGCCTGAAGAAACAGTGCGGTGAAGACCGCTCCTACCACCGCAAGTGGCCACCCCAGAAATAAGCCCAAGGAGAATACCCCGGTGACGCCGAGTGCCAGGCGTACAACCGAATTTCGATCCTCAGTACGCATAGGACAGGATTGATACCAAACGGATATAGGTCCGACCTACCACGTTCAGCAGAGTGTTTTCGCTCAGATACATGATAACGTCGGCCTGCCCATTAAGCTGGAAGCGCAAGTCGTCTTCGGCATTCCCGGCTTCGTAGCCAGGCAATACGATCCGCACTGGAAAGCGTTCAGGCTCACGAAGAAATCCTTTGGTGCTGGGCGGGCTGGCCAACTGGCCGGGCTCATCCCCACCGCTCAGGGAGACTGCTGCGCTGAAGCTCTCGATCACGCCTGGAACAATCTGGCCGGGATGCATGTCCAGTACCACATCGACAGGTGATCCTACCGAAGCCCGACCAAGGTTGTTTTCGGTAAAATACGCTTCGATCCAAACGTCTGTTGCATCCAGAAAAGTCAATAGGTTCTGGCCAGATCGCGCATATGTTCCGGGTGCGATCAACAAATTGGATATGACGCCTGTCGCTGGAGCACGCAGTTCTGTCCACTCGAGATTAAGCTCTGCATCCGCTAAGGCAGCCAACGCGCGCTGGATTTTCGGGTTGTCAATTCCGTCGTCGCCTAATCGCTGTTTGGCTTTTTCCAGATCCGCTTTGGCGTTTTCAAAATTTGCCTCGGATTCTGCCAGTTGCCCACGCGCGTCATCGGCCTTTGAAATTGCAATCAACCCTTTCTTTTCAAGCGCAAAAACACGCTCGGACTGAATGCGCATCGTGTCTAGATCGCTTTGTGCCCTTGCCAGCTTTGCTTGTGCAGCGCTCACCTCTGCCGAAGATGCACCCACCTCCTGCGTGGCTGCCTCAAGATCAGCCTCGGCCTTGTCGCGATCAATTTCGTAGGGCCTTGGGTCAATTCGAACCAGAACATCACCGGCTGATACGACCTGACCGTTTTCGACAAGAACTTCGGTGACTGTACCGGTGACCTGTGGAACGATCTGTGTCGCAATTGCTTTTACTCGGGCATTCCCGGTAAATGGCGTTTTTCGGTCAGCGATCAGGTACCAGATTAAGAAGATAAGAATAACGGTCAGCGTGGTCCAAATCGTCTTTCTCATTTCGCCGCTCCTTCAGCGGCACTCTCGGCTTCGGGTGAGGTATCAATCCAAACCTTGAACAGTTCATAGAAGACAGCGAAGAGAACCGGCCCCATAAAGACGCCGATCAAACCGTACGCCATCATACCTCCGAGAACACCGATGAGGATGACCAACATAGGAGTCTCAAGGCCTTTTGAGATGAACACGGGTCTTAGGAAGCTGTCCATTATCATGACGGGAACGGCCAATAGGGTGAAGATCAAAGCAGTACCGCCGGACATGGAACTCCATGCGTAGATAATAACCGGTATAAGAACCAATCCGGGCCCGATTTGGATAATCGAGAGGATCAGGCAGATAAATGCGAGAGTGGCGGCCGAAGAAATCCCAAACAAGGCCAATAGTATCCAAACGCAGACAGCTTGAATGGCTGCTACGCCAATCACTCCTTTTGTCACGTTCCGAATTGTTGCGCCCGCCAATGTTACGAATTCTCCACCGCGCGGGGCGAAAACACGGTTTGCAAAGCGCTGAAGACCCTTGACCAAATTTGGCCCGGGGCTGAACAACGCCCCCATAATCAACACGGACAGAGCTAAGCCAAGTAGCCCGATACCGATGCCCAGCACTTTTCCGAAGAGCGATTTGGTGATCTCAAGGATTTGCGCACCGTATTTGGCAAGCGCACCATCCAGGTTCCGTTCAAACATTCCCCACACGTCGGCAATTTTGCCCCCGACTAACGGTATTTCTTTCAGGCCTTCGGGTGCCGGTGGAATCTTTAATTCACCCTTGTCTGCTTGTTCCGCGAATTCGGACCCAAGTTCCGCGGCACCAGACACCGCAGTTGCGACTGGCCCGAGGGTTAGAACAAGGCCCAACAAAACCAAGATCGTCGTGGCAAGTTTTTTCCGACCTCCCAGCTTGGACTGCAGCCAATCAAATGCCGGGTAAAGCGCCACACATAGGATCGTTGCCCAGATAACCACGCTTGCAAGCGGCGCCACCATGACCAGGGCGCTGTAGAGGAATAATCCGAGAAAAAGCAATCGTATCGCTAGATCGACAATCTTTGCGTCCTGGGTCTTTTCCATTCCATCCCTCCACTATTTGTTATCTCAACATTACACTCAAAAAACTCGATATGTATATTTATAATCTACCAAAGATCTTACAGTGGCCTGAAGACACAGATGAATCCGGATTAGCGCTTTAGCTGTTCTGGCTATAAAGCGATTGCGCATGACTTCTTGTGGGTTGAACCTTACGAGGCTTATTTTTCTGATTTCTCATCGTTCTGGGACAAAATGGTATCCGCCACAGTGGTTGCCGTGGTCACAAATATACCCAGGCCGACGATGATGTAGATCATCGTAAAGATCTTCCCCGCCGCGGTTTCCGGAGAAAAGTCACCAAATCCCACAGTCGAAATCGTCACGACAGAAAAATAGATGGAATCGAGCCAGCTCCAGCCTTCGACATAATGATAAAACACCGATGCCCAAAGGATCATACCGGCCGTAAAGGCCAAAAGTCCCTTTACTCTGCCGTCCTTGAAGGCGACACCGATCCCTCGCGAAATTCTGGTTAGTGCATTCATTGCGATCTCACTTTCGAATAATTGCATTTGTATCAGAATTGAGGATTTTCGGAAGAAACAAAGCTGATGAACATGCCGCTAATTTCACGGAATGTTCCATAACTGCCAAAAAACAAACAGGGGCTTAAGGTCGTCACCGCTCTGGCGAAGGTTCTCGTTCGGAATAAACACCTTACCGATCTTCGGGATGGGAAACACTTCGATTCCGAAGAACTTTGCCCGCATGCCACCGCAAATAGCTTGTTTGCGAGCGAATGGGATTGTCATCAATCAAGGCGCAAACCGCGTGCCGTCCAATAGACAAAATCTGTGCCTTCAATAGATTGCCGATCCAATCCGGAAAGCACATCTGAGAACTGGTTAAGTTCTTGGGCTCGGCAAACCCCTCTCAAAGGACCGGAAGTATAGCCAAATCTTTTGAGGTAGCCCGGTAAATCAGAGTGCCTCATATACACGAACCGTCGGTCGGGTGACGCGTACACTGAGGCGGCACCCAAGGGCAATCGGTGTCTGTTTTTGAAACCGCATACAACAAGTGTTTCATCTGGCTGATGGGTTGATTGCAACGGCGAAAGCAGATCCTGCAGGTCTATGCCGAACTGTTCTGCAGTGTTGGGATGACTATAATCAACCGTACGTTTGATCGGACCCTGCTCGGAAAAACACAACACCGCCAGCAGTAAGGCCCGCACCCAAAGCCGTTTTGAGATCAGCAAGATGCCCCAAGCTGCGCCCACCATCAACATTGGCAATATCAACAAAGTATAGCGATCATAGACCTTTCCCGATGCCATCCACATTGCCAGGAAAAAGAACAATGCGATCCCGGCAGGGGCAAGCAGCCGTGGTCGGCCGAGTGCGAAGGGCAGGGCGCAAAGGCCTAAAATACCCGCAAACCTTAAGACTGGTGCATTACCCAGGATGATTTCTGACAGCTTCTTTAGACTTCGATCTGACACGGTGGGCGCAAACCGGTGTAGCATTTCACCGCGCACACTGCCTTGAAACTCGGTACCAAAACCTAAGCGCAGGTACTGGAACAACGGCCATAGAAATGCCAGCAGTAAACAGGCCACCATGGTCCACTGGAAGGTTTTGTTTCTTAGAATCTCGCTTACGGGTCGATCCTGCCAGCGCCGGGTTAGAGCAAGTGTCAGGAGTGCCAGAGCCAAAAATGCGAGTGGGGTCGGACTTTTCTGCAATCCAGCCAGAAACACAGTGACCCCGAACCATGGCCACAACTTTGGACGCTCGAACGCGGCAAGCATCGTGACCACCCCCAAGGTGGAAAAAAGCATTGCCCCGCTATCCAGCATGGCCGATGTCGCATGTCCCCAGAAGTTTTTTGAACTGGACACAAGCAACACCGCAGGCAACATCAGCCAAGGTTGATCGGGAACCATAACTCGGGCGAGCAAAGCCGTTGCAATCAGCGACCCAAGCGCAAACAGCATCGAAGGCAGATGCAGGGCCAGCATGTGCGACATTCCCTGCTCGATCAATGCCGCTGTCATCCAATATTGAAGGGGTGGTTTTTTTAGGCTGGGCTCATTCTGAGAATATACGGTAAGCCAGTCATTGTTGCGGATGAAACCCAGGCTGCGGTCATAAGTAAAAAATTCATCAATCTTTGACAGGCCATCTTGCCCCAACCCGGACATGTACCAGCACCACAACAATGCGATGGTGATGCCTGTTATTGCATAGGGTAGCCATTTGTGGGTCTGCAAATGTTCGATGCCCGAATTTTGGACCACTCTGGTTATCCTCTGACTTGTTGTAATATGATGTGTTTTGGACTAGGCGAGTACTTGAATTTCGGGGTCTGATCAATCACAAACCCCGGTGACTGTATCCAAGAAGCTTTGATTGCGATGTCGACCGAACCTAAGGAAAACGCTGATAATCGACCCACAGTTTCGGTTGTGATTCCCATGCATAATGAGCAAGGGGCCGCTGCTGGATTGATTCAGGGGATCTGCGACGCCGCTTCTGATCTTCCTGCGTTCGAGATCATCGCGGTTGATGATGGTTCGACCGATGGTACCTTTGCGGCGCTGCAGGAGATGCAGAAAGAATGCCCGCAGTTGCGCATACTACGGCATAAAACGGCAGGTGGGCAAAGTGCCGCTGTCCATTCTGGCGTCAAGGCCGCGCGCGCCGATATCTGTTGCACTCTGGATGGCGATGGACAGAACCCGCCAGAAGAACTGCCCAAGATCTGGGCGCCGCTGGTATCTGGCGATGATGCGCAGGTCGGTCTTGTGGCGGGGCAACGGGTCGGTCGGAAAGATACCGCATCAAAAAAGCTCGCCTCGCGATTTGCGAATGCCTTGAGGGGCTGGATGCTGAAAGACGGTACTCGCGATACGGGTTGCGGATTCAAGGCGTTCAGAACGCAGGCGTTCCTTGATCTACCGTTTTTCAACCATATGCATCGATACCTGCCAGCGCTGTTCAAAGCCTACGGATGGAATGTTGCACTGGTTGATGTGGCGCATCAGCAGCGCATGACCGGTGAGTCAAAATACACCAATTTCGGGCGGGCCATGGTCGGCATTTGGGATTTGTTCGGCGTTGTCTGGCTGACCCGCCGCGCCAAATCTGTTTCAGCAACCGAGGCAAACCGGTCGTGAAAGAAACCATTCTGGAAATCCTGCACGTCGACAGCCCGACCGAGGCCCTTTGGGTATTCATCGGTCTGGCTGGTCAATTGATGTTCAGCGCTCGTTTCATCGTTCAGTGGATTACATCAGAACGCGCAAAGAAATCGGTCATACCGATGGCCTTCTGGTATCTTTCGATTGGCGGCGGGCTGATACTTCTCAGCTATGCGATCTATCGCCGTGATCCAGTGTTTATTCTGGGCCAGTCGATGGGTTTGTCGATCTACCTACGCAACATCTTCCTGATCCGGGCCGAGAAGCGCTGATTAGGACTTCGCTTGCACTATTCAAACATTCTTCGGACTTGACTGGTTGCCCCGTTCAGCGGGTCGCAGCCGACGTCAGGCTTGTGTGAATAACCCTTTCTTGTTTCTGGGATATTTGTGCTAGTATCGCACGCATAGATTATTTCATTTTGTTTCAGGAGGTCGTTTCCTTTGCCCGATACCTCATACCGGCAGTTCAAGCTGCGCCCTCTGGAAAAGGCTGATCTTGAGATCGTGACCCGCTGGTTTCAGGATGTTCAAGACCTAGCTCTGTTCGACAGAACCACGCGAATTCCGCAAAATTTGACGCAAACCGAACACGCATGGGAAGGCGCTGTTGGCATTTCTAACAGAGAGGAAAAATGTTGGTTTGTGATTGAAAATGATGATCGAGATGCGGTGGGCGTGGTTGGTCTCGAATCGATTTCACCCTTCAATCGGGATGCGGTTGTTCCGGTTTTTGTAGAAAAGTCATTGCGGCGTCAGGGCGTGGCGGTGCGAGCTGTTGCATTGATGTTAGATTTTGCCTTTCAGCAATTAGGACTTAACCGGATAACTTCTTATTATCGGGCCGACAATCACGGCAGCCGCGATCTGATCAGTCGATTGGGTTGCCAGATCGAAGGCACGATGCGGCAGGCTTGGTTCGCGGACGGGCAGTTTCACGACATGGTGGTCGTCGGTATGTTGCAACAGGACTGGGCTGAGCGTCGGAACGTGTTGGCACAGGAACTGGGCCGGGAAACGGTGGTCAGTTTTGGGGCAACAGGCATGTCCTGGCCGCCTGAATGCGGTTCTGCTACTTGAAATGATGCGAATTTTGCTTGGTATATTATTAAAACGCTCTTGTCGGAATCGACGAGACCACGCAGTTGAGTGCACCCAGTGAATACGACCGGTTCGGACACTTCAATCAGACAAAAGCTTGGGGCGGTGCTGTTTGCCGATGTTGTTGGCTATTCCCGCTTGATGAGTGAGAACGAGATGGATACGTATAACGCGTTGAAATCTCTTTTGTTCCAGCTCGAAGAGACTTGCTCGAAGTATCAGGGCAAAATCATTGAGGTGCGCGGCGACGGCATTCTTGCATTGTTTGATACGGCCACCAGCGCGGTTGAATTCAGCATCGAACTGCATCGAATTGCGGCCGAGCATAATCTGACGCGGCCGGACGGCCAGCACATTAAATTCCGTGCGGGCGTTCATTTGGGCGAGGTTTTGATGGATGAGCGTGGCATCCACGGCGACAACGTCAACATCGCCGCCCGCCTGCAAGAGATTGCCGAGCCCGAGCGGGTTTTTGTCAGTGCGGCCGTTTATGAGCAGATCCGCAACCGGCTGCGTTATGGCTATGAATTCCTTGGCCCCAAACAGCTCAAGAACATCATGTCTCCGGTCGCGACCTACTGTGTTCGAACCGAGGTCGAAGGAGCGACAATGGCCGCCACCTTGCGTCCTGAGATGCAGTTGGAAGTGCTCGAACGGCCCGATATCCCCTCGGTCGCAGTATTGCCGTTTGCCAGTCAAGGTGGTGAGGAAGATGATAACTGGGTCGCCGAAGGGCTGACCGATGACATCATCATGAACCTGTCCAAGTTCCGGAACCTGTTCATCATCGCCCGAAACTCGTCCTTCTTCTTCAAAACCCAGTCAATGTCGCCTCAGGAAGCTGCCCGGCGCCTAAACGTGCGCTACATCGCGCGCGGCAGCGTGCGCCGATCATCCAGCAGAATCCGGATCACGGCCGAGCTGATTGACGCCAACACTGAACGCACCATTTGGGGCGAGAGGTTTGACCGCAAGCTCGACGATATATTCGACATTCTGGACGAAGTGACTGAATGCATTGTTGCAGCCACCGCGGTGATGATCGAGTCGCATGAAAAACAGCGTATGGTACAGGCGATCCCGTCGGACTTGCGGGCCTATGGGTCTGTCCTTCAGGGGCAGCATCATATCTTCAAGTACACACGCAACGATAACCGCAAGGCACAGCATTGCTATGAATCCGCTCTTGAGCGTGACGGCGGCTATGCACGTGCTGCAGCAGCCCTGTCGCGCACGTTGAATATTGATTGGCGCTATTCGTGGACTGAAGACCCAAACAGCGCGCTCGACAAGGCACTATCGTTGGCCCAACGTGCCGTGGAACTCGACCCGACCGATGCACGGGGGTTTGGAGAGCTGGGTTATGTACAACTCTATCGAAAAGAGTTCGATTCCGCGATCGAATCCTACAAGCGCGCCCTGCAGCTGAACCCCAACGACGCGGATATGCACTCGGACTACGCAGACGCACTAGCTCATTGGGGAGATAACGATACTGCGATTAAGCATCTGCAACAGGCAATGCGCCTTAACCCGTATTTCCCTGATCAATATCTGTGGCATCTAGGCGGAGCCTATTACAACCTCAAGCGCTACGACGACGTGATCGCGTGCGTGAACAAGATGAACAACCCGACCGAAGGGCAGCGCGTACTGGCCGCCAGCTACGCTCATAAGGGCGAACTGGATATGGCCCGCCAGATCGCTGACAAACACCGTGCGGCGCATCCTAATTTCTCACTCTCGCGCTGGGCCAAGGTTCAACCAGACCGCCTGTCCGACGATACGCAGCATTTTGTCGAAGGTTTGAAAAAGGCTGGATTCTGAGAGGCAAGAACGGATGCGTCCTGCGCCGCCGCCTTTCATCCGGCGCGGTGTCCGATGCAACGACGCACAATTAGAAGTTTCCGCAGGTAACCATGAATATATCAATAACTGAACAACGCGTCCTGCACATGTTGGCTCAAGGCGGAACAATCCGCCACGAACGCAATCCCAATGGAAAAATAGTGCATGTTGTGTGCAATACGCTTGACAGATCCCTGCTATCCGACTGCACGTTCGACATCATTGGTAAACTGCGCCGTAAGCGCTTGACCGTGTCGCGAAACTCCGGCTCTAACAGCATATCGGCTATCGGTCGCCGCTCTGTTGGGCGACAGCTAAGCAACAGAACAGCATGATGATGTTATGATAATACGTAACGAAACAGGCGCTGACATTGCGCTCATTCAGGCTGTCACTGAGGCAGCATTTGCTACAGCAGAGCACAGTTCAGGCACGGAAGCTGCTATAGTCGATGGCCTGCGCAAAGCTTCCGCTCTCACCTTGTCATTGGTCGCTGAGGAAGATGGGGAGCTGTTAGGCCACGCTGCATTTTCCCCGATCCTGATTGATGGCAAAGACATGAATTGGTATGGCCTGGGGCCAGTATCCGTCCGCCCTGACCACCAGGGCAAAGGAATTGGTGGCGCTCTTATCCAAGATGGGCTGGGGAAGCTCCGCGCTCTGGATGCAAATGGATGTGTTGTTATGGGGCACCCGGATTATTATCCGCGTTTCGGGTTTGTACGAGATGACAGGCTTCGATTTGAAGGCGTGCCGCCCGAGTATTTCATGCAGCAAGTCTTAAATGGCAAACAACCTGACGGCGCGGTAACTTACCATCCCGCGTTTTTCATTGAGTAATAAGTTTCGAAGCTTCGCCCCATGCAGAAATAGGGCGGTGCGACAAATCCTGGATTGGGTTCGAAGCTGACATAAAGTTGCTGCTGCCCACACACCTGCACGTATGTGGCCAGCAACACTTGTCATATCAGGCTTAACCCAACAGCGCTTTGCTTAATCAGGCCCTATTCCCCGCGGGCCTTTGCACCGCTGACTTTGGCACCTGAAACTTTAGCACCCGACACTTTGGCTCCGCTGACCTTGGCGCCAGAAACCTTGGCCCCGCTCACCTTGGCACCCGATACCTTGGCTCCAGCCATCATTGGCGCGTCGTATTCGAAATAGACGTCCAGAAGTACTTCCTCGATCTGACCGGCGGCAATATCCATGCGGATGGTGTAGTCGGCCTGATCATAGTTCCAGACACGGATGTCATTCGCCATCTGGTAGTCCGCGGCTGCAACACCTGATACCGATGGGTTCATCGGGGCACGTGCCGCCTGTTGCGTGGTGTCCTGGGCGTCGGCGTCATTGCTGGTTTGCAGCTTGAACCCATAGGGCAGGTTGCCACCCGTGGCGCTGTCGCCTGCACCATGTACTAGAAAGATCGTCGGTTCCGGCATTTCGTAATAGGTGCCGTCATATGCGAAGCCATAGATTCGGGCCAGCCGGGCATCGCCTCCGAACTGGTCCCCGATGAAGTTGTTGACGCCGCGACCCTTTCTGCGGTCATCTTGTTCAACAAACAACTGCTTGCTGTGGCTGTTTGCTGTCTGCTGCCAGAATGTGTGTTTGAAAACGCGTCCCCGACGAACGTAGACAAATGATTCAAAAGAGACCTTCTTACGTTTGTCCAGTTTCAGCTTGTCGCCGTCGTTCTGGTCCTTGATGATCTTGTAAATCCCGGACTTGTTGTTTGCGCTGTCTCCAACCTGCACAAGAATCCGATCATCTTCGCGGACAGCCACACCATCAATCTTGGTGATCTCATCTGAAAAATCAAAATTCGTCGCCACCTCAATTGCCAGCCGGACCGATTTCTGCCGCAGTTTAAGATCGCTTAACTCTCGCCCAAACAATAATACCTCGGAAAAACTGAGTAACGACTCAGACATATCACTTTCTCCCTATCGGGGGCTGACGGAGCTTTATGCCACGTCCGTCCCGGTTTGCGCATTGGTCTGCGCTTCGTTTGTCGAATTATCACCCCGTGCCCGTAACCTGACATAAAACCGAGGTAAAAACAAAGACTTTAAGGTTCTTTTGGCTCGGGCGCTAGTGTTCGAACCGATGCTGCATGGCTCGACCCATCCGGCTTAGTCAGACGTGGGCCAGGGCGTGCCAATCCGATGTCGCGCATGCGGAAATTGCCTTCGATGATCTGGCGGAATGCCCCTCCCGTGATCTCTTGGTCAACAACAACCAACGCACGCTCAACCCCGAAGTAGCTCAACATATCTGCATCCAGCATGTCCAAAGCGTCGGCAAGATAGGTTCCCAGCAAATCCCGCGCTTCTATCAGCGCAACGCGGAATCCTTCCGGGTCAGCGGCGTAATGCTCGTCGAATAAATCCTGCATGATCGCGTTGTATTCGTCAGAGCCTTCCAGCTCATCCGAAAGCTCCTCCATCTCGGGGTCGATCACATCATGTGCAACCAGCCGCTCGTGGTAGATATCGACCAGAATGTCGAACATCGCCCCGGTCAGCGGTTCCGACAGCGCGTGTTCACTGGACCAGCCATGTGAGAACTCGGACAGAGTCCGGTCATTAGCGGCGATGCGGATTTGCGAGTTTTGGGACAGCTCAGCAAAACGGCTGAGCCGGTTATAGGTATACAGGTTCCCGCGCGTGTTCTTCAGCAGTTCATCTACGACTGAACCGAAATGCAGTGATGCAAGCAGTGCCACCATATCTGCTGCTGATTCATGAAATCCATAATACTCACCAGTTGCGTCCTCTTCTGACGGCATGCCGATGACGCTGTAGATGATGGCATGGCCGATCTCATGCGCCACGACGTCAAAATTAAGGCTATAGGGGCGGTATTCGTCGCCATGTTCTCGGGTGCCGCCGGTTTCCAGAAATCCCCAGCCGATATGCGCGTTATCAAGGCTGGGCAGTAGGGAAAGTTCCAACCGTTCAAAATCACGCTCGAAATGCCAGGGGATAGGGCGGCCGAAATAGCCCTCCCATACATCCATCGTAAAATGCGCTGCGCCAAACAGATGGGCAGCTTCAAAGGCCGGATCGTCGGGATCGATATGGATAAAATTTCCGAACTCGTCGGGTTCAGGGGGCGGCAAGATATAGCCATCCCAGGCGGGCAGATACATCTCGGGCCCTTCTTCGCCTTCAATCATCGCGCCATAGGGGATCGTCTTGTCGACCGGGTACATCGCATACATTCGCGGTCCCGATGGGCCGGGTCCGATCGTACCCTGCGGGGCAGAGATCTCGACCAGTTCAGGTTTCGAATTCGGCTCTAAGAAGGGCGATTGCGGGTAAAGCAAGAACCGTGTGCCCGGAGTTTCGTTGTCCGAATAGTCGGGCCAGATCGTCATTGTCCCCTCCCGTTATTGTCCCGGTTCACCTTCGGTGTGGCAAAACATGTATTCAGCTTCAATCAGATCAAGAAACGCCTCGCGCCCGTCAAGACCAAGCGCGATTGCATGGGATTCAAGATCATCTGGCACCGCCTGGTCAAGCCGCGTTTCAAAATACCAGAGCAGCGATTGCATTCTGTTTGCAGAACCATTCACCCGATCCAGCCCCGCTATCCGGCTGGCCTTGCGTCGCGCCCGATCACGCAGCGCGCCATAGCGACCATCGTGGCGCAGCTGGGCTAGCAGGGCAAAGTCGAGCTCATCCGCGCGCGCTGTGATGGCCGTATCTTTGTAGGAACAGTCCGCCAGCAATGCCTCGTATTGAGCAAGCGTCAGATCGTTGTCCTGCAACCATTCCATCAGATCGGAGTGGCGGGGCAGGCGGGCCGCGCGACGGTGCTGAGCCATCTGTTTTCGCAAGGTATCCCGATCAGGCAGGTGATTTATCCGATATGCTTCGTCGCGCGCCAACAGGTGCAGCGCGGCGCGGTCGCGTAGTTGGACATAAAGGGCTGGGTCCAGCCGCAGCTCGTCCACCAGTGCCCACGCATCCGGGTCATGCGGAGCGGTCTCGGAATCCACACGAGTCCGCAGTTCACGCCAGACCAGAGTTCGTTCGACGCGTGTCGATTCCGGCGCGTCGGAACCTGCTTCCAGGTACCGCGCCATCTGCGCCAGCATCTCGCGTGCATCGTCGCCTTTGGCATCCACTTGCCCGCCGGGCAACCAGTTCCGAAACGTCGCCGAGTCTGTGTCGGTCTTTGCAGCCGAAATCACCTTGTCCCAAACTCGGTCGCGATAGTGCAGCGCCTTGGCTGCACCCAGCAATATCTGTGCCTCATCCTCCGACACCACTTCGGCCTTCACCGCTGCGGACAGCGTGGCCCGGATCGAGACCATAGGCTCACTCAACGGTATGAAGCCAAGCTCGGCGGGGCCGTGCAGCACCGCGACCTCATCGTCATCTGCAATGGCGCCGCTCAGGTAATCCTCGAACACCCGTCCGACGCCGATCATCCCGAAATCAGCCAGTTCCGCCGCCCGTAACGCACCCATGCTGGCGCTGCCGAATACCGGAATGCCCTGTTCCAGCGCCCACAGGATTTCCTTGTGCCAGACCGAAGGCACCCCGTCGAAATACCCGTCGATAATGCCAATTGCTTGCGGCCTGTCGCGCACCGCACGATACACATCGCCCTGCTGAACCGGGGGCAGGATTGTTGCATTCAGATGCTCCTGCACGGCTTCGGGTCGCAGCGTGGGTCCAACAAAAACAACGACGGTCATGCCGACACCGCCCGCACCCTCGGACCGGCGATGAAGTCAGGATCGTCATGCGGGGCTTCCAGCCCCGGAATGACCGCGCGGACGACCGCGATGTCGATCCCGGGTCGGGACAAATCAACCGTTATCACTTGGTAGATCCCGGCCTCAGACAGCCGGGACAAAAGCAGATCGAGATCCTCCGTGAAAGACCCTGTTACATGCGAGGGGCAATCCGTAAAACGCTTTGTCGGCTTTGCGCCTTCGATCAGCTCGCGAATATACCGTCCGCGCCACTGGCGCGCCTCGTCGATAAACTCCTCAGGGTCCAGGTCGTCCCGCGCGCCTGAGATATAGGTCAGCCGTGTTTGCGCCGCCTCGGTCAGCGCGCGTAGCAGCGCGATGGCGCGGTCGGGGTGACAGCCATCCCCGATCCCGATATGGCCGTTTGTCTCGCCGGTCTCGCAGATTACACAGCGAAAACTGGCGATGCCGATATCCGAGGTCGTGTCCCAGATCCCCAGCTCCAGCCCCGCCTCTGCGATCAAGCTCATGGCCTGACGGCAGCGCGGGTCATCGACTGTATCAGGATCGACGCGGGGTGTTGGACCCCGATGATGCCACAGCGTCGTGGCATCGCGCTCGATCAGTTCGCAGATCGCGTGGCAGCTAGCCTCAGCGGCATCGTTTCCCGATGCCAGACCATTTGTCGTACGCGGAAACGCGCGCTGTCCGTTGGCCATAGAGGTCGTGTAATCCGTATCCACCATCTCATAGGGCACCCAGCAAGCAGCATCCGCGTTCAAGTCCTTCCCCTGCACCCACAGCATCGCACGATGCGGGTCAAACTGCCCGCCGGTTACGCGGGGCAGGCGGTCCACATTGACCACGTATTCCTGCGCCAGATCGGTGTGGCTGCACAGCCGCAGCGGCAGCTCGATCCGTTCCGCATGCCACGACTCGATCGCCTCCATCACCCCCGAGGCCTGCGCCGCACTCAGCGACAATCCCTTGCCCAACGACACCGCAACCGAGCGCGAATTGGGCCGCGTCACCATCACGGTCGGCAACCCGATCCGATCAAGTCCGGTCAGATTTGCGATCCGTGTGATGCCCATCTCTTTGAGAAACGGTTTGACGATGGCAAGGGTCTCTTCTGGATCGCGCAGCCGGTGGGTATCCAGCACATAGGTCTTCTGCGATTCTCCGAGCATTCAATTGACCTTGGTAAATATGTGATTAACCAACCAAACCCGCCAGGCGGATCAAGTCGGGGTCAGGATGCGGGATGATTGCGAATGGGTCAACACCACTGCCTGAGCGAACCGGCGATGCATGGCCCGCATCGCGCTACTAGATGGAGCGCCTCAATAGCTCTACCGGTAGAGCAGATTCTTCGTAATCGAAGGTCGGGAATTCCAGCCCCCTCGAAGCGCCATATTTGCCAGTTAGATACCTCTAGGTTCCAGACTCATTGATTTACAATCAAAATAGCACGGTAGCTGCTAGAGCGATGGCAGAGAGGAAGACCTTTGGGCATCGGTCAAAGCGCGTAGCAACCCCGCGCCAGTCTTTCAGACGTCCAAACGTAATCTCGATCCTGTTGCTACGTTTGTAGCGACGCTTGTCGTACCGGAAAGGTTTATCGCGTGATTTGCGACCCGGGATACAGGGATTTATTCCCCTGTCCTTAAGGGCTTCGCGGAACCAGTCCTCGTCATAACCTCGATCTCCCAGCAGCCAGTTAGCCGATGGCAGACTGTTCACCAGATCCCTGGCCCCCGTGTAATCGCTCACCCGCCCAGCGGATATGAAGAAGCGGATGGGGCGTCCCAGACTGTCGGTAACGGCATGCAGTTTCGTATTCATACCACCCTTGGTGCGCCTTATCAGCCTGCCACACTCCCCTTTTTAAACCGCAGGCTGGAAGCCCTGCGGTGCGCTTTGAGGTAAGTCGCGTCAATCATGATGGTCTTAATGATCGCTTCCCTCCGCAGAAAGCCCAGTCATGATCCGAGCGAACACTCCCATATCGCTCCTCCGCTTCCACCGGTTGTACAGCGTCTTTGGTGAACCATACTCGCGAGGGGCATCGGACCACCGCAACCAATTGCGATTGATGAAGATAATACCACTGAGCACACGCCGATCGTCCACCCTTGGCTTGCCATGGCACTTTGGAAAGTAAGGCTGAAGGCGAGACATCTGCTCGTCGGTCAGCCAGAATAGATTGCTCATGATACACCCCTGAAACTCACGGGCATGAATCACGCAGGCGGGATGACGGCAACCAAATTAATAGGTCCAGAAGCTAGACAAGCTCGGTAACAGTTTTTTGTTTGCCATCCTTGTGCAAATATATAAAAGCCGACCTAAAGAGCCCGCCGGGAAAATTCTCTCGGTCTGAAATAACTTTTAAAAAATGGTCTGTATGATTCAATGAACGCTTCTTCTTCACAAAAAATGTGTTTGGATAATCTACTCAAGAAATTATCGGACAAAACTGCCGTAATCGGTATTGTTGGACTAGGATATGTCGGCCAACCTCTGATGCTTCGGTACTCAGAAATCGGATACAAAGTTCTGGGCTTTGATCTGGATGAAGAGCGTGTTCGCCAGTTGAATAGCGGACATAGCTCCATTGAACACATCGAAGATGCACGTATTGGACAAGCGCGCGAGAATGGCTTTGAAGCGACAACCGATTTCTTACGGATTGCAGAAGCCGATGGAATAATGCTCTGCGTACCGACTCCTCTGAACAAGTATCGCGAGCCCGACATGAGCTTTGTCACGAGTACTTGCGATCAGATCGCTCCGTACTTGCGTGAAGGGCAGGTCGTAGCATTGGAAAGCACCACCTATCCAGGCACAACGAAGGATGAAGTTCTGCCACGTCTGGAACGTAATGGTTTAAAGGCTGGCGAGACAATTTTTGCTGTCTACTCTCCAGAACGCGAAGACCCGGCCAACGCAGATTTTACTACCCATACTATTCCGAAGGTCGTTGGAGGTCACACCGAAGCTTGTCTTGAAGCAGGTCTCGCTCTGTATAATCACGCGATTGACAGTCTGGTACCAGTAAGTTCGACTGAGACCGCCGAAATGACGAAGCTTCTAGAAAATATCCACCGCGCAGTGAACATTGGTCTTGTAAACGAGATGAAGATCGTAGCCGATCGAATGGGAATTGATATCTTTGAAGTGATCAAAGCAGCGGCAACAAAACCGTTTGGATTTACACCCTACTATCCTGGCCCTGGCCTCGGCGGGCACTGTATACCGATTGACCCTTTTTATCTGACCTGGAAGGCCCGTGAATACGGTGTAAATACGCGTTTCATCGAATTGGCCGGTGAAATCAACACCGCAATGCCGGACTATGTCTTTGGCAAGCTCGCCTCGGCTTTGAACGAGCGTTCCAAATCGGTTCGCGGGAGTAAAATCATGGTTCTGGGGATCGCCTACAAGAAAAATGTAGATGATATGCGTGAAAGCCCATCCGTTGCGCTGATGGAGAAAGTTCGGGACCGGGGTGGTGTCCTAAGCTATTCCGATCCACATGTTCCGGTTTTCCCAAATATGAGGGAACACCAGTTCGACTTGTCGTCCGAAGCGCTGACGCCCGACGTGCTGGCCGCGCAAGATGCGATCATTCTTGCGACCAATCATGATAAGTTTGACTATGAAATGATCACCAAGCACGCCCAGCTCATCATCGACACAAGAGGTGTATATGTTACTGGTGCGAAAAATGTCGTAAGAGCCTAGCAGGGTGACTTTGCGCACGCATGTAATTGCGTCTGACGTGGACAGATGCGGAAGAGGGATAGAAGCTCAAAGATCTACTATGTGCTATGTAATATCCGCGAGCTGACAAATATCACCAGACAGTTGTGACCGCGAAGCCGTCTTTGGTTGCAGGATTCGTATATCGATAGATTGAAAGTTAACAAATGGAACCCATGCGTCAAAACGGGTCTGACAATCTTGATGAACTTCAGCACCGCTCTGCAGTTGGGCGATACGGTTCGGAGTGGTCAGCATGGGCAATTTTTGTCGGCGTGGCGTTTCTCCTTCAAATGTTTCTCGCCTTGAACACACGTGCGCCATTCGTGATCGAAAACGGTGACAACGGTTCCATTCTCTATATCATCGCGCATTGGATTCAGCCCGAAGCGTTCATGGATGATGTGTTGTTGGGCGTCGATGGCACAACCAGTTTTTATCAGGCAGCTTTGATGTGGCCCAACTATCTGCTTGGGCTAGCAGGGGTTGAGCTCGGCTTTTTTTATGTGATCATATGTTTCCCAATAGCGATGGCGCAGATGGGCGGCTTTTACCTTCTTGGTAAACAGCTCTTTTTAAATCGGAATGTTGCGATCGCTCTTGCACTGATCAGCATTCCCACGGTTTTTACGATTTCCGGTGATTTATGGGGTCACTACTATTCACCGCTTCTGCGCAGCGCATACGGTGCAGCGTTGCCCTGGCTTTTGTTGATATTGATATCACCCTCCCGACCCAGACCCTATGCACTGATGACCGCCGCTGCCGCTGCGAGCTACCTGCATCTTCCTTCTGGCCCACCTGTTGCTCTGGCTCTTCTGTTTGTCAGTTTGTTGCGGCGAAGTGAGGGCCAAGGCTGGGGTTATGCTTTCGTTCATCATGTGCTTGCCGGGGTGCTATATCTCGCGCTGATGAGCCCGTATGCTTTGTTGTTCTCTCAAACCTTCGCTGCAGGGGACAAGGAGGCTTTGCAGCAGTTTGCAAATTCTCCTTATGCGAATGTCGGCATGGCGATTGATCATCTATCAACATTGCGAGGCGTCAGACGCATGTCTATCTTGATTTCTCGCGTACCGGGCATGGAGTGGGCGGATCGAGTTGTGGTACCTTTCTTCGGCGTGTTGTTCGTTGTTGGGGGATTATCCTTATTGGTCGTCACCTTTACAAGCGTTCTACCTTCGCATCTACGGTCACGTCTGTCTTTTTCGCAGTCGTGGTATTGGGTTGCTGGTTTCTTTACCACCACGATTTTTTTGGCATTGGGTATTTCTGCTATTGATCAAGCTATTGCGGCGGCGCAGGCGCGTGGCCCTCTGCAGCTTGATTTCATTCGAGCCACGCGTTTTGGAGTTCCCGCAACATATATTGGCATGTTTATGCTGATCACATATCTGGCACAGCGGTTTAAGCCCAAGGCCTCGTGCCTTGCTCCAACTTGTACGATAGCGCTCGCCGTCTGGGTCTGGTTGTTTGCCTACCCGTCTACCAGCCACGGTCTGTATCGCATGACCAAAGGTCAGAGCATAGAAGATACCAATCTGACGCAGTTTGGACAATTCTCTCAGAAGATGGCTGAAATCGACGGCGTTGGTCCGATCACCCCAGTTTTGCGCTATGATTATCTTTCTAGCGCATTACGTTATGTCGCGTTCTTACCGCTGACTTTTAATCGCAAGGACAATAACTTCATATCGTACAGCGGTCGCCTTGATTCGCGCGAGCATCGCGCATTGATGGACCAAATTGATGCCATCCGCAAAGCGCGACGTGATCCCGACGCTCAGGTTCCAATCATTACTGGATTTGTGGATGTGCTTGGTTCACCAGATGTGGTGATTGATCGTCGCGTCGTGCAAGAACTGGCAGAAGCACGGCTTGTCTCCGAGTATGGCTTTGACTTGCAGTTGGAACTTGGTCCATTTGCATACTACCGACGCGCACAATAGCAGCCACGACCGCGCTTGTAAGAAAGCATGTCCCCTGTTAACAGCAATATCGATGAGGCCATAGAAAGCGCTGAACCGTGGAAGAATTTTCACCGGAAAATATCACAATCATATTGCCTGCCTATAACGAGGAACAGGCCGTCGGTTCGGTGATCCGCGATTTGCGGGATGAGCTTCCGGAAGTGACGTTACTGTTGGTTGACGATGGAAGCGTTGACAATACGGCCCAAGTTGCCCGTGCGGCAGGGGCTCATGTTATTTCGCACCCTCGCAATCGTGGTTATGGGGGAACATGGAAAACAGGTTTGAAAGAGGCCACGACTCCGTTTGTCATGTTTTTTGATGCTGATGGTCAGTTCACGGCCCAACAGGCCCGTGCATTGATCAAGCAATGGCAGCGGACCAAGCCCGCGCTGATTTCTGGTGCACGCAGCAGATCTTCTCATGTGGACCCGGTTCGCAAACCCGGTAAGATGATACTGTCGGGGTTCTCGAGGCTTCTGGTGGGGCAGCAAATCCCCGATCTGAATTGCGGCTTGCGGATCTACCGACGCACTCAGCTGTTGTCATTCGCAGAGTTGTTGCCCAATGGATTCTCAGCCTCCGCAACATCGCTGATCCTTTATCTCAAACAAAAATTCGACGTGAGCTTCATGCCCATTGAAACTCGCAAAAGGGTTGGCAAGTCATCGGTTTCTGTAATCAAGGATGGCTTTAATGTGCTTCTCCTGATCACCCGTCTTGTGGCCTTATATGATCCAATTCGCTTGTTCTTGTTGCCCTCGTTTACGCTGGCCGCTCTGGGTATTGTTTACTCGGTGATCGTGATTGTCGCACAGGGGCTGGGTCTGCCGGTCCTTGGCGCTGTGATGCTTCTGACATCTCTGATCCTCTTTTTCATGGGGATCGTTTGCGATCAGGTTTCAGCCATCCGTATCGCACAAGCCCGTACCGACGCGGCCTTGGCGCGTATAGAAGCAGGCACCACGCAAAAAGATGAAGCTGCATGAACGGTGCCGCCTGTGCGGCGGTACAACAGAACTGCGATCGGGCTATCGCTTTGGACAGTTTGACCTGTTCAAATGTGGCGCATGCGGGTTTCAGCAAATAGACCCAGAGCCTTCTGGTGCAGAACTTCAAGAGCTCTATGGGACCCTCTATTTTCAGAAAGCCAAATATACCGATCCAAAAGCCATAGAGCTTGAGTATGAGCGTCGCCACAATTTGATGGCTCGCGCCGGATTCAAACCCGAGGATAGTCTGCTGGAAATTGGCTGTGGAGCAGGGCAGTTTATCGCAACCTGTGCAGATACTTACAACTGGTATGGTATGGACTTTTCAGAGGCCGGAATCGAGGAGGCACGGACCAGGCTTCCGAATTTACCTGCCGACAGGCTGAGATCACAATCAGTTGAAGATTTCAACCCCAGTCTCCCGGACGGTGGTTTCGATGGTGTGTTGATTTTTGACACAATTGAGCATGTATACGATCCGCAACCAGTTTTGAAGCGCGCAGCAAGCTGGCTCAAGCCGGGAGGTCGTATGATCGTAACAACCCCAGATATTGGCGCGAATATGGCTAAGCTTACAGGCCGTCGGTGGCCATTTATGACACCACCGGAACACCTTTCATTTTTTACTCGTCCCGCGATGGTGCAGGCGCTGAAAAGTGCTGGGTTATACACATCATATTCCAAGTCTATGGGCAAATACGCCAACGTCGCGTTCATTGTCTACAAGGCGGGTAGGGTTGGCCTGTTGCCGAAGTCATTGGGAAAGCTCGCGGTGAAGATGGGTCTGGGCAAGCTTACCATCTATGTGCCGACCGGCGATGTAATGTATATGATTGCTGAAAAACAGCGGGACGCCTGAGGAATGTGCGGCATCGCAGGTATCTTGGCGCTAACGCAGACCATTGACCCAACAAAAGCTGAAGCTTGTCTCGCGACGATGTTGGATCGGCTTCATCATCGTGGTCCTGACGAACGTGGACAGTTTAACGGTGATCGCGTCTGGATGGGTAACACACGTCTTGCGGTCGTCGGTGAGGAGAACGGTCGCCAGCCGATCTGGAACGAAAACCGCACTGTCGTCGTCGTAATGAATGGCGAAATCTATAATGCTCCAGACCTCGTACGCAGCCTGACGGAAATGGGACACAGGTTTTCCACCGACACTGATACCGAAGTTCTGGTTCACGGATACGAGGAATTTGGGCTTGAAGTTCTGGATCATCTCAACGGAATGTTTGCCTTTTCAATCTACGATTTGCGCAAGGGCAAGGTGATCATTGCCCGCGATCGCTTTGGCATGAAACCCCTTTATATTCTTAAGAGCCTGTCGGTGCCTGGTGATCTGCTATTTGCCAGCGAGCTCAATGCGCTCAAATCGGTCAAGGGCTTCTCGAACAAATATAGCCCCGAAGGGCTCGCCACCTTTCTCGGCAGTATGTATGTTTCCGAGCCCTTTACGGCATTTGAGGATATACGGGCGCTGGAACCGGGATGTGCTTTGGTTTGCACTGCGCAAGGTCAGGAAAAACACCGCTATTGGGATATGACTTTCAATCCCGACAATAGCCGTCGCAATGAAGCCGATGCGATTGCGGCAGTTGCCGATGTGCTTCCACGGGCGGTAGGCAGGCACCTGATGGCGGATCGACCTGTCGGGACACTGTTGTCTGGAGGTCTTGATAGCCGGGCAGTCTCTGCGGCGGCCTGGGCGCAAGGGGGGACCGGCCGAGCTTATACGGTCGGATATGACGAGGCCGCTTTTGACGAAAGCCCATTGGCTGCTGCCTGGACCAAGGCGCTGGATCGTGAGCATCATGTTTTACGTCTTGGCGAAGCACAATTCGCTAGCATTGTCCCAAATCGCTATGCTGGACATGGTCAGCCTTATGGAGTCTGGGTCAATTCGGCGTCCGAAGCCCTTGCCGGAGAAATTCGCGCGCAGGGCTACAAGGCGGTGCTGACCGGAGAAGGTGGTGACGAGTTGTTCTGCGGCTACCCGACTCTTCATGCTGCGAATATCGCACGCTACTACCGATACCTTCCCGCGCCCGTCAGATCTCTGATCGCCAATGCCACCGATCTGCTGCCAGCTGGATCTAGCCGACTTCCGCTTAGTTTCATGGCGCAAAGCTTTGCAAAATCCGTGACGGGTGATCTATTACGCAGCTTCTACGGTTTCAAAGAAGTCATTCGCTATCGTGATTGGAAAGAGGCGTTGACACCGGAAGCCTATGCGATAGTTGGTGAAATTGATCCAGCGATTGCGTTCACCCAATACCGCGAGCGGATCGAGGACTGGCCCCTGATAGACCAGCTTTCATACATTGATATCAAGAGCTTTCTGGCATCCTGCAGTCTGGTTCCGAACGACAACGCCTATATGTCGCAAAGTGTCGAGACGCGGATTCCGCTTTTGGATGTTGAAATGGCGGAGCTGGTTAAAACTCTGCCATTGGGGGTCCGGTTCCACGCGACAGATCCCAAGCGGCTTTTGAAGAAAGCCTTGAACCACTATTTGCAGCAGAGCGCACCCGATGCCGTAGCCGCGCTTGGTCCGTATAAGAAGATGGGATTCGAGGTTCCGACTACTGTTTGGATAAATGGTCCCCAATTCGGACCCGTGATCGATCATTATCTCAGCCGTGGGGCCGTCGAGCGCGTTGGCTTTTTCAATCCTGATTACATTGAGCGCATTTTGAGCGCGCAGCGAACTGGGCGTGCAAATAACGAACGCATCTTGCAAACAGCAATGGCGTTGCAGCATTTTTTGGGATAGCGAAGTCAGGGTCCGAATGCCGAACAACGAACTAAAGGGTTGAACGCCTATGTGCGGGATTTTCTGTCTTTCGCTCGATGCCAATCACAATCTCGACGCGGCAATCCTGACCCGATTGACGCGCGAAATGCTCCTGATTGCCGAACGGCGGGGCCGGGAAGCGGCGGGAGTCTGCACCTATCAAAACGGGCGGACTTTTTACATCAAGCGCCCAAGTTCTGCGTCTGCAATCGTTCGAGGTCCGGAATTCGCCGAGTTTTCCCAAAAAGCCTTTGTGAATCCCGACAACGGCGGTGTTGCAATTATTGGTCACGCAAGGCTGGTTACAAATGGTCTCAGAGCCTTTCATGACAATAACCAACCCTTTGATGACAAAGGATTTGTGGGGGTGCATAACGGGGTGATTGTCAATCACAGCGAATTCTTTGCCCCTGACCTTCCCGTGCCCGAGCTGGACAGCTTGGCAATCCCAACCCGGTTGCGCCACCATCTTGATGCTGGCAACTCCGCCGAGGACGCCAATGTGGCCACGCTGAACGATCTTCAGGGGGTCGTATCATACCTGATGGTTGACACCGTGTTCGGTCAAATACATGCGGCATCTAACAATGGCTCGCTCTATGAGGCGCGGTTGATGCGTGATGGTGCTCCGGTCGGCCGGATTCTTATGTCCGAGCGGGAAATGCTTCGGTTGATGGAAGCGCATCTTGCGAGCGTTGGTATCCAGAAAGGTGATGTCCGCCGCTATGATCCGGGCACTGTAGACAGCTGGTGCGTGACCGACGGCCAAAAGGCAGTCAAACCAGAAGCGCCTACGAAACCGGTGGATCTAAGCGCGCTTACGGACCCAAGAAACGCCGAGCTACGCCGCTGCACAAACTGTCTGCTGCCCCACACCATGCCCTTTATCGAGTTTGATAATGCTGGTGTATGCAACTGGTGCCGCAACAGCCTTCTGACGCCGCTGAAAGAGCGTGACGAACTGGATGCGCAGCTCGAAAAATTACGCAACATCACAGATCGCCCCAATTGCCTTATGGCGGTCAGTGGCGGACGAGACAGCTGCTATGGTCTTCACGTTGCAAAGACAGAACTCGGGCTGAACCCGATTGCCTTCACTTACGATTGGGGCATGGTGACAGACTTGGCCCGACGCAACACTTCGCGCGTCTGCGCCAAACTGGGCATCGAGCATATCATCGTTTCGGCGGACATTCCTCGTAAGCAAGAGAACATCCGCAAGAATATCGAAGCATGGCTCAAACGGCCGGAACTTGGGATGGTTCCGATATTCACAGCGGGTGATAAACAGTTTTATCAGCACGCGAACCGCTTGCAGAAAGAACTGGACGTGCCCGCGATTATCTTTTGCGAGAACGGGCGCTACGAGAAGACTTGGTTCAAAGCGGGGTTTGCCGGCATCAATGAGGGGAATCGGCGGCTTTGGAACCTGTCGATGATCGAAAAGTTCCGTTACATGTCGTATTATGCAGGTCAGTTTCTGCGGAACCCCGCTTATCTGAACCGCTCGCTACTGGACAGCATAGAAGCGTTCATCTCGAGCTATTTCCTCAAGCATGACTACATTCAGCTTTTTGACTATATCCCGTGGGAAGAAGAAACCGTCGAACGCGTTTTGATCGACGAATATGGTTTTGAAGTCCCAGAGGGTTGTCCGACTACGTGGAGAATTGGCGACGGAACGGCACCGTTCTACAACTTTATCTACCGCACGGTTGCTGGGTTTACCGAGTTTGATACCTTCCGCTCAAATCAAATTCGCGACGGTAAGATCACACGAGAATTCGGTGCCGAACGTATTCAAATCGAAAATGAACCCAGGATGGACGATCTTCGCGAATACCTGGCGACCGTTGGAGTGAATTTCGACAAAGCCATGACGAGGATTCTGTCAATCCCCAGACGGTATTGATTCACGGGGCATATCAGACGTGCGACCATTCTTTGAAGCCGGAATATCAAGTCGTACCGAACAATCTGGGTTTCCACACCCGTAGCAGATAAAGCTGCGCGATCTCTGCGATTCCCGTTGCTACCGCTGCGCCTTGTGGGCCGAAATACGGGATCAGCACGAGGTTGAACACCAAGTTTAGCATTGCGAGGATCGCAAAGAACGCTGTTTGTAAGACTGGTTGCCCTCCCTGGGTGAACGATTGATTGAGAACTATCGCAGGAGCTGCAACTGTCGTCGCGAGGCCCATGATCAAAAATACTTCGGTGGAGGTTCGACTATCTTCGGCACCCAGCAGCACTGGGGCGGCAAAAATCAGCAACCCCGAAGCGCATATCAGCGTGACGATACTGATTGCCCTGCCAACTAACGCCAAGGACGAATACAACTCGTCAAATGCAGCCCTGTCTTGATGGAACAAATAGTTGGCAACCCGCGGATTAATGACGCTTTGGACCGCAGCGAGAAGCATACGCAATCCGTCTGCAAACATCGCGCCAAGAGCGTACATGCCCACAACCCTGTCGGATGCCAGAAGACCCAGAACCAAAACATCTATCCTACTGTTCACATCCGACAGCAATCCGATTAATGCACCCCGCCAACCACGTCCGTTCTCGCTGATCATGATCGCAAATAGTCTACTAAACTCCAGACGTGTTCCCCTAGTATAGAGCCAAAGCATCACCAGCATGAGCGCAAATATTAGTGCCTCGGATGCCACAAACAGCCATCCAAACCACCCTGTCGGTGCGTGCAGGATTAGCAAAGCCAGAAATGCCAACAGCATAGTTGGCATACGAATACCCTGCAGGACCGCATAGGTTTTGAGATGTTCCATCCCATTGAGCGAGTGAACGCCAACCTTGTTGAGGCCAAACAACATTACCCCTAACCCGACCGCAGGCATGGTTTCTGCCAGCTCCGGGCTGTCGAGAACTGAACCGATGACCGGTGCCCCGTGCCACAGCAGCAATGCCATCAGCATGCCAACCGCGAGAACGGGCAAAAAAGCTGCTATCAAATAGGTACGTGCGCTGGGGTCCGATGCGCCATGGCGGGAAAAATAGTATAGTGCCGCAAAGGCAAAGCCACCCGCCGATACCTGACCCAGAATAAGGAAAAACAACAGGGATTGGCTGAATACGCCGAGCCCCTCAAAGCCGTAGTACCTACCGATCAACAGGTTTAGCGCAACACCTGAAGCCGCCAGAGCAGCCACAGAGCCGATGTTGGCGAACAAAGTTGCCGGGTCACTGACTTGGCCCAATGCCTGACGAATGTTTTGAATTGCCCCGTTTATCACGACAGGATTAATAGGCGTCTTAGATTGAATGTGCCAGTGTATGTCAGGCGGAATAAGCGGGGAATTGTCATTTTCACAGCGTCCTGTCTAAGTGCAGGCACCTGCGCCCTGACGATTGGGCAATGTCTACGAAAGGTGCGCTTTGTCCTCTATTTGTCATAATAGTCGCGAAACCAGTCGACAAATTTCTGAATTCCATCTTTGAAATCGGTCTGAGGGCGATATCCGGTCAGACGCTGCAGCAGGTCCGCGTTTGCCCAGGTTGCCGGGACATCACCCATTTGGATGTCCATGTAGTTTCTGATAGCTTTCTTACCCAGACAATCTTCGATTGCGTCGACAAAATCCAGCAACCGCACTTTGTCCGAGTTACCTATATTGACGACGCGGTAAGGTGCAACCGGGCTTAGGCTGTCACCTTCTTCGATGTCTTCCGGATTCTCCGGACGCACCGGCACGGCTTTGATTAAAAGAGAGATCGCGCGTACCAGATCGTCAACATATGTGAAATCGCGGTACATATCGCCGTGGTTGTAGATATCGATCGGCCGGTCATCCAGTATCGCATCGACAAATTTATAAAGCGCAAGGTCAGGCCGACCCCATGTGCCGTAAACCGTAAAGAACCGGAACATGGTTGTGGGCAGATCCCAGAGATGGGCATAGGAATGGCCCATGCTCTCATTTGCTTTTTTGGTCGCCGCATAGATCGTCAACTGCGTATCTGCCTTTTCGCATTCATCGAACGGCATTTCTGTGTTGGCACCATAAACCGAGGACGTTGACGCCATGAGCAAATGTTGAACTTTGTGGCGACGTGCGGCTTCCATGACATTAAACGTGCCAACGACATTGCTGTCGATATATGCGCGGGGATTTTCAAGGCTATAACGGACACCGGCCTGTGCCGCGAGGTGAACGATGACATCGGGCTCGAAGCCGTCGGCGACGACATCGAATTTCTCCGCGTCTTCCAGCATTCCTTCATCGCAGGAAAAATTGGGGTTCTGCAACAGTGCGGCATGGCGGCGTTGTTTCAAACGGACGTCATAGTAATCTGTCATCCCGTCAAAGCCATGCACTCTGTCTCCATTCGCGAGCAGCAGTTTGGCAAGATGAAAACCAATAAACCCGGCTGTGCCGGTAATCAGAACTTTTTGCACCCGTCTGTTTCCTTGTTTTGTTGCTTAGTTAAGAACACCCTAGGGCTCTGGATGCGAGTTGAGAGCCTTCTCAAATCATTATTCCAGCCATTCGGTCAAGCGATGACCCAGCATAATTGCGCCCGCACGGGTCAGATGGCCTCCGTCATATGAAATCAAAAGCCCGTCCTCGTTCGTATTGCGACACGTTTTACCATTGCCGCACATCAGGTTTGAGATGTCCACGAATTGTGCCGGTGATAGAGTTTCGTTCATGGATTGATTAGTAGCCAAATGGCCTTGGCTCATTTCAACCATTATGTTCTCGTTGCCGGTTTCGAATTCCGTCATGTAGCGCTTGAGAGACATACCGGAACCGAAGTTCTTGCGTCCCATAACCCGAATTCTTGCCAGTGTCACGTCGCCAAGGTTTTCAAGACTTTCAGGCAGATTCTCGACTTGCCAATCTTTCCAGCTGGATACCAGCCAAATTTCATCCGCATGCTCTATCCGGGCTTGCAGCGTTTCGTCCTCGTAGCCTGGCCTTTTTGCACACAACTCACGATCTTTAGGAGCGATAAGATCCGTGAAATCACGTTTCAGGAACAGGTTACCGCAGCGCCCAGATATGTAGAAGGTCGAAAGTTGAAACTTGTCTGCCAATGGAGATTCCAGCACGGCGTTAAGCATGTCCTGCGCGTAGCTGTCACCGATAATCAGCAACTTTTTTCGTTGATCAGTCCCATCAAACTCTGCATTTTGGAATTCTGAGAACTGCCCGCGTACATAGTTTGCTGGATCATCATATTGTTCGAATACGGCTTGATGGTTTGCGGCATAGCGACCCGGTACACCCTGCGTCCAAGTGATAGTCAGCCCAGCCACGATCAGCATGACCCCGGCCGTCCCTGCCGGCAACATTATTGTCATACCGGGGAAAATCGGACCTTTTCTAAAGGGCGTTTCAACAAACTTGTAGCTAAGGAATGCAAGCAGCAGCGTTAAGCCACACAGCACTGCCATCAACCAAAGCGGCGGCTCATGCCAACTCAGATATCGGGCATAGGCCAAAACGGGTTGATGCCAAAGATATGCAGAATAGCTGATCAATCCGACACCTATGCAAACCGGATTGGCCAAAATAGGGAAAGACCACGTGCCTCGACGCTCGAACAAGATGATCAGAACGGTTCCCAGCACAGGTGCTAATGCATAAGGGCTAGGGAATGGCGTGTGTTTGTCATAGAAATGGATAGCATACAGGATCAGCGCAATACCCAGAACCGATAGAACTCCGGACAGGGCCGAACTTGGTCGCCACGGGTTTGGGCGTCCCATATAAAGTGCGGCAAGCGCGCCGGCCATCAACTCCCAAGCGCGGGTTGGAAGCAGGTAGAATGCGGCTTCGGGTTTGCTCAACGCGCCGAGATCCCATGTGACAAATGCAAAACTGACCGCAAAAATCAGACTTAGCACGACAAAGACAATCTTGAGGCCAAATCGCCAGAGCAGCGCGAGCGCAATCGGGAAGAAGATATAGAATTGCTCTTCCACAGCCAATGACCAGGTATGCAGAAGTGGTTTTAGTTCGGTCGCGGTGTCAAAATATCCGCTTTCCATCCAGAAAAAGAAGTTAGACCAGAACGTTGTGACCGCAAAAACGCTGAGTGAGAAGCTTTTGAGATCTGCCGGAAGCAATATGAACCAACCCGCGACAAAGCTTACCACCACGACGCAGAAAAGGGCAGGAATGATGCGCCTTACGCGACGCTCATAGAACTTAAGGATCGAATAGCGACCCTGTTCAAGATCGCTAACGAGAATTGTTGTGATGAGATACCCAGAGATTACAAAGAACACATCTACGCCGACATAACCTCCTGTGAAATAGGGGAATCCTGCATGAAAAAGGATAACCGGGATCACTGCAAGCGCGCGGAGGCCGTCAATTTCTGGCCTGTATTTCATATTTTAGCACCACCCATAAGCTGTTTTAACAGCATTCAGCTGAGCGGCGCGCGAGAATTTGTTCAGGATCAAACCCGGACTACGCGCATGCACAGATGCGCGCCAATCTTCATTTTGCAACCCGTCAATAACGGCCTGAGCCAATGCATCAGCGCTTCGCATTGTCAGCCTTGCGGTGTCATGGTCGGCAATTGCTTCGTTTATGCCACCAACATCCGGGGCGACAACGGGCAATCCTGCGAGTTGAGCCTCGATCACCGCGTTTGGCAGGCTTTCTGTACACGTGGTCATTAGGAACAAGTCCATTTGCCGCAGATAGTCGAACAAGCCCTCGGACACCAGGCCGGGCAGTACGAACTGATCTGTCAGCCCGGCTGATGCAATGGCTTTTTCGATGTCTTTCCGCAGGGGTCCATCACCGACCATTAGAAAGCGGGTACCCGGGATTGCGGTGTTCACTCTTTTGGCGACCGAGACCCATAGCAGCGGATCTTTCACCGGAGAAAACCGAAAGACGCCGCCAACAGTCAATTGTTGGCCGGAATCTGGATTTGGTGGGCTCAGTTCCTCAAAGCCAAGTTCTTTGGGCTCAATGGCGTTGTAAATGGTTGTAAAGCGCGTATCGGGCAGACCTGTTGCTTGGGCCCAATCATTAGCAGCGGCCCTGCTGTTTGCCGCCAGAACAACCTGCGGGAACCCCGCGCATAGTTTGATGGTGTATTCGGACAGCCTCTCGCGCAGGCTTTCGATCTCGGACCCCGACGACTGCTGGCCGCGTGTCATCGATCCGAAATGCACAACAACACGCGGCGTACCTGAGATAACCGCTGCCAGCGCAAGTTCGGCGTGTAGGCCGCCTCTTATATGCACAACCTCCGGACGCAACTCGTAAAGGGTGCCCAAAGCCGCGCGAAGCCACCGCATTCCTATCGCTTCAGATAGTGACGCAACACTCTGTAGAGTAGGCTCGTCTTTCCACGGGTCGGGCAGCGAGACCGGCATGTCATCAAATTGATGATTTGACAGTTTGCTATACCCGCTTGGAAGCTTGTAAACGTTTTTGGGCTGCTCTTTTGTGAGCATATGCAAAGACGAAACCAAAGGGTCCTGAGCAAGGTTTGCGATTAGATGTGTAACCTGCCTCTCGGCTCCGCCAATTCCCAGCGAATGATTGTACAACAGAACTCGACCGGCGTGCGCCTTGTAGGGTTGCGTCGGTTGCTCTTTTTGGCATTTGACCCAATGCCTAAGTACCGAAAAGGCGATGTCATGTTCGGGATCAACCGATATGCCTTGCTTTGAGAACGCGTCCAATGCAGATGCAATGCGCGTGGAAAGGTGTTCATTGATGCTAAAGTGTTTGAGGTCTGAACTAACTTCCGCCGCCTCAGCGTAACGGCGAAGATCAGCCAATGACAGCAGCGCACTTCTTTCCGCGACTATGTCTATGTGCCAGTTTTCGCGATCCCCCAAAATTTCTATCGCGGATTTCGGTCTCCAGGATTTCCATAGCCTGAAAGCCATGTCTGAACGCGAGATTTTTTCGCGGCCATATAATTTGTACAGCCAGCTTACATAACGCTTTACGACATCCTCCTTGCCCAAAGCGTGCAACAGCTTGGTTCGCTGGAAATGATCATTGGGGCGAGCATAACGTGTGCGACAAATTTTGCGGCAAAGAAACATTGCTTCGGAGTACTCACGCTCTCGAATCAGTTCTTTAATTTGCGCTCGTGCCTGGTGAATCTCACGCTTTGCTTTCTTGTGTCGCCGCTTGCGGATGAAACCAGGTAGCCGAAGCCGTATCGAGAAAGGGATTCCGCTTACTTTATATAAGCTTATATCACCCAATCTCATCCGCTGCCCCATAGTCTTTTTGAAATACTTTTTGATAACCGTTGGTTGGTTTGAACACTACGCCTCTCAATCAAAGATGCTTATAGTAAGAAACCTAAAAGATTCAACCACGGGAAGCCCGTTCACTGGCATCAGGCGGTAAGCAGCGACATCTATTGAGTTTCCCGAATCATCATAGTAATTTTGCGGAGTTTTTTGCCCCGCACTTTCGAATGTCGGGGTATTGTGTGGCGATAACTTTTTCGTAGCATTTGTACCGGACTTCAGCTTTAGGAACACAGGTGAATACCCCTAGAAGAAAAAGCGGACGCAAAGGACGCAAGCTGTCTCGCTGGGCTCGTTTCCTGAGAGCTCTGCAACGACCCCAGATATTGTTTCTTTCTAAGAAAAGAAAAGCAGAGATGAGCAGCAGCATAGTCACTGCGTATGATCTGCTTTTTGCTGAGGGCCTTGAAAAGTCACTTGCACACCTTAGACGAAATGGCCTTTACCATTCGCCCGGAACGCAAGAGATGTTCAAGGCTATCGCCGCATCGAACGATTCGATATGGACTGAGAACTTCAACCTCTGGCTGAAACCGCACAGCCGCTCATCTATTAAACTGAAGCCTGGGGATGAGGCGAGGTTCTTTCGCATCGACTTTGAAGACTTGCCGCCCGTTTCTGGTGAATTGCCGAAGATATCCGTGTTCATGCCTGCCCACAATGCTGAGGCAACGATCAAGCAGACCGTGCAATCAATATTGCAGCAGACATGGACAAATCTGGAACTGATCGTCGTGAATGACAAGAGCACGGACCGTACCCCTGACATTCTTATGGACCTGGCACGGCAAGACCACCGTATTGTTGTTATCCATAGCTCGGCCAATGTTGGCCCCTATGTTTCCAAGAACCTTGCTCTTAGTAAAGCAACCGGCGACTTCATTACATGTCATGATGCAGATGATCTGGCTCTGCCGGATAGATTGGAACGGCAAATCCGGCCACTGTTGGACAACCCAACGCTTGTGGGCACCTATGGTCATATGATCCGAGTGGACGAGGCTGGGCGCCTGAATCACCCATCTCGCATGCTTAATCACAGTTTCGATGGAGTTTTGCGTCGCGCATTGATCTCGCTGATGTTGAAGCGAGACGTATTCTCGAAGGTTGGTTTTTGGGATAGTGTGCGCTTTGGTGCTGACTCTGAGTTCCTTGCGCGCGTCGAACACTCGTTCCCCGATCTGGTTCTTGAAGACAGAACTTGTACAATGCTTTGTCTTAACAGGGAGGGTAGCCTCACGAATAACCCGACAACCGGTATTGCTGTTCGAACCGGGCTTTCGCCAATTCGGATTGAGTACCGTGATAGCTGGAGGAAATGGCATCAAGAGCACAGGAACGAAGTACTCTATCGCTCTTTCAGCAATCAAACACGGGAGTTCGAGGCACCTGAGGGGATGGCTATCCCGCAAAATGACATCTTGAAAGTTCAAGGTTAAGTTGGGTTTAGACTTTTGGTCGCGACTTAGTCGTCGCGGTGAGGGGCTGTTGGAGTTGTCACATTAACTGCCGTCCGACCAAAGAATGCTGGCACCCATTTGGACCGAATTTCCAGTCAAATTGATCACGCCAATTCGATCCACTAAGCCATGGTTGAAAGAAGAAAATGCGAAGATACCTGACAAATGGGTTGCTTGAACTGAACAATGCTCAGCCTAGGGTTCAATCCGCTGTGTGTTCTTGGGCGGAAGAAATTCCCTTTTTGTCGGCTCCGATGCCGGTCGCGCGGCTGCCGCAATCGGCTATCCTCTGGTTGAGACCACCAAGCTCAATGGTGTTGATACCCAAGCCTAACTGAAACGGGTCCATGCCTAAATAGTCTGTCAAAAGCCACCCGCCTCAACGAAGTCATACCATGACGTCACATTGCGTAGGTGGTGCAACAGGGATCCGCGCTGCCCAGACAAAGCACACAGACCGAACCGTCGCATGTAGGGCCGACTTGACCTTGGAAACCCGCCGATGCAAAAGTGAATAACGGGATTGGTGGTAAGATCGCAGGCTCGTAAGGGCTTACTTGCCCTGGTGGATCGTTCCCCGGGCCCAATGTCATTCTCTAGCTGCCTCCCATAGCGGAGCCAAGGCGAATTTATCGAGTTCGGGTTGCAACACGGGGTGCTGCCGAATCAGGAAATGACGAAGAAATACACCGATGAATAGCGGTATTTCAAATCTGGATTATTAGCCTACCTATTTCCGAGAAAAGCTGACCTGTTCACTGCGGCGAAATATATGGTGATCGAGGTTGCTGACTGGCACACGGATAGGACCACGGCCGTCAACCAGATGTGACAGGCCGATTTCACCTGCTTTAAGATCATCGGTTAGGGTTGGTATTGACTGAGCTCGATCCTGGATGATTGCATCTATTAGATCATTTTCTGGAAGCTCCGCATAACCACGCGAGCGGGCGAAGTCACCCACTCATCCTGACAACAGATACCGGGACAAAATCTAACGATGGCACCGGGCCAATAAAAACGAGCCTCGCCAGAAAACCACAGTTTGCCTGGTGAATATGAACGTCAGTTCGACTCTTTCGTCAATTCCCATAATATCCAGCACAACCACGAGAGCCTTAACAATATATACCCGACGATATCTACTTCGGGCGCAATAAATCCCCATCAGAGAAAGGTACTAAATCAAGAAACCAACAATTCAGCAACGCCGCTTGCTACATCAAAAACAAGCGTGCATTCAAACACACAAACACATCAAGTGGGGCACTCCTGCGAACAAAGTCTCAGAAGAGCCTAACCAATCATGAGCGCACGCCCGCCTTTGAATTGGTTGTTGAGATCAAACAAAGTCAATATGCGTTTCAAAGTGATCTAACAGGAGGCAAGCTTTGCTCGAACAACTTAAATCTGACTTCAAGCGAAGCTCCCCGCTAATTCGAATATCGATCATAGCTTTGTTCCCTCTCTACCTGCTGTACAGGCTGCACCGATATCGGCGAGACATTAGGCGCAACCGCATCAACACTTCTTTCAGCGTGCAGCGGATGGGTGACATAAGCGGTACTTTGCGTGATGTGAAACAAGAGCTCATTGATCCAAAACTGGAATCTGAGATCAACGATTTGGCGGATACATTCGCGCTCTGTCGGATTGTCGGCAACGATCTCGAGCCAAGGCACAAGGTTGGCCAAAGTCTCTCAAATGTGCGCTTTATTTTGGACAATGAACCAGAATTCGATGGCGTAAAAAAGTTATGGTTGCTCAACAGGATATTTAACACCGAGACTGAAGCAAAGATTATCAGCTTACTTGAGGAACGAGGGCAGACCTATCGACGTATCGCCTTTGATCCAGAAGAATATCAGTCTATCGGGTACAGCTTCGATAAGTTCAAACAGCCTGATATGTTCTACGACGGACATCTTGAAATAGATTCAACCAGTACGCGCACGACGCAGGCAATTATGCAGGCTTACCGCGTCCGCAATAACTATGTGATGCACAACAACGGTGCACGAAATGCAGCTCTCGAGTTTTGTCTGGAATACGGCAAGTGGGCGCTGCCTTTTGATGGGAATTGCTTCCTTACGTCCTCAGGATGGGCGCGGCTGCATTCGAACATCTTAGAGGCCCGGGACAAGCGATATTTTGTTGTTCCAATGGCAAGGATCACCAACAATCAAGATTTGCTGGAACCTAACAATACCTTTTCTGCGGAAGAAGAGCCCCAATTGGTTTTTCGATGCGATGCACCATTGAGGTTCAACGAGGACCTTCCCTATGGTCGTCGTCCAAAGGTTGAGCTTTTCATGCATCTTGGTATCGAGGGTCCGTGGAAGCGATGGCCTGTGGAAGATTTCGACATTCCGCCACGCCGAGTTCACCCTGATGGTCATCGGGTTGGGCAAGCCGGTTGGGTCGCGCGGCTGGCGTCAGGAAAAGCCCACCTTGAACAGGCTGATCGGAAGGCATTTGTTAACCGTGGTCTCGCACGCGCTGCTGCGATCCGTTCGACTTTGGACATGTTGTCGATGCGTCCAGTCCGTGCGGCTCTAGCGCAAGACCAAGCCCTGACTTATGACCTGACCACGGCTGATCCGGCACAGTCAGAAGATTGGGCAGCTGTTCGGGAAGCTGCACAGCAGGCTTTAGACCGAGGGCCCTTTTCGGTTACGCAAAAACCCGAGCCCGGCCCCTCTGGCGATCTTCGCGACTATTTTCATCCAGCGCCATATTGGTGGCCGAACCCAAATTCGAAAGATGGTTTGCCCTATGTCAGGCGCGACGGTGAACGATTGCCGGGCACGGAACTTTATGAAGCAGAGAGTGGCCGCTTCGACCGAACACGTCTGCAACGCGTCTTCGACGACACCACAGCCCTTGCATTAGCGAGTACATTACAAGACGCCGATCCGAGTTTCCACGCACACGCCTGCTCAATTCTGAGGACGTGGTTTCTGGACGCTGAAACTGGCATGAAGCCCAACCTTTCTTATGCGCAGGTTCGGCTGGGTCACCAGGGTAACATGGGGGCTGCCCATGGGGTTATTGAAACCAAAGATTTTTATTTTCTTCTTGATGCGGTTCGGCTTCTTAGAGATTCGCACATAACCGACCGCATGAAAGAGTGGAGCTCGGAGTTTTTTGATTGGTTCACTGATAGTGTGCAAGGTCGCCAAGAATGCAGAGCAGCCAACAACCACGGGACATGCTATGACTTGCAGGCCGCCAGTCTTGCCGCATTTCTGGAAAAAGAAGATATTCTGCAAGCCATTGACTTACGAGCGCAAGCCCGCGCAATTTCTACGATCACCCCTGATGGAGATCAACCGCACGAACTGCAGCGCACGCTGACGCAGCACTATTGGGCTTTCAATTTACAGAGTTGGGTTAACCTGTTCGACCTTCTTTCAGCTGCAGGGCTGCGCCCTTGGCAGAGTGAAGCTGGCGAGAGGGTGCGGGTTGGACTACGCCGCATGTTGATGCTGTCAAAACAAAACTGGGAGCACCCCCAGATCAAGCCATTCGACAGCAATAGATTGCTACCTTTGAATGAGACACTGAAGAACCAAACAGGTGAGGATATCCTCGGACGCGCGGAAAGTGATGGGCCTGTCAGTTTTTTTCCTCATGATGGGGTTGCCCCGTTCTGGCGTTTGACAAGGCTAGGGCGCTGAGAAAAAAGTAACTAGCGCATCCTTAAATGCTGCGTCAGCTAAGGAGCTTGCAGTATTGCCGACAGCTGCAATCTCGCCAAAGCACGAAAGATCATCAAAAACTGCAGGATCGACCATAACACAAAGCGAGCGCGCACTTTTGTTGGCGGGCAAGTTTCAGATTATTAGGCGAATCTCGGTGTTCCTCATGCTTGCTTCGTTTGAGTTATTCAGTGGTTCCGCTTGGCAGGCATTGACCACAATTCAATCAATACGAAGAGGCAGAAACGGCTTTTACGTCCAAACGATCGGGATCCACGAGCAGGGTCACAGCTTAGCCTCAGATATTTAGCTTTGAGGCGGAATTTTAGTCCATTTAGGTTGTTGCCTTTTAATCGCCGGGCTGTCCACTTGATGACTGCTCTGAGTGACTTCTTTTTGATCCGTCTAATTTCGCTCTGCTCGCCCAGAGACATGCATATTCTTGCAATGCGGCCGGCTCGTCTTTGTGCAGCGCCATTAAAGCGCAGGCTGCCCACATCGCTACGTCATATTCCGAATTGGAGCGTTTCAGCCGGTATGCATTTGCGGCGGCACTGTTTGGGGTTGATGGTTCGAACATCAGTTCCTGAGCCGATCACAAAAAAGTATATATTGTTAGAAAGCCGGAAAAGATCCCAATTGAGGCAACCGTGAAGTTTAGAGAGAAGTTTAACATCGGGTCTTCCAATCTAGAAAGTTTGGCAGGTGCCGTATAATCGTCGGCGACATAACATACTGTTAGTATGCCGGAATGTCTTTGAATGGATCGAAAACGCATCGTTAACATTGCGTTAACAATTCGCGCGATTTCGGAGCTTTGTAGGTTGTAATCGTGCAGATCTACTGATCTTCGTCCGCCTCAAGCGGACAGCGCCTTCGTTCGGATCGATGCAAATATTTGAGGAAATGCGCCAACAATCTGCTACTCGACGCATTTCAATGAGTAAAAAGTGTATGAAAAAACTTAACCCTATTAGACGCTTAAGGGCGGTTAGAGGAACTCTCTATCAGTCACTGTGCTTGCAATATTCACTCGATGAAATCATAGCTCGATGTTGGCGTGCCTCCTCGGGGAACTTGGCTAAAGCATCAATACAATGCGGTTCGTTGATGGGTGCAAACCCCTCCATCTCACTGGCCAGCCGTCAAAATCAATTCACATTGGCGAACATAATTCTCCAACAAAACCATTCACTGAATATCCCGACCGTAACGGGGCTCCCCAAAGCGAGCGCTAGATATTTTTGAGGTGCCCGCCGCTCTTGTGGCTCAGAGTAGCATCTCGATTTTCGCCCCTGGAAACCGCGACGCCAGCGCGTTTGCTCCGCTATCCGGAGTCAGGCAAAGGGCGGTTGATAGTCCATCGGCAACAGCGGCCCGCGCCGCGGATACTGATACTGCGCGTTGCATAACTTTGTGCCCTTTCGGGTTCAGGATATGGCCATGTTTGCCCTGTAACATCGTACCGCCGGGCGCTGAGGTTGCGACAGCTCGATCCTGAAGCCTGATTCGTTTGGCCACCGTGCCATCGGGGGCGGCCAGCCCCACGCGCCATGGTACGCTAGTGTATCGCTGGCCAAGAGCGGCGACCTCACCCATATCCACCAATACATCGCGCAGATCGAAGGACCGCAGCAAAGCAGCAATCCGGTCGGTGATCGCACCTTGCGCAATCCCGTTCAACGTGATCGCCGAATGTCTGGGATATGGCAGGCGGATTCCATCCGAACCGACGTGCACGTTGTTCCATCCAATCGTTGCGTGCGCGCGTTCCACACTTGGCTGCTCCGCTCCGCTGGCCAGCGCTAGCCACAGCGGCTGGATCGTCGGATCAAACGCCCCGTCCGAGGCTTCGTGAAGCACGGAACACAGGCTCAGCACCTCCAGTAGCTCAGGCGCAGGTGCATTCAAGTGACCGGTGCGGTTCAGCTGGCTGATCTGCGAATGTGGTCGGTAGAGGCTGAAGATATCCTCAAGCCGGTTCAATTCGGCCTCGACCGCGGCAAAGATCGGCGCGGCCTGTACATCCGTCAGGCCTTCAAGCCGCAGGCTGGCAGGTGCGCCCAGCGCGATGCCGTGCCATTGGGCCGAACCGCTGGCGGCTGCGGGCATAGCGGCGCAGGCGGCAGTTATGGTCAGGAAGCGGCGGCGAGTCAAAAGGGTCATGCGGGGGTCTCCAGAATCAAGTCCAGATCGACGGGTCCAAGGACTTCGGCATCGGGGATCTCGGGCAGGGGCAAAGCAGACCCGCCATAGCGCAGGATAAACGCTTCGGCCTCGTCGAGTTTCGCAAATGGGACGACCTCGCGTGCGCCCATGCCTCCGGCGACATCTGCGCCGACGACAAAGGTCGCACCATCGGCTGCGATCCAGTTAGAGATGCCCGGTTGCCCCCAGCTGGGGGCGACACCCATGTCGCTGACGTAAACAGCGGTGATCTTGGCATCGCGCTCGGGGCTTTTCAGATAGGCGAGCATGTCGCGCACCTGAGCAAAGAACAAAGGTGCAGGATAGCCCTCAAGATGAATCTGACCTTTGGGCCCGCCATGTTCCGCGATGTTCATCTGGCAGAAATAACTCAGCGCATCCGGGGTCAGATCAACCGGGTCAGGGGCCTCGGCGACCTCTTCCTTGCAGGCCGCCAACGCGACCAAGGCGATCAGGGCGAGGCGCTTCATGGCTCAACCCTCCGGAATGCGATCCGGGCGAGTGCAAAGCCTATCGCCGGCCAGATCAGCAGTGAAACGGGCGCAGCCCAAACCGGCAGAGCTTGCGCCGCCCCGGTCATACCTGAGGCCATGGCAACACCCTCGGTCGCGGCGATATTCCACAGACGGAATGCGTCGGCCGGGTTGGCCACCATCACCCATGGAAAGACGGATTGGGTGAAAGTGCCGCCCTTGTCCATGACCACGGCCCCCAACAGGCCCAGATCATAGAGGACGACAAAAACCAGCCAGAGCCCGGCCGACAAACCTGCCGCCGCCGTGGCCCCCTTTGCCAGGGCGGACAACAGGTATCCAAGCGCCAGAAAGACAGCGCCCAGCAGGATGGATGTGAGGATGAGGCGGACCAGCGCCATCAGGCTCTCTGGCCCCGCGCCGCCAAAGAAGGCGGCTATTGCGCCTGCGGTGCCGAAACCGATGGTCATGGCAAAGGCCAGCGCGGCGAGGTGGGCGGTGAACTTGCCCAACAGGATTTCTCCGCGCCCGGCCGGGTAAGACAGCAGCAGCGAAAGGCTGCCGCGATCCACGTCGCCGGCGATGGCGTCAAAGGCAATCATCAGCGCCAGCAGCGGCGCAAGATAGACCGACAGCGTGGTCATTGACGCGACCGAGACGGTCAGCATGTCGACGCCTAGCGTGCCGGTAGGTGCGCTGCCAGCAAAGGTCAGAGCCAAGGCGAACAGAACCATGATCAGCGTTGCGACCAGCAGCCAGCGGTTGCGACGCAGGATTAGCATTTCAGTGCGGGTGATGGCGAGGAAGCGGGTCATTGCAAATCCTCCTGTGCGTAGTGGCGATAGAGGTCTTCCAGCTTGGGCGGGGTCATTTCCACATCCGCTACTGCGTCACCCAGTCCAGCGATCCGGCGCAGGGCCTCCATCTTGTCTTCGGGAGTGCAGAGCAATTCAATGGATGCCCCATTGATCCGGCTGCCGCCCAGCTCAGCGGCCAGCACATCCGGATTGGCGCTGGCGCGTACCTTCAAGCGGATCGGTAGACCAGCCAGAGCGGACAGATTGTTCAGGGTGTCGTCGGCGACCATCTGACCCTTGCGCATGATGGCGATCCGGTCGGTGCGCGCCTCGACCTCGGTCAGCGCGTGTGAGGCAATCAGAACGGCGGTGCCTTGGGCAGCTAGTTCGTCGATGATGGCGTACAGGTCCTGCCGAGAAATCGGGTCCAGCCCGCTTGTCGGTTCATCCAGCAAGGCCACTTTCGGTTGGCCCAACAGCACCTGCGCCAGGCCCAAACGTTGCCGCATGCCTTTGGAATAGGTGCCGATCCGACGGTCCAGAGCGTCGCTCAGGCCGACACGATCCAGCAAACCGGACACATCGGCTTTTGCGCCTGAAAGCTGCGCAAACAGGGTCAACTGCTCACGCCCGGTTAGCGCGGGATGAAATGACACCGCCTCGGGCAGATAGGCCGTCTCGCGCCGTGCCTGAGCACTACCGGGGGTGGCGTCTCCGATCCGAATGGCTCCGCCATGGATCGGCGTCAGGCCGAGGATAGATTTGATCAGGGTCGACTTGCCCGCGCCGTTATGGCCCAGTAGCGCAACGCGCTGGCCAGGGGCAAGAGACAGGGTGATATCGTCAAGAACGCGGGTTTTTCCACGGTCCTTGAGAACATGGTCGATTGACAGGGCCTTATCCGTCATGAGGCACCTTTTTCATAGCTGGGGGTTCAGGGGCTTGCATCAATGGGTTGCTGTCCATCACGCCCCCCGGCAGCAGTGCCGGAAAGGCCGATTGTGACCAGCGCACCAACTGCACGGCAGGCGAGCCGAGCAGCAACTTGGCTGAGGGTTGGGTCCACAGCACATGGTCCATACTGTCATTGGGGCGATAGGGGGCATCGGCAATGCCGTTGCCATCCACATCATAAGCGGCGAAATCGGACCAGTAATTGCCGCGCCCATCTTCTGACCATTCGACCCATTTGGTCGAGACGTATTTCACCTGCGTCCGGTTCCCGATGAATGAGTTGCCAACGATACGGTTGCGCTCAGACCCAGCAGTAAAGTGAATACCGATGCCGCATCCCTGGAACCAGTTGTCGGTGAATTCGTTCTTGTTCGAGTTATAGAGGAAGGTGCATTTTTCCTTGGCACCTTTCACCACGTTGCCGGTAATGGTGCTCTTGTTGGCATAGTTCAGCATCACGCCATGTTCGCGGTCACCAATCGAGACATTGTTGGCCACGGTCACATTGGTCGTGAACATCACCGCATAGCCCAGATCGTTGCCGATCGAGACATTGTCGCTGACAATAGAATTATCAGCATACATGTAGTGCACCGCAAAGCGCAGGTCGCGGAACAGGTTGTTGGTGAAGGTGTTCTTCTTGGACGAGTTCACAAAGATTCCGTCGCGCCCGTACCGGATGTCATTGCCATCAACCACTGCGCCGGGGGCATTCCAGACATAGACGCCATTGCCGCGGTCGTTCATCCGTTGATCCAAACGTCCTTCGATCCGGTTGCCACGCACGATGCTGCCTTTGGCCCCGTGAATATCGACGCCGTAGAGGTTGCCCAGCAGCACGTTATCCTCGACCACGGGCGCCTTAGCCGTTTTGGTCAGCTGGATACCACTGTCGATACCCTCATGGCTTGAACCGGAACCGATAACTGTCAGACCACGCACAGTCACGCCCGGCCCGGTCACGGTGATGACGCTGCCGTTTCCTTGCCCGTCTATTGTGGCCTGTCCCAGCCCGTCGAGGGTTACGGGCCGGTCCAGAACCAGTGTTTCGGTGTAGACACCGGGGCTCAGGCGGAGGGTGTCTCCATCCGCCGCCTGCGCCAGTGTTTCTTTGATGGCCCCCGCCCGGTTGGGCACATCCCAGTCCGCCGCCCAAAGGGGCGAGCCGAGCAGGAGCGGTATGAGCAGGGGCCAACGCATGGGTTATGCTCCCTGCGGCTCAACGAGCATCCGGCCGCGCATTTCCATGTGCAGCGCGTGGCAGAACCACTGGCAATAGAACCAGTGTACGCCCGGACGGTCGGCAGTGAAGGTGATCGACGCGGTTGCCATCGGTCCGATCTCGAAGGCGATGCCGTAGTTGCCCAGGCAGAAGCCGTGGGTCACGTCGTCCACGTCATCCAGGTTGGTGACGAAGATTGTTACCTCGTCGCCCTGTTTGACGGTGAACTTCTCAAGGCTGAAGGTCGGGGCCTGCGATGTCATGTAGACCCGCACCTTGTTACCGTCCCGGATCGGTTCCTCGGCGCCTTCTTCCAGATCGATGCCATCGGCTTCGGCCTGTTTGCGGGCGTCTTCCCAAGTGAGGTCGTTGCGGTCCCAGACGTTGACCGGGTTGACGATGTCACTGCGAACGATGATCGAGTCATGAGGTTCGGCAAAGGTCGGCCCGTCGTGAACCACCTTCATCTCATCCGACGAGATGTCGATCAGCTGTTCGTTCTCGGGCTTCAGCGGACCCACGTTCAGGAAGCGGTCTTTCGAGAACTTGTTCATCGAAATCAGCCACTTGCCATCGGCATCCTTGGTCTCACCCATCGATGTCGAGTTGTGACCCGGTTGATAATGCACATCGACCTTCGAGATGATCGGATCGACATCCTCACCCGCGTAGGCGCGGATCGCCTTGTCCATGTTCCACTTCACGATCTGGCTGTCGAGGAACAGCGTGGTGAACGCGTTGCCCTGACCGTCATACGCGGTGTGAAGCGGGCCAAGACCCAGCTGCGGCTCACCCACGATGCAGGACCGTGGATCGGCATCGCTTTCGAACAGGGCGTCCAGCTTGGTCACATCCATGATCGACACGGTGGGCGACAGCTTACCGTTGATGCAGACATGCTTGCCATCAGGCGCGGTGTTGATGCCGTGGGGCGAGTTCGGGATCGGAATGTAGCGGGTGTATTTCTTGTTCTGACCCTTACGTCCGTCCAGAACCTTGACGCCTTTCAGTTCCTGATAGTCGCCAGCCTCGATGCCTTTTTCGATTTCCGCGAGGTTGAAGACAACGACGTGATCCAGCTCGTTCTCGGTCATCTCGGCCAGGTTCATACCCATTTCCGAGTTGTACGAGGTCGAATAGGCGTATTTACCCTGATAATCGCAGTCGGTGTTGTCGAGATTACCCGACACGATTACCTGCCACGCAACTTCCATGGTGTCACCGTCCAGCGCGGTGAAGATGTTCACGTATTGCGACGGATCGTCCAGCACGGAGCCGTCATTGACCAGCGGAGTTTCATCTTCACCGTTGGCAAAGACATAGCCAGTGCGCGGGAATTTCTGCGGACGCAGACCGTGGATCGCCTTGGCATTCGGGATCTCGGTGATCTTGTCGCATTTCATCACATCGCAACGCACACGGGCAACGCGGGTGTTGGCCTTGTCGTTCATGAACAGGTAACGGCCGTCATAGGTGCCGTCGGTGAACGACATATGCGGGTGGTGCAGGTCGCCGTTGTCATAGGTTTTCATGCCACGCTTGGCGAGGAATTCCTTGGTTTCCGGCAGCAAGCCATCGGTCATGATCTTAAGCGACTCGTTGGTCTGACCCCAGCCAGTTGCAGAGCAACGGTTAAACACCGGCACCCGCATCAGCTCGCGCATGGACGGGAAGCCCAGGATGCGCAATTCGCCGGTCTGTCCCGAGGACCAGAAGCCGTAATATTCGTCCAGTTCACCGGGCTCCAGGTTGGCATTGGCCGCAGCGCTGGCCTGTTTCGCGGTCATCAGGGTCGAACCCAGGCCGGTCCCGGCCAGCACGGCACCGGTGGCGGTTGCCCCCAGCATCCCGCGGCGGGTGATGTTCAGTTTGTTGTCTTGTTCCGACATGATCGTTCCTCCTTTTTAGGAAACGGATTGCGGTTTGGCGTTCGGATGGTTCGCCGGTGGTTGCCCGAGGGGGGTCTTGAGGTTGACCGACCCTGTCTTGGCCCGCCGCTTAAGCTGGCGGATAACGACGGGACATTTGTCCTCGGACTGGTAGAGCACCTGACAATGCAGGCAGGTGACGCACTCGTTCGGGTTGATCTCACCAGTTGGGTGGATTGCCTGAACGGGGCATTCGTTGGCGCAGGTCTGACATGGGCTGCCGCATTCCTTGTAGCGGCGCAGCCAGTCGAACATGCGAATTCGGGCGGGGATCGCCAGCGCTCCACCCAGCGGGCAGAGGTAGCGGCAATAGAACCGTTCGATGAACAGCCCGATTCCCAGCAGTGTCAGCGCAAAGACCACAAAGGGCCAGTCGCGCATGAACTTCAGAATGATCGCAGTCTTGAAGGGCTCGATCTCGGCATAGGTCTCAGCCAGCGGGATCGAGACAAAGCTGAGCCCGAAGAGACCAAGGAAGATCATGTATTTCGCAGGCCATAGGCGTTCGTTCAGTCCCCATGGCAGCGTCCATTGTGGCACTTTCAGTGCGCGCGCGATCTTGTTGGTCAGTTCCTGCAGGGCACCAAACGGGCACAGCCAGCCGCAATAGGCCCCGCGCCCCCAAAACAGCAGGGCGGCGGCCACGGCAAACCACTGGATGAAGACCAGCGGATCCAGCAGGAAGGCATCCCAGCTGAAACCGGTGCGCAGGCTGCCGGCCAGCGCCATCAGGTTCACAACACTCAGCTGCGCATTGGCGTACCAGCCGATAAAGAACAGCGTCAGGGTCAGATATCCGATGCGGAACCAGTAAAAGACCCGGGCGTTCATCGTGGCGTGGAACTGGAAGAAGAAGGTTGCGGTCAGCACCAACAACATGACGCCCAGACCGGCAATCTCGACCGTGCGATCCTTCCAGATGCGTTTCCACAAGGCGGCTTTTGCTGCGGCTTCGCCAGTGGCGTCATCCACAACAGTGGGGACTGCGACTGGCAACAGATACTGCTCGGGCAGCTTGTAGCCCAGATCGAAGGTCAGGAAGGTTTTTTCGACCGCACCCACGGCCCGTTGCACCAGCAATTGCAGGCGGAACGGCTCGGCGGGGTTGAACTCGGCTTCGGCGGGGATCTTGAATATATCTAGCTCGGTGAAACTGGGCGCATCCGGGGCGGCAACCCGGCCAAGGCGCTCTTGCTGCTTGTCGAAGAACCGCACCGAATTATCGCCCTGTATAAGCTGAATCCGGTCGAAGATTCCGCCGCGGACATACCCTGATCCCTTGAAGCTGTAGGACCCGCGCCCCAGCACCAGAATGGCCTGTTCGCCTTCGTCCAGCCATTCGACAAGGTTCTGATATTCGGCCTCGCCCAACAGTGATTTGCCGATCGATGGAACCGAGACCAGCGCCACGTGCATGTCGATGAATGTGTCATCCGGCTCGCCCGGTTCAGGGCGTTTGATGGCGCGCTGATCGCCAGTGGCTTCAAAAGCTGCGTTGACCTGACCGACATCCAGTGTCAGCCGCCGTATCGAGCCGTCGCCCGAAAGCGTTGCCCAGTCATATACAGCGTCCTTTGCCATATCGACTTCGCGTTTCGGCCCGTCTGCCTGTAGCGGAGACAATCCGCCCAGCCCCAGCGCACGCGCCACCTTGATCCCACCACGCACGAGGCTGTCATCGATCACCATGATCGTCACTGTCGCGCCCGAGATAATGTCGAGGTCATGCCCCTCGCCACCGGTTTCGGCCTCAACCTTCAGGTCCAGACCGGCATAGCCTTCGGTCAGCTCAACCATCCTCGAGTTCGGGATGCCGATCAGAACGATGGGTTCCGAGTGTTTGACCAGCTGCACACCGGTCAGCACCGCGTCGTCATCGATGGCGGCAACCACATGGATCGGTTTACCGGAATATCCGGTGGTGCCCACGAAGTCAGAAGTCAGGAAGGCCCAGGCAACGGTCTCGCCGCCCTTCAGGACGGGGGCAACCGGAACGTCATCACGGACCGGCCCGAAGGCATCAGCACCGGGGGCCAGATCGGCGGGTTCGATATCGGGCAGGAAGCTGGCAAGGCTGTCGGCATGGGCGCTGATCGCCATCAGGCAGGACAGGGCAAGGGCCAGCAGGAAATGGATTGCGCGACTTACGACCACGGCGCACCTCCGATACTTAGGGTGGACGCCATGGACGCGCGCGGGGCGCGTTCAGTTGTTTCTTGGGTCGGGCACGGGGGTCCCCGGGTTTCGGGCCACAGCCGATCCGAGTTGTACAACAAGGAAGATTTGCTGTTCTGAACCTGTACAACACGGAAGATTCCGATTTGCGGCACTTGCGCCAGCTCGGGCACGGGTGCCGCGCTGGTGACCGCGCACAGCGCGCAATCGGCGCATTTCGGGCAGTACGCGGTCGGGTCTTCGGTGTCCTCCTCAAGGTCAACCTCAACCCAGACCGCGCCGCCTTCCGAGCAGATCTCCACCCAGACACTTTCACCGGGACTCGCCAGCGCCGGTCCAAAGGTCTGCAACAAAAGAAGGAGCATGCCCGCCAACCCAGCTGCCGCGCGAACCGCACGGGCAGGGAGATTGTGCAAAGGGACGAGGGCAGGCATGGAGACTCCGACTCGGGAAGCTATGCTGCGTGTTCTAGGGGATTCTCTCGGCGCGATACTTGACTTAGGTCAGGTTCTGGAAACTTTCGATTTTAACATTTGAAATCAACTATCTGCCTCATCCATCAACCCGCGCACCCAACGCCCCGCCAACCACGCGGCAGGTATGCCCAATGGGATCGACCACAGGATCGCGGGCACCGGCCCGATGGCACCAAATCCAGCGCTGTGCAGGATCAGCCCGGCCAGAAACAGGTTGATGGCCACGGTCAGAGCCGTGGCCGGGTAAAGCAGGATGGCCAGTTTCCAGACCGGCCATTTATCCTCAGTGGCTGGTGCCTTCCGAGAAGGTGATTTTGTTCCAGACATTGTACTTCCCAGACGGTTTACGCATCGGCAGGCGGCGGACCTCTTCCAGCGTCTGCGCGTCATAGACGATCACCGCGCCGTCATCTTCCCAGATCGAAACCAGCGCGTGGCTGCCATCCTTGGTGAACTCCACATGCGCCACGGTCTTGCCTGGCGCAGGGCGTAAAGTTTTTACGATTTCAAGGCTTTGCTTGTCGATTACATGCATGGCGTCCTTGTTCGGCCCAAAAAACACATCGGCCCAGACGTAAGGCGAATTCTCATGGCTGCGCATGAAAAAGCCGGGCCCTTCGGTCTTGATCCGCTTGACGGTTTCCCATGTCTCCATGTCGATCACCGAGACCGTGCCATCGGTCAGATGCGGCGTCGCCATCACGGTGGAGTCGCCATGTTTCCAGGTAATCCCCGAACCTAGGTGAGGCATCCCAGGCAGGTCCAGATCAGCCACTTTGTGGCCAATCACCAGATCGATCACCTGCCCGCCCTTGCCATCGCGCGAGGCGCCCATGACGTATTCATAGCTCTGATCAAAGAAGAAATCGTCCAGATAATCGGGCGTGGTAATCTTGCGCACCGGGAAGGGATCGGGGTTCTTGAACTGACCCTCAATGCGGAAATCATGCCCCAAACCGGATTGCGGTGGGTTCGCCCCGTAGAATACTTCCCAAATCTCGGGCACGTCTTTCAGCGCGAGAACGAAGCTTTCGCGCGGCGGTGCCTGATAGACCGCCGAGACGCGGCTGGGTTTTCCTTTTTTGCTTTTTACATCAATGACTTTCGCTACAGACAGGTCTTCGGTGGATAGCAGTGTCAGAGAGTTCGGCAAATAGTTCGCCACGGCCACCCACTTGCCGTCTCCTGACATGGCGATGTTGCGGCTGTTCAAGCCCGCACGCACGCGGCCCACCTGTTTCAGCGCCCAGATGTCATATTTCTGCACCCAGCCATCGCGGGACATGATGAAGACATAGCGCCCGTCCGGGCTGAACTTCGGCCCGCCATGCACGGCAAAAGGTGTCTCGAACCGGTCCAGAACCTCGAAAGTATCCCCATCCAGAACGCTGACATGGTGATCGCCGGTCTCAACGGCCAGAGTGATGTTCATAGGATCGCTGCCCCAGACCGGGGCATCGACTGAGATATAATCCTCATCCAGAGTTCGGCTGGCCATGATATCGGCCTCGCCCCATTCGGGATCGGTCTCCAGCGGTGATTTCAGCCACCCTGCTAGTTCCTCGATCTGCAGCGCGTCCAGTTCATACGAAAACGCCGGCATCTGTGTCGCGATACGCCCCTCGGCGATCACAGCGGCCACACGCGGCCCTCGCATCCGTTTCAGCGTTTCGGGAATAAGCGCCGGACCGACCCCACCCAGACGGTTCTCGCCATGGCATGAGGCGCAATGCTCGGCGTAATCAGATGGAGCATCGGCCCATGCGGTGCCCGCTAGCAGTAGCGAGCAGAAAGCGCCGATTTTCAGAGTGTCAAAAGAACTGATGCGCCGGATCATGGCTTTTCCCCCGGAACGGCGTGACCTGCAGGCGCTCGCTCGCGCCATCCACGCCGATTTCTTCGTTCGACAGATAGCAGGCCGGATCTTCGGCCCACGGATCACCAGTAAGTTGCAGCGCCCGGATGCGGGTGTTTCCGCCGCAGACGTCCTTTAACTGGCAGGCCCCGCAACGCCCTTTCAAAGGACGCGGACGGGTGCGCAGCATGGCCAGCATCGGGTCGTCACCGGTCCAAAGTTCTGAGAACGATTTGGTCTTCACATTGCCGACTGTGTAATCGGACCAATAAGTGTCGGGATGCACGCGGCCCAGATTGTCGATATTGGCCACGCCCAGCCCGCTGGAGTTCCCGCCCCACGCGGCCAGATGCTCGCGCACATGGGCGGCTTTGTCATCGTCGAAATGCGTCCGGACCCAGTTCAGGAAATACCCGGCATCGGCGTCGTTATTGCCGGTCACGATATCCAGCGGACGACCGCCAGACGCAGCCTCCCACGCACGTTCCAGCAGGAGGTCCAGACCCTTACGGGTGCGCAGGTGCTCGGCATCTTCGCCTCGGTTTTTGTCGCCGCGCCCGGCGTAGACAAGGTGAGACAGATAGAACTTGTCGACTCCCTCATCATCGCACAGCTGCAGCAGGTCAGGCAGGTGATGTTGCGTTCCTTCGGTCAGGCAGAACCGCAGGCCCACCTTGATGCCGCGTTTCTTGCATTCGCGCACACCGCGCAGGGCGTCGGCAAAGGCGCCTTCGACTCCTCGGAACCAGTCATTCGTGGCTCCGATGCCGTCCAGCGAAATGCCGACATAGTTGAAGCCCACGTCGGCAATCATATCGGCGGTTTCGTCGTAAATCCGTGTGCCGTTGGTCGACAGCGCCAGCATAGGCACCAATTCACGGGCGCGTTTGGCGATATCGTAGACGTCGAACCGATCCAGTGGTTCCCCACCCGAGAGGATCAAGGCCGGGACGCGAAACTGGCCCAGATCCTCAAGGGTTACCATGGCTTGCTCATGGCTGAGCTCACCCGGGAACGCCACATCCGCCGAGACGGTATAGCAATGGCGGCATTTCAGGTTGCAGCGCCGTGTCAGGTTCCAGATCACCACCGGTTTCACCGGGCCGGGGCGGCGTCTGCGCACTGGGGTCGGTTTCACGAGCTGGTGCATGTATTCGGTCAGGCGGAACATATCTCAGCCTTTCTTTTTCAGGCGCAGCCCGGTCTTTTTCAGGATGCGCGTGGAATAAAGGATATCTTTGGCCCGGCAGGCATCGCCGAGGATGGCGGCAATCTCGGCACGCTTCTCCTCGACCTCATCCCGGTCAGCGCCATGAACCATGGCGAACAGATTGTAAGGCCAGTCAGGCAAGGCGCGCGGGCGTTCATAGCAATGGGTGACGAAGGGCAGGGCACCGATCTGCGATCCGAGTTCGGCAACGCGGCCATCTTCGACATCCCACACAGTCATGCCGTTCGAGGTCATGCCCAGTTTATAGTGGTTGGGGGCCGCAGCGATGCGCCGGATGACACCGCGCGATTTCATATCGGCCAGACGGGACATCAGAGTCTTTTCATCCAGGCCCAAGCCGTCGGCCACCTGGGCGAAGGGGGCGGGCACAAGGGGCAGGCCGCCTTGCAGCGCCTCGATAATCTCTCGGTCTTTTTCGTCGATCATGCCGCCACCCGGAAGCCGATGAAGAATTCCTGAAGTTTGGGGAATTGCAGGACCGCGATCCCGGTTTCCCGTTCGATAGCCTCGGCTGTGGCTGCGATCCCTTCGGGTGTTTCGGTCGCCAGAACGAACCACATGTTCAGCCGATGCGTGCGTTCATAATTATGGGCAACCTCGGGATGCGCATTGACTTTGGTCAGGACGTTTTCGAAATCCTGTGAGGGCACGGCCATGGCGCACAGACAGAAGGCTCCACCCATCGCAGCAGCGTCAAAGAAGGGACCAAAGCGGGTGATTACGCGCTCGTCTTTCATGCGGGTCAGGCGGGCCAGCAGGTCGGACTCTGCGATCCCTATTTCCTGGGCAATTGCAGCGTAAGGATGCGCTGTCAGCGGCAGGTCATCCTGCATCCGGTTCAGGATCGCGCGATCGGTGTCGTCGAGCGTCATGCGGCGGCCTCCTTCGGTTGGATTAACGCACCGGTCTGTTTGAAACAGCGGGTCGAGAACAGTACTTTGCGCTGCGCACCAAATAGTTCGGGCAGGGCGGCGGCCCCGGCCAAAACCTCCATTGCCTCAGGGCGCGAACGCGCATGGATCATGGAATAGAGGCGATAGGGCCAGATATCCTCGACCGGGTTGCGCTCATAGCACAGTGTCACACCGGGATGCGCTGCCAGTGCCGGGCCAGCGCTGCTGACCTGCTCGGCCGGCATATCCCAGACCACCATTGCATTGGCGGACCAGCCTAAAGCGCGGTGGCGTACGATGACGCCCAGGCGAGAGACGATCCCGGCCCGGTGCAAGGCGGCTACGCGATCCATTACGTCTTCTGTGTCGCGGTTCAGGGTCCGAGCCAGCGCAGCATAAGGATCAGAGACCAGCGACAGGCCAGAACTGAGGGCCTGCAACAGGGGTCGGTCGCCCTCTCGCATGGCTGAACGATCCACTTTCCGCGGGCCAGGAGCATTGCGGGTCTCGCCCGACATACGAAAGCCCAGATCAATGTTGAACGGCCGCACTAGCCGCAAATCCAGAACCCGCAGCCCCGAGCGCTGCGAGATCCGGGCGAGGGTGTCGTTCACATGTGCCCGGTCCGGGCCGGTGGCCACGAACCAAAGGTTCCAGTCATCCTCGCGCTGGTAATTGTGGTTCACACCGGGTTCCGCATCGATCAGCGCCGCGACCTCTTCCAGCCGTTCTTCCGGAGCCGCCACAGCCGCAAGCGTACTGGCGGAAACCGCGCCGGGTGCAATCGTCGCGCCAACCCGCGTTATGCGTCCGGTTTTGCGCATCCGCGCAAGACGATCGAGCACTTCGGCCTCTTCCAGCCCAAGCGCGTTGGCCAGAACCTGAAACGGGCGCTCTACGATGGGAAAATCACGCTGGAAATCGTCCAGAAGACGGCGGTCGATCGGGTCGGTGATATGCTGCATGTCAAAGCCCCGTTCTGTGCGCACGCGCGGTGAAGAAAATGCCCGAGGGGCTGTCGGCCTCAATCTCGCGCAGCTTTTCAAAGGTCTGGGTGTCGTAGACCATGACTTTGTTGGCATCGCGGACGCTGATCCAAACCTCATGCCCTCGAGGCGTGAATTCCATATGCAGCACGGCGGGGCCGGGTTTGAACTCGTGGATGATTTCCTTGCTCACTGAATCAATGACCTGAATTGTATCATTCAACGGGTGGGCGAAATTCACCCAAACCTGCCGACCGTCGGGTCGGGCCATGGCAAAGACCGGCTGGCCGTGGGTCTGCGTGCGCCCGGTCTCGGTCAGGGTGTCGGAATCGATCCAGAGAACCTCGTGATGGCCGACAGCCGGCAGCACGAATTCGCGGCCGGTCAGCGCCCAGCCTTCGAGGTGGGGCATCTTGTAGACCGGCATCTCTTCCTGTCCGCGCCCATAGTTGGGCAGCACGCGGATGGGTTCGGGCGTCTCGGCCCAGAGGTCCAGCGCGGTCAGGCCGTCCTCGCCGAACAGACCCGTGATATAGGTGCGGCCGTTTGCGGTGATCAGCGCGTCATAGGGGTTTTTGCCCATATCGGTGATCTTGGTAATTGCGGGGTCACCCTTGGCGAAATCGGCGATCCAGGTCTCGCCCGTATCCCACATGGTAAAGACAAACCGGCGACCCGGTGCGTCGACCAGACCGATGGTTTTGCTGTCAGTTGGGATATCGGCCACCATCTCCAGCGTCTCGGCGTCAAAGACACGCACGCCACCGGGTTCATAGTTCGATACGGCGACCAGTTTTCCGTCATCCGAAATCGCGCCGCCAATGGCATTGCCCGCCTGAACGACGCGGTTCACGATCTGGCGGGTGACGATGTCTACTTTGGTGAGCCCACCGTCACGCCCGAAAACATAGGCAAAGCGTTCATCGGGCGAGTAGACCAGCGAGGCATGGGACAGATCGCCCAACCCTTCGATCCGGGCCAGTGCGGCGCGGTCGGATTGGTCCACCAGCAGAACTGAGCCTTTGGCGCGTTCAATGACAAGACCGAGATCGCCCGTCGCGGTGGGCTCAGCTTGGGCTGTGGTCATGAGCAAAGTGGTGGCGAGAGTAAGAATGAGCTGTTTCATTGTGCCTCCTGTGCCAGCAGATAACGCGCGATCCATTCAGCCTCTTCTTCGCTGATCAAAGGACGCCATGGGGGCATCGCGGTGTCGGGGATGCCATCGAGAATCACGCCGGTCAGAACGTCCGCGTCGTAGTGCTCCAGTGTCTCGGATCTCAGATCAGGGCCGAGACCGCCTTTCAACGACAGCCCATGGCACGAGCCGCAGTCCTGATGGACAAGACGTTTCAGCGCGTTGGGGTCAAGAGTGTCGGCGGCAAAGGCAGATGTGGCCACAAGCACAGCCGTTGTCAGTACAGCGCGCGCGGTCCAACCTGGACCCTTGGCAGCACCATCGGGCAGCGACCGACTGCCCCCTGATTGCCTGGAACCAAACTTAGCCATGCGCCTGCTCCAAAAGTTCGGCCACGGGCCGTTCTGCGTATAGCGATACGACCTTGCCGATGATGAACAGCGTCGGTGCTTTCAGATCAGCGTCGCGCACATCCGCTGCCAATCGATCCAGCCGGGATACCATGCGGCGTTCATCCGGTGTGGTCGCTTTGCCCACTGCCAGAACCGGGGTCGAGCCGGGCAGGTTTTCGGTCATCAGACCCATGGCGATCTGGCCGATATTGGCGACGCCCATATAGACAACCAGCGTCGAATCCGGGTCGGCCAGACGTTTCCAATCCAGATCCAGCACCTTGTCGGCCTGCCGATGCCCAGTGACATATTGCACCGAGGTCGCCAGCCCGCGATGGGTCAGCGGCACGCCGGTGGAACAGGAGGCCCCCTGTGCGGCGGTGATGCCCGGCGCATATTCGACCGGGATGCCGTTAGACATCAGATGCGCCGCCTCTTCCGAGCCACGCCCGAAGATCATCGGGTCGCCGCCTTTAAGGCGCGCAACGGTGTGACCGGCGCTGGCTTCTTCGACGAGGATTTCGTTGATGCGATCTTGCGGCACCGTATGGCATTTGGGGGCCTTGCCAACCGGGATCAGCCGTGCGCCCTCGGCATGCAAGTTGAGGATATCGGTCGAGACCAAACGGTCATAAACAACAACATCTGCCTCTTGCAGCATCCGCAATGCGCGCAGGGTCATCAGTTCAGGGTCACCGGGGCCTGCGCCAATCAGAAAAACCTTACCGCTCATGTGCAAACTCGCTTGGTCTGAATGTCTTCGGAGCCCGGAATTCCTGCGCGATCAGGGGACGTTGCTGGGTGAGCCGGGCGTGTCATGCGGCCAGACTGGCGAAATCGAAAAGGAACCTCCTTGACTAAAGTTAAGGAGCGCAGGAATTGATCCCGCGCTCCTCTCTCTCATGCCTGTATGGTGCCTCGGCTCAGGGTTCGACGGTGATCATGCCGATCATGTTCTGCGTTTCCCAATGGGGTCCGCACAAATATTCCTGCGGGCCGGGGGTGAGGAAGGTCAGTTCAACCGTTTCCTCAGGAAACAGCCTGTCGCTTTCGGGTTCGCTGCCATCTTTTAGCAGGACCGAGTGGCTGGTGCGTTTGTCCACGTTGACCCAGCGCACCGTGGTGCCTGCTTTCACGGTCAGCTCGACCGGGCAGAAGGTGTATTTGTACATCAGCACCACTTCCGCATCCTCAACGGAGGATGAGGGCTGACCAAACAGCTCGGCATAACGCTCTTCGGCTTCAGCACACAGCTCAGCGGTCTCATCCGCCCAGGCAGGTGCGGCCAGAAACAGCAAAGCGGGAAGAAGGTGTTGGGGTTTCATCGTCCAAGTCTCCTCTTCTAAGCGAAAGGGGCCGGTTTGCCCGGCCCCTGTTCCTTATTGTTTGACCACGTTGATGAAGGCGCTGTCGTCATCCAGTGCCAGGCTGGTATCCAGCGTTACGTGATGGAACCGTGCGGCGGCAAAGTCATCGTGGATAGCAAAGCCGACTGTGTAGGTCTGACCGACCTCCAGCGGCACGTCACCAGGCGCGCCCGAGTTCAGTGGGCGGGTGAAGACCACGGTCCACATGCCCGCGTCGAGGCTGGCCGAGGCGGCGATTTCGCCGTCATTAACCACGCGCTGTTCCAGCAGATAACCGTTGGTGGCGCTGCCGTCTGCATAGACGCGCATCAGGTCCAGATAGGTTCCGTCGGCCAGATACTGCTCGATCTGCTCAGCGGCTTGCAGTTTGTCCCAGCCACCCAGCGCCTTGCCACGACGGCCCTTGATCTCGACCTCGGTCCGGCTTTCGCTGATGTACTTGGTCACCGTGTCCTGCGTGTTCAACCGACCCGAGACATCGCCATTTGCGGCAATCGCCTCGGCACCCGGATCAAAGGGCATATAGCTGTTATCGGCGTGACACGACGCCCAACACCCCACCTGTTCGCCCAGTTCGATCCCTGTGCCGGTGATCATCATGGCAACCTTGATCTGGTTGTCGGGGTCCATTTTGCCACCATCAACGAAAGGTGCGGGATTGTGCCCGGCATCCGGCCACTGCAGTCGGACATAGAGGTTCTGATCATCATGCGCGGCCTGTACGGTCGCATCGATCACGCCCCGTTTGCCGGGGATCGGCGTCGGCTCAAGCTCACCACCTGCGACGATTTTGTTGCCGATGGTATCCAGCTCTTTGGCGTGACAGGTCGTGCACTGATCACCTCCTTTAGTCAGCGGCCGTGCGCCACCGTGGAATTTGCCATTCTGCACCCATTCAAACGAAGCTTGACCGGGGTAGAACAGCTTGAGATCTGCGGCGGCCACAGCGTTCCAATCGATATCCGACCCGACATCGCTGCCACCTCCACCACCCGAAGGCGCTGCGGCCTCTTCGCCGCCGGCTTTGGCGCGCTCCTCGGCCACCGCCGCATCCACCGCCGCCGCAATCTGTGCCTGCACGGCCTCATGCTGTGCCTGTTTGGCAGCTTTTTCGGCCTCAGCTTCGGCAGCTTCTTTGGCTTCGATCCGTTCCAGGCTGGCCAGGTATTCCGGCGGTATCTCGCGGATAAAGGACGGGTTCGGGGCCTCAAGCTTTTCCAGATACTCCTCGTCAGCCCGATCCCGGGCGTCCGAGTGTGCAATCCCTTTGTGACAGTCGATACAGGTTTGCCCGACGGTCATCGCATTCAGGTGCTGCTGACGCGCACGGGGTTTTTGGAACTCGGGCATCATCGACTCGAAGTCATGGCAGTTGCGACACTCGCGCGAGTCGCTGGACTTCATCCGTTCCCACTCGTTCATTGCCAGATGTACACGCTTGGCTTCGAACTTTTCGCGTGTGTTGATGGTGCCGACCATCTTGCCGTACAGCTCTTTCGACGCCTTGATTTTGCGGATGATCTTGTGGGTCCAGTCCTTGGGCACGTGGCAATCGGAACAGACAGCGCCTACGCCGGAACGGTTCACGTCATGGATCGTGCCCGTATATTCCTCATAGACGAAATCGCGCATCTCGTGGCACGAGATACAGAAATCTTTGGTGTTGGTGGCTTCCATGGCGGTGTTGAACCCGCCCCAGAAGATGATGCCGCCGACAAAAGCTGCGGCAATACCGGCCACGGGCATTCCCCACAGGAAATACCGGCGCCAGATCGGTTTTTTCTTATCCGGTTCGGAGGTCATATCCGTGCTCCGTTTTGGCTTTCTTATCTGGCCTTTGATGGCAGGCCGGTGAGTTTGGCTGATGGGTCAAACGAGGAAAGGGCGGGCGAGGGGCCCGCCCTTTCCGGTGTTGGTTCTCAAACCGTCAGGTGACGTGGTTCGAACGGTTGTAGACGTTGAACTTACCGGTCGGAGCATAAAGCCCTTCGATGCGGCCGATTTCTTCCAGTGTCTTGGCGTCGAAGATTACGATCTGACCATTGGGTTCTTTCGAATCCGACAGGTTCCATTTGGAGACCCAGACCTCGGTTCCATCCGCGTTGAATTCGAAGTGAACAGCAGCGCTGCCTTCGTCTTCGGTGATCTGGATGGTTTTCACGATCTCACCGGTCTCTTTCGAGATGACCTGAACAGATTGCTGAATTTCCGGCTCGGGGTGTTTAGTCTGGTCAGCCCAGATGTAGTCCGAGTTCGGGTGGGTACGGACAAACAGGCCGGGGCCGTCTGTTTCCACTTCGTAGCAGGTTTTCCAGGCCTGATCCGGATGACCTTCGGGGTCGTTACCCCAGACCGTTACGGTACCAACACCAAGGTGGGTTGTACCAGCCACCGGACCACAGTTCGGGTCGACCCAGTTGGCGCCCGGTCCCGGGTGCGGCAGGGCTGCAGTGTCAATCATCGCTTCCAGCTTGTGGGTCTCGGTGTCGACGACGACCATCTTGTTCGACGCGTTCGCGGCGATCTGGAAGTACCGGCCTGTCGGGTCGAAGAACCCGTCGTGCAGGAACTTGGCCGAGTTGATCTTGTCGATCCGCAGGTTGTCCAGGTCGGTATAATCGACCTGCCACAGCTGGCCGAGCTCTTTCACGGCAACGATCCAGGTGGGTTCGTTCGGCGTGGTGTAGATCGCGGCTACGCGGGCTTCTTCCACATACTCGCCGTCTACGTTGGTGCCGCGTGTCGAAACGACCTTTACCGGTTCCATGGTCTGCGCGTCGACGATCGCGAAATGCGGCGGCCAGTAGCCACCACCGATGACGTATTTGCCGTCGCCGGAAACGGCAACGTCGCGTGCGTCATAGGCGATTTTGACCTCGGAAACCAACATGTTCTCAGGCTTCTGCCAGAGGTCGATCTTGGTCATCTTGCCGTCGCGGCCCATCGTGTACCAGAAGCGGCCGGGATGCTCAGGCTCAGTGATCGAGTGGTGCTCAGACGCTTTCAGAACGTGTACGGCATAACCGGTCGGGATGTGGGTTAGCACTTCTTTGGTGTCGCCGTCGATAACAGCCACTTTGCCCACGTCACGTTCGATGACGACGAAGAAGTTTTCCCAGTTGCGGCCATGCAGCGGCTCGGTCGGATAGTCGGCCTCTTCCACATAGACCTTGCGGGTCTCTTTCATCTGCTCCAGCGACATTTCCGGCGGCTTGGGGGCCTCCATCATAATATATGTCGCCATATCCTTGATTTCCTGCTCGGTCATAATGTCCGAGAAGTTGTTCATCCCGCCTTCGGTTCCCCAGGCGATGATCTTTTCAAGACGCTCCTGACCCAGCTGAAGCGTACCGCCTTCTGTGACGGTGCCGTCTGCTGCAGTTTTTTTCCAGTGTGGTTCCAGGTTCTTACCGGTCGCACCTTTGCGCAGAACGCCGTGACAACCTGCGCATTGTTCAAAATAGAGCTGCTTGGACGACTCAAATGCTTCGTCGCTCAACGTTGGCTCTTCGGCAAATGCTGGCGCGGCGACAGAGCCCAGCAGCATTGCCAAACCGACCCCAAAGGCGCGGCCGGTCTTATCGTAGCTGATTCCAAGTGACATGATCACTCTCCATTTGCGTGGTGAGGCAGGTTGCAGCCTGAAACATTGGCGCCGATCACTCCTTGACGAAAGTCAACGGAAGGGTCGCAAACTGGAAAATGAAGGTCCTGATTAGCCTTCAAATTATGAGAAAAACCTATGTTTTAGGGTCATGTTTCTCCGGGTGCTTGATTTCGGTTAAGTCCGGCGCGGGTCGGTTTTGCTAGACCGAATCCAACAGCCACTAAGGCCGAGGAGAGCAGGCATGCCGGCAATGATCGCGCGGGTACTGGGTGATGGATTTCGCGTCTTTTTTCTGTCAGCGGGGCTATTCGGTCTATTCGCGGGTGGTGCTTGGGGTGTGTGGCTCACGACTCAGACCGGGTTGGTCGATTACGAATATCCGACCTACGCCATGAGCCCACCAATGTGGCATGCGCATGAGATGATATTTGGATATGCCACGGCTGCCCTTGGAGGATTTTTACTGACAGCGGTGCCAAACTGGACGGGTACGCCGGAAGCAAGGGCACAGTTTATTGTTATCGCCGCGGGTATCTGGTTGGCCGGACGGATCGCGATGTGGTTCTCCGGGGCTTTGCCGCCGGGTCTGGTCGCTGTCTTCGATCTGGCCTTTGTACCGATTCTGGCGGCAAAGATCGCAAGCCAACTGATCCGACGCCCCAAGCCGCAGAACATGATCTTTCTGTTGTTGCTCAGCTATTTCTGGATTGCCAATCTGCTAACCCATCTGGATTGGATGGGCATGACTGGCGGTTCGCTGGACATAGGATTGCGTGTAGGATTGCTGACGCTGTGCAGCATGATCGCGATACTTGGTGGACGTATAACGCCAGCTTTCACCCGGAATGCGATGAAGCGCGCTGGCGAGCCGGAAGCCGCGTGGCCGGTGTCGGTAGCTGCATTAGACAAAGCCAGCATGGGATTGGCGCTGCTACTACCGCTCAGCGTTTTTCTCTTCGGATTGGGTAAGATAGCGGGTGGCATGGCCGTAGCGCTTGGCATAACCCAAATCCTGCGCATGTCACGATGGCGCGCGCGCTGGGCCATACGTCAACCGATCTTGGTTGCCCTGCATCTGGGTCTGGGAATGCTGGCACTGGGGTTGGTTTTGTGGGGGGTGGCGGTTCTGGGTATCGGCAGCGAAATCGGCGCGTTGCACGTTCTGGGGATCGGTTGTGTCGGAGGCATGACCCTAGCTGTGATGAGTCGGGCTGCTTTGGGCCATAGCGGCCGCGCACTTGTTGCCCCACCACCTATGGCGGTCGCCTACGGTCTTATGGCTTCGGCTGCTATTTTGCGCTGGGTTGGTTCAGTGACCGACCAGGGGTATCTGGTCATGATGTTGGTATCTGACGGTCTGTGGATCAGCGCTATCGTTCTTTACCTGATCACGATGTGGCCTGCTTTGACAGGGCCACGTATTGCTTCCTGACTGTAGGCGCGCCGATGAATCCGTATCAAGACGGTCGGATCAAGGCTATGTCGTTTTTTTTGTGCCGTCGCAGCAATGAGTGGATTTTTCTTCCCTGCCTGGGAATCTGGCGCGCAGCCACAGGTTGATGATCCTGCGAGGCCAGTTCAGGGAAAAGCGCAACAATTTCAACCAGTGCTTCCGGGTGTATAGCCTTTAGCGCCTGTTGCCCGGTGAATAGGCTTTCGGATGGCGCACCTTCGGCCAACACGATCTCATGCCGGTCGAAGAGCATGTGATGGTAGACGACATTCTGAGCGTCCTCTTCGACAGTAATTCCCGAGATGCCAACAAGCTTGTGGGCTGGGACCAGGACTTCCTCGCTGTCGAACATGCGAATCGCGATGTTCGAACGGATCAGCATGCGGTGCTGGGGTGAGACCAAAAGATCACGACGTGGCAGGCCGCTGCCCAGACTACCGGCAGCGATCCGGATAGGGCGTAATCTGGGTTTGCGAGCCAGTTCAGACGCATCAAGCGTTCGCGATCCAATCCAACGAATAACTTGGGGACCGTGATCCAAGGTGACGACTTTGTCACCAGTGGATAGTGTTTCGATCGCGCGAGGTCCGGTTGGAGTATCTATCAGCGTGCCAGCGCAGAAGCAGGGAACAACGGTATCTACGTCAATATTCGCGCCGTTGTCGACAACCGAGCCAACAGTCAGCGTTGTATTAAGTGGGGGTACATCACCGATAAAGCCGAGAAAATAGCCTTGTTCCGCCGTTGGGAAATCGAAATCGCCATCGCCGTTTTCATCCCAGTCCATAACACCGATCTGATAGGTGTTGACGCCATCATTTACTTCGATCGTGTAGTCCCAGATAAACACCTCTCCCAAATAGGTCTGGGTCGGGTCGTTCGGGGATTCATTGACGATATTGTCGCCTTCAATAGCCGACCCATCCGCACCATCGTCAATCGTGATCTGGTTATATTGGGATATCTGAAACGTGGCCCCAAGCGTCGCAAAGGTCGCTGTGTTGTCTGTCATCGTCGTGTCAGTACGAAAGGCACCGTAGATATTAATTGGCATTGATATTTTCCGCCTGGCTTGAGTGGGCCACAGGCCGAAGGGAAAACTCCGACCGACAAAGAATTCTGCAAGAGACTGACCACCCTAATTGCAGTTTTCAAGGTTATTATTCGATTAAAAATATCGGTTTAATGAGGGAAAACTGCTGTTGTTTGATCAAAATAGATCGTTGTTGGCCTCTGATGACCAAAGATTTGGAATGGGGAACGCTCATCCTCTGCAGTCTTGACTTTCGTTAAGGCAGTTCCACTACCCACGCGGCATTGTCTCCATACTAGCTAATCTGCGCAAAGGAGAGCGCAATGCGAGAAGTCATGACAAAGAGCATGGCTCGCAACATATTCTATGGCGGGTCACTGTTCTTCATCCTCATCTTTCTGGCCCTGTCGGCCCATTCGCACTTGTATATCGTCAACTCCGAGAATTCGGCAAAGCTTGATGAAAGTGTGGTCCGGGGCAAGCATGTCTGGGAAAAACACGCCTGCATCAACTGTCACACCATCATGGGTGAAGGCGCCTACTATGCGCCGGAAGTCGCGAATGTGATGACCCGTTGGGGTGTGCTGGACGACCCGGAATCAGCCTTTGAAGCACTTAAGGGCTGGATGGAAGCACAACCGACCGGCATTCCCGGTCGTCGACAGATGCCCAATTTCAACCTCAGCGACGAAGAGATCCGTGATCTGGCGAACTTCCTGATCTGGACCGACAATATCGACGCTCAGGGCTGGCCGCCCAACGAGGCAGGCTGAGAAAGGGAACGGAGCAATGAAATACGAATCCCAAAAAATCGCCTATGCCTACTTTGCGGTAGCTATGGCCCTGTTCGCGATACAGGTGATCGGCGGCCTTCTGGCCGGTTTCATCTATGTATTCCCGAACTTCCTGAGTGAGCTTCTGCCGTTCAATATCGTGCGGATGCTTCACACCAACTCTTTGATCGTCTGGCTGATCCTTGGCTTCTTTGGAGCGGCCTACTTCCTGATCCCGGAAGAGGCGGAACGTGAAATCCATTCACCCAAGCTGGCTTATCTGCAGCTGATCATTCTTGTGGTCGGCACGCTGGGCGTGGTCGTGACCTATGTCTTCAACCTGTTCGAAGGCAATTGGCTGCTGGGCAAAGAGGGGCGCGAGTTCCTTGAGCAACCCAAATGGGTCAAGATGGGTATTGTCGTTGCCGCGCTGATCTTCCTGTACAACGTGTCGATGACAGTTCTGAAGGGCAAGAAGACTGCCATCACCAACATCCTGTTGTTGGGTCTGTGGGGTCTGGCGCTTCTGTTCCTGTTTGCCTTCTACAACCCGGGCAACCTGAGCCTCGATAAGCAATACTGGTGGTATGTCGTTCACCTGTGGGTTGAAGGTGTGTGGGAACTGATCATGGCCTCAATCCTCGCCTACCTGATGCTAAAGCTGACCGGTGTAGACCGTGAGGTGGTCGAGAAATGGCTTTATGTCATCGTCGCCGCCGCTTTGTTCTCGGGCATCCTTGGGACAGGTCACCACTACTATTGGATCGGTACCCCTGCGTACTGGCAATGGATCGGTTCGATCTTCTCAAGCCTTGAGGTGATCCCGTTCTTCGCAATGATGGCATTTGCCTTCGTCATGGTCTGGAAGGGCCGTCGTGACCACCCCAACAAGGCCGCTCTGCTATGGTCGCTGGGCTGTGCCACGCTTGCCTTCTTCGGTGCTGGTGTCTGGGGCTTCCTGCACACACTGCATGGGGTGAACTACTATACCCACGGTACACAGATCACCGCCGCGCACGGTCACCTGGCCTTCTACGGTGCCTATGTCTGCCTCAACCTGGCGATCTTCAGCTACGCGATGCCGATCCTGAAGAACCGTGATCCCTATAATCAGGTTCTAAACATGGGTTCGTTCTGGCTGATGACCAGCGGCATGGTGTTCATGACCTTCGTCCTGACCTTCGGCGGAACCGTACAGACGCACATGCAACGTGTGGTCGGTGACTACTTCATGGACGTACAGGACCAGATTGCGATCTTCTACTGGATGCGTCTTGGCTCTGGTGTGGTTGTAGTGCTTGGTGCGCTGCTGTTCATCTACTCGATCTGGGTTCCCCGGAAAGAGGTGGTCGAACCCGGCCCAATCGAACGCGACCGGCTGGAAAGCGATCCTGACCACGTCGCAGCGGAGTCATGAAGATGGACGGCTCCATGAAACTGAACGAGGGGGTGGCAAACGCCCCCTTCTACCTCGCCCAAGGTGATGAGTGCGATGTGTTCACCGCCGCTTACAACAACGACCTGCCGGTTCTGCTGAAAGGCCCGACAGGCTGCGGCAAGACCCGTTTCGTGGCCCACATGGCCGCAAAACTTGGCCGCCCGCTGTACACCGTGGCCTGCCACGATGACCTTGCCGCTGCCGACCTGATTGGCCGCTACCTGTTGAAAGGTGGAGAAACCGTCTGGGTCGATGGCCCCCTGACCCGTGCGGTGCGCGAAGGTGCGATCTGCTATCTCGATGAGGTGGTTGAGGCCCGCAAAGACGTGACCGTCGTGCTGCACCCGCTGACCGACGACCGGCGCATTCTGCCGATCGACCGCACCGGCGAAGAACTTGAGGCCGCCCCCGGATTCATGCTGGTGGCCTCATATAACCCCGGATACCAGAATATCCTGAAAACCCTGAAACCCTCGACCCGGCAGCGGTTTATTTCGCTGGAATTCGACTTCCCATCGCCTGAGATGGAAGCCGAAGTCGTCGCGCAGGAAAGCGGGCTGGCGCTGGAGCGCTGCAAGCCCCTGATCCGGTTGGCGAACAAGCTGCGTGGGCTCAAGGGTCGGGACCTTGAGGAAGGCGTTTCCACCCGTCTGGTTGTCTATGCCGCGACGTTGATCGCACAGGGCATGTCAACCGACCGCGCCATCCTTGCCGCTATGATTGAACCTCTGACTGATGACGAGGACATCAAACGCGGGCTCCTCGATCTTGTCACGGCTGTCTTTGGGTGAGGCCGGCCGATGGTCAGGATCGATTTTGAGCCATGGGAACCCGAAGAAACGATCGGGAAACTGTGGCACACCCTTGCCAGCCGCCTTGATGCACCAGAGGTGCATGATGGAGCCGCGGTCGACCTCTCTGAGGTCGCAGGGCGGCTGGCCGTCCTCTTCCGAGGGCTTGGGGGTAGTCCGGGCGTTGAATTGCGCCCGGTCTCACCCGAGGTTTCACGTCACCGTCTAAGCTGGCGCCGCAAGCTGGCAACCGAGGCCGAGCTAATGCCGCGCGCCTCGTTCGATGGCGAAGTTCTGCGCCTGCCGGACCGGCTGGCAGTTTTCCCCGCGCGCGAAGCCAATGGCGCGCTTTTTGTCTGGCTGGCCGCTGCTGCCGCCCATGCCGGAACCCGGATTGATGAAGATGACCCTCTGCGCGCTGACCTGCGCGCGTTGATCGCCGCGCAGAGCATGGTCGAAGCTACTTTGGACGACGCCCCCGGCCTGCGCCCACTTTACACCGAGCTTTGCAAGGGTGTTCTGCATCACCGCGATATCCCCGGCCTGCCTCCTGTGGAGGCCGCGGTCGAGGAACTGGTTCGTTACATGCTGGGCGATCCCGCACCCCTGTCAGAGCGGGCCGAGCAGCTTCTGACCTTGGATGATGATCTGACCGCCCCACGTGGATATCAGCATCTCCGCCCTGTTCCCCTGTGGCCCGAACTGCGCGCCGTCGGATTTTCCGAACACAACGAGGTCGAAAACCCCGATACCGAAGGTCCACCTGAGGAATCAGGGGAGAAAACCCACCGCGCCCGCCGCCGTAAATCGGATCAGGCCAACCGCAGTGACAGTTTCATCCTGCACAAGTTCGAGGCGATCCTCAGCTGGGCCGAGTTCCTGAACATCAACCGGCGCATCGATGATGACGATCCCGATAACGCCAAGAAAGCCGCCGACGATCAGGAAGAAATCGGTTTGGGGCAGATCTCCAAAGCCCCGCCGACCAAGTTGAAACTGCATCTGGACCTTGCGCCCGAGGACGTGAATCGCGAGCGTCTTTCAGGCCGCATCCTCTATCCTGAATGGGACGTGCGCACGGGGCAGTACTTGCCGGATCACGTCAACGTCTTGCTGTCGGATGCCGATATCCGCGAAGACTCGGCTGAATTCGGCAAAGACCCGGCCACCGCCCGCCGCATCCGCGCCGTAAAACGCCAGTTCGAGGCGCTGCGCCCGGGCCGCGTCATGACCCGGGGCCATTTGGACGGCGATCAACTGGATATCGAGGCTGCCGTGCGGGCCGAAACCGACCGCCGCGCCAGCGGAGAAGGCAATGAACGCGTCTGGATGCAATCCCGCCCCGAAGCCCGCGATCTGGCCGTTTCGATTCTACTGGATGTCAGCCGCTCGACCGAAAGCGCCGTGACAGGCCGTGCCGTGATCGACATCGAACGCGAGGCACTGGCCGCGCTGGCCTGGGGTCTGAACGCCTGCGGTGACGATTTTGCCATTCACGCTTTCAGCTCACTGAAACGCCAACGCGTCTTCGTGCAGCGCTGCAAACGGTTCGATGAGCCGATGGGCAGATTGGTAGAACAGCGCATCGCGTCCCTGCGTCCGGGCCACTATACAAGGCTGGGTGCGGCGATCCGCCATTGCTCGGCCGATCTGGCCAGTCAATCGCGCAAACGCCGGTTGCTGCTTGTGATCACCGATGGCAAACCCAACGATCTGGACCATTACGAAGGCCGTCACGGCATCGAAGACACACGCCAAGCCATCCGCGAGGCGCGCCGCGCCGGGCAATCGGTCTTTGGCGTTACCATCGACAAAACCGGTAAAAGCTGGTTCCCGCGCATGTTCGGCCAAGGCGGATTCGCGGTCATCCCCGATCCGCACCGCCTGACTATGGCCCTGCCGCAAATCTACCGCCAACTGGTCGGCGCATGAGTGATACCTCTTTGATCGACGAGCTTCCGGGCGAGTTGTTGATGTGGGTTCTGATCATCTCGGAACTGCTGGTATTCGGCGCTGGCCTGATTGCCTTCATGGGCGTTCGGCTGACCGATCCGGCCGGGTTCGCCGAAGCACAATCGCATCTTTATCGTACCGGAGCGGCGCTCAATACGGCGGTGCTGGTGACCTCAGGCTATCTGGCGGCGCAAGCGCTGCACTGGCGGCAGATCGCGCGTCGGCTCGCCGCCCGTCTGGCACTGATCGCCGCCGCCGCGCTGGGCGTTGTGTTCCTGATCATCAAGGGCGCGGAATACGCCGGCAAAGCAGCACAGGGGATCACCTACGAAACCCACCCGTTCTTCCTGTTCTACTACCTGCTAACCGGCTTCCACGCCGCTCATGTGCTGGCAGGTGTTGGCATCCTGCTGCTGGTCGCCTGGTGCGATGACCCCCGCAACATCGAGGCAGGTGCGCAGTTCTGGCACATGGTCGATCTGGTCTGGATCCTGCTTTTCCCCGTGATCTACCTGTTGGGATAATACGGATGCCCGCAGCTTCATCTTTTCCTAAATACGCCCGCCGGAGACTCCCGAATGCGCTCACACGCGCATGGCTAACCCTTCTGATGCTCAGCGTCGCATCTGCACTGCTGACTGTGCTGCCCATCCCGCCGGCCGTCCTAGCCGGCGGCATTCTGATCCTCGCACTGGCGAAATGCCGCGTCATCCTGGCTCGTTATCTTGATCTCGCAAACAGCCCGGCCTGGCTGCGGGGATTCACCATGGTGACTACAGGATTTGCCATCATCATCTTCGCCCTCTACCTGATCTGACCAAAAAAACGCCGCCTCCGAAGAGACGGCGAAGTGTCACGCAAGGGGGCGCTTCTTAATTACTGGGCGGCCATCGGCATCCGCGCGATCTGACAGCGTTGCCAGAGGGCAGACAGCGCGCCGACAAGATGGTCGATATCCTCATCCGTATGGACGGGCGACGGCGTGATCCGCAGACGCTCGGTCCCTTTCGGAACTGTGGGATAGTTGATCGGCTGGATATAGATGCCGAACTCTTCCAGCAGCGTGTCCGAGATGAACTTGCACTTCACCGGATCGCCCACCATCACCGGAATGATGTGGCTGGGGTTTGGGATATGAGGGATACCTTCCGCATCCAAACGGGCCCGGACCTGCGCCACACGGGCTTTCTGTAAGTCGCGTTCAGTATTCGATTGTTTCAGATGCCGGATCGAGGCTGCAGCTCCAGCTGCGATAGAAGGCGGCAAGGCGGTGGTGAAAATGAAACCGCTGGCGAAGCTGCGCACGAAATCACACAGCGCAGCGGAGGCAGCGATGTACCCGCCCACCACACCGAACGCTTTGCCCAGCGTCCCTTCGATCACCGTCAGGCGATCCATCAGCCCTTCGCGTTCGGCGATGCCGCCGCCGCGCGGGCCGTAAAGACCAACCGCATGAACCTCATCCAGATAGGTCATAGCGCCGTATTTATCGGCCAGATCGCAGATCTCTTTGATGGGGGCGATGTCGCCGTCCATCGAATAGACCGACTCGAAGGCGATCATCTTGGGCGCATCGGGATCAGCGGCGGCCAGCTTGGCCTCAAGGTCTTCCAGATCGTTGTGTTTCCAGATCACCTTCTGGGCCCGCGAGTGGCGGATGCCTTCGATCATCGAGGCGTGGTTCAGGGCATCCGAGAATACGATCAGGCCAGGGATCTTTGCGGCGAGGGTTCCCAGGGCCGCCCAATTCGAAACATACCCGGAAGTAAACAGAAGCGCAGCTTCCTTTCCGTGCAGATCGGCCAGTTCGGCCTCAAGCAGCACGTGATCATGCGTGGTGCCCGATATATTCCGCGTGCCGCCAGCCCCTGCGCCGCAGCGGTCCAATGCGTCATGCATCGCGCCGATCACCGAGGGGTGCTGACCCATGCCGAGATAGTCGTTCGAGCACCAGATCCGCACATTCCGCTGGACTGAGCCATCCGTTTGACGTGCATTCGGAAAAGAGCCGCAACGACGCTGCAAGTCTATGAAAACACGATAATTTCCTTCATCCCGAAGGTCATTGAGGCTTTGGCTGAAATAACGCTCGTAGTCCATGTTACGTGCTCCCCGGAATACTGGCTTTGAGCCGAGAATAGGGCAGCGAACCAACCCGCAACATGACAATAGTCAAGTTTAGGCAACATAAAAACTATGGTGTACAACTGCCGGCTCTGGCATAGCGTGGGACAGGGATGGACCAACCGAGCGCGCGCGCCGGCAGGAAGTAACAGGGGTATTCTCTTGTCTCACGAAGCACAAAAAGCGATCGCACGTCAGTCGCTGCTGTTGCGCAGTTTACCGGAACAGCATGTGGAAACTTTGCTGAGCCACGCGATCTGGCGTCAGTATGACCGCGGTGAGACAATATTTCTGCAGGAGGAAACGGCGCAGGCGATCCACGTCGTACTGGCGGGGTGGGTTAAGCTGTTCCGTATGACACCTACCGGTGCCGAGGCCGTTGTGAGCGTCTTTACCCGTGGCGACAGTTTTGGTGAGGCCGTGGCGCTGCGCAACGTGCCCTATCCGGTCTCGGCCGAGGCCGTTTCGGCCTGTGATGTCATGCACATTCCCAGCCCAATCCTGATTTCGCTGATGAAGGAAGACCCCGAGATCGGGATCTCGATTCTGGCCGCGACCTTCACCCATCTGCACTCGCTGGTGGCGCAGCTGGAACAGCTCAAGGCGCAGACCGGTGCACAGCGCGTGGCCGAGTTTTTGCTGAACCTCTGTGACACTGATGCGGGTGAGTGCGAAGTATCGCTGCCATATGACAAGATGCTGATCGCGGGTCGTCTGGGTATGAAACCCGAAAGCCTGAGCCGGGCGTTTTCAAGGCTTAAGGCGGTGGGTGTAAAGATCAACCGCAACCACGCTGTGATATCGGATATAGCATTGCTGCGGGATTATGCCGAAAGTGATCCGGCGGAAAACTGGGGTCGGTAACCCGCCATTGCTGCCGGGTTGACCTGTTCAGACCGTCGCGCCCTTGCGGCGAATGGCGGTGCCAAGGGTACCGGCACAGACGCCAACGATGATCGCGATGATTAGCGCCATGGCTCCGACATGGGAAAATTGCCACCCGGCAAAAAGCAGTGGTGCGATCAGGCCTACCAGACCGCCCAATAGGGCCCCCAACCAATATTGGCGGGTCATCATGCCCAGTGCCAGACCCAGAATGCCGGGCAGGCCCAATACGTTGCCGCCGATGGTTCCAAGTATTTCTAACATCTCTGTCCCACCTTAATCCGAGCTTTTGTTCAGGAACGCGCGGATGTCGTCTCCTGAAGCGGCTGCGTGTTCCTGCAGAACCTCGCCGTCTATCTCTTTCGCAATCTTTTCATACGTTTCCAGATAGTTGGGTGGGAGGCTGTGCGCGATACCCTGATGGCAGTCGATACAGGTCATGCCGTTATCGATCGCGCGCTGGTGTTCATTGGCGGCCCGGGTTTCCTGAATCGTGAAGTCCATATAGTCGAAGTTGTGACAGTTACGGCATTCCCGGCTGTCGGATGCTTTCATCTTCTTCCAAACGGCCGTCGCCATAGCGAGACGATGATCCTCATACTTCTCGGGCGTGCTGATCGTGCCTGCCAGTTCGTGGTAGACATCCTTCACGGCCATGATCTTGGCTTTGATCTTATGGTTCCACTCGTCCGGGACGTGGCAATCCGAACAGATCGCCCGCACGCCCGAATGGTTGTTGTAGTGGATCGTCTCACGGTATTCGCCGAGATTGACCTCCATCGTGTGACACGAGGTGCAGAACTCTTCTGTATTCGTCAGTTCCAGCGTCCAGTGGAACCCACCCCAGAACAGGATGCCTGCCAGAAATCCGGCAAGCAGGGTGAAACCAACGCTGAGGACGGCGATCGGGCTCCAGAACCAGGTCCAGAGGCGCCGGATGAGCCCTTGTTTTTCTTGGGAGTCGGACATTTCGCGCTCTCCTTTTCGACCTGAGTTTAGTTTCCGGAGGAAGGTTCAAAAGTGTTGTCGACCAGCGGCAGCGCATCGGCCTGCGGCACGTGACACTGGTTGCAGAAATACCGTGTGCCCGCGATCTGATCCAACTCACGGCCTTCGCGGTCCAAATAGTGGGTCATCGACAGTGTCGGCGCATTGCGCTCACCGGCTTTGGTCCAGTCGTGGCACGACAGGCACTGGTTGGTACGCAGGTCGATCTGGTACTGTTCGATCGAGTGCGGAATCAGCGGCGGCTGCTGGCGATAGTTGCGCTGCATGCGGCCTTCGACTGTGCGATGCACCTGATCAAGAACGGCAGGTTCATCTACCTCGGCACCGCGCAGGCTGTTGACCCCGGCAGATTGTGCAAGGGCCAGGCCACCGAGGAGCAGCGGCGGGATCAGGGCAAGGCCCACTAGGATCGGCTTTTTCATCTTCTCACTCCTTCAAAAAGGTCTTGAGGCGCGCGGCTCGGGCGCGGCGGTTGGTTTCGGTGGCGCGACAGTCAGGGCGTCGAACCGATGGGTGAATTTGAAAACGTCTTCGGCGCAGATATCGATGCAGCGCCCGCAATTGGTGCAGTCGGGCGACAGGATCAGCGGGGTGTCTTTGCCCTTCAGCGCCGGAGAGATGACGTGGTTTTCCGGGCAAACGGCGTAACAATCCATGCAATCGTCACAGGCGGTTCGGTTGGTGGCGCTGACCCGCAGCATCGCTTTGCTGCCGATCAATCCGTAGAACGCGCCCACCGGGCAGACATGTCCACACCATCCGTGGCGCGAGACAAATAGATCGAACAGGAAGATCGCGGCGACCATCGCCCAGACAAATCCCATGCCAAAGATCAGCCCGCGATGCAGCATGGTGATCGGGTTGACCAGCTCCCACGCGATGGCTCCGGTCAGGCCGGACACGATCAGTACAGTGACCATGATCCACAGACGAGTGCCACGTTTGGGTTGCCAGCCTTTTTGCAGGCCCAGCTTGCGGTGCAGCCAATGCGCGCTGTCGGTTACGGGGTTGATCGGGCAGACCCACGAGCAATAGACGCGACCTCCGATCAGGGCGTAGGCCACCAGAACAATGGCAGCGCCAATCGCGCCGGTCAGTTCGGGCCAATGCCCAGCGATCAGGCTTTGCAGAAAGACAAACGGATCGGTCAGGGGCAGCAGGCCCAGCGTCAGCGACCCGGCCAGAGTGCCTTGCACGATCCAGATACCGAACCACGGGCCCAGCAGGAACAACACCAGAAAGAACAGCTGACTTGCCCGGCGCAGCAGCAGGTATTTATGGGCACCCAGCCAGCCTTTGGCTGCGATGGCTTCCTGCCCCAGTGGCATATGTGTGCGGGCGGTCATTGGGTGACCTCCGGCAACTTGAAGCTGGGTTCAAATCCGCCCGGAGCGACAAGGTTATCGGTGCCCGGCCCCGGTAGGCGGTCAGGCAAATCGATGATGCCTTCGACGACGGGCGCGCCTTTGGCCTCTTTTTCTTCCCAGCCCTTAAGGTAATGATCAGCGCTGCTGCCCCGGGCTAGACGGATGGGCAGAACCTTAATCGCGGCTTCAGGAAGAACACAGCTTTTCTCGCACACACCACAACCTGTGCAATGATCGGCGTGAACGGTCGGAATGAAGATTGCGTGACTGCCTGAGCGGGCGTTGTGTTCGGTCTCCAGCGTGATCGCCTCGTCGATGACGGGGCAGACGCGGTAACAGACGTCGCAACGCAGGCCGAGGAAATTCAGGCAGTTCTCCTGATCGACCAGAACAGCCACACCCATCTTGGCGTCGTCGATATTGTCCAGTCCGGGGTCCAGCGCTCCGGTCGGGCAGGCCGCGACGCAAGGAATGTCGTCACACATCTCACAAGGCACTTCGCGGGCGGTGAAATACGGTGTGCCGGTGGCCACCGCATCGACACCCAGTTCCGCCAGTTTCAGCGTGTCATAGGGACATTCCCGCACGCACAATCCACAGCGGATACAGGCCGACAGGAAGTCTTTTTCCGGCAAGGCTCCGGGGGGTCGCAAGGCCTCGGCCGGCAACGCCCGTGCGTCCCGCGCCAGCCAGGCCAGCAAGGACCCGGCTGCCACGCAGCCACCCGCTGCGCGCGCCGAGTCCTGCAGGAACCGGCGCCGCTGCGGCGAAAGGGGTGTGCCAACACGAGACATGGGGACGACCTTTGCCTTGCCAGCCTTTTACGCGCGCTCGACCTTACAGGCGCATTTCTTGAAGTCGGTCTCTTTCGACAGCGGGCACGTCGCGTCCAGGGTCAGCTTGTTTGTCAGCTGGCCTTCGTCGAACCACGGCATGAACACCAGACCACGCGGCACTTTGTTCCGGCCGCGGGTTTCAACCCGGCTGTTAACCTCGCCGCGGCGGGTAGATAGAACGATCTCCTGCCCGCGCCGCAGACCACGCTCGCGCGCATCGTCGGGGTGCATGTAGACCACAGCGGCAGGATAGGCGCGGTGCAGTTCGGGCACGCGGCGAGTCATTGAACCCGAATGCCAGTGTTCCAGCACCCGGCCCGTGCAGAGCCACAGGTTGAACTCTTCATCCGGTACCTCGGGGGCGGGCTCGTATGGTGCAAAGATGATCTTGGCCTTGCCATCCTTGTGGCCGTAGAACTTCACATCCGCACCTTCGGGCACGTAAGGATCATAGCCCTCACGGAAGCGATAAAGCGTCTCTTTGCCGTCCACGACCGGCCAGCGCAAGCCGCGCGCCTGGTGGTAAGTTTCGAACGGTGCCAGATCGTGCGCATGGCCGCGACCGAAATTGGCATATTCCTCGAACAGGCCCTTCTGCACGTAGAAGCCAAAGTGCTCAGATTCGTCGTTGTCGAACCCTTCCGCGGTTTCAGACAGCGGGAACTGGTCGATCGTGCCATTGGCGAACAGCACGTCATACATGGTCTTACCGCGATGTTCGGGCATAGTGGCCAACAGTTCCTCGCCCCAAACTTCTTCAACGGTGAAGCGTTTGGAGAACTCCATCAGTTGCCAGAGGTCCGATTTCGCCTCACCCGGAGCCTTGACCTGTTGCCGCCAGAATTGCGTGCGACGCTCGGCGTTGCCATAGGCACCTTCCTTCTCGACCCACATGGCGGTGGGCAAGATCAGGTCAGCAGACAGAGCCGTTACGGTCGGGTAGGGATCGGATACGGCAATGAAGTTCTCAGGGTTGCGATAACCGGGATAGCCTTCTTCGTTGATATTGGGTGCCGCCTGCATGTTGTTGGTGCACTGCACCCAATAGGCATTCAGATCACCGTCTTTCAGTTTGCGGTGCTGCAGTACGGCGTGGAACCCGGGTTTGGGCGGGATGGTGCCCGCAGGGATTTTCCACGCAGTCTCGCAGATCTCGCGGTGCTTGTCGTTTGCCACGACCATATCGGCGGGCAGACGGTGCGCGAAGGTCCCAACCTCACGTGCCGTACCACAGGCCGAGGGCTGACCGGTAAGCGAGAAGGGCGAGTTGCCGGGCTCTGAAATCTTACCGACCAGCAGGTGCACGTTGTACATCAGCGAGTTTACCCACGATCCGCGGGTGTGCTGGTTGAAGCCCATGGTCCACAGGCTCATCACCTTACGGTTTGGATCGGCATATTGCTGGGCCAGACGTTCGAGCTGTGAGGCAGGAACGCCGGACAGTTCCGATGTGTATTCCAGCGTGTATTCCGAAACGGCTTCGGCATATTCCTCGAAGCTGATCGGTTCCAATTTACCCGAGTTCGGGTTTTCAGCCTCTTGCTGCAGCGGGTTGTTGTCACGCAGGCCATAACCGATATCGGTGGCGGTCTTGGTGATGTTGACGTGGTTCTTGACGAAGTCTTCGTTCACAGCGCCGTTCTGGATGATGTAATTGGCGATGTAGTTCAGGATCGCCAGATCGGTTTGTGGCACAAAGACCATCCCGTTGTCTGCCAATTCGAACGAGCGGTGTTCATAGGTCGACAGCACATGCACTTCGGATCCTGGTTTGGTCAGACGCGTGTCGGTCAGGCGTGACCACAGAATGGGGTGCATCTCGGCCATGTTCGAGCCCCAGAGCACGAACGTATCGGCATGTTCAAAATCGTCGTAGCAGCCCATCGGCTCGTCAATGCCAAATGTCCGCATAAAGCCGACAACCGCAGAGGCCATGCAGTGGCGCGCGTTGGGGTCGATGTTGTTGGACCGAAATCCCGCTTTCATCATCTTGGCAGCGGCATAACCTTCCCAGACAGTCCACTGGCCCGAGCCGAACATACCCACACTGGTTGGCCCTTTCTTGGCAAGGGCCTCTTTCCACTTGGCGGCCATGACGTCGAAGGCTTCGTCCCAGCTGACGGGTTCGAATTCACCATTCTTATCGTATTCGCCATTGGTCTTGCGCAGCATCGGCGTGGTCAGACGGTCTTTGCCGTACATGATCTTGGATAGGAAATAGCCCTTGATGCAGTTCAGGCCACGGTTCACCGGCGCGTCCGGGTCGCCTTGAGTGGCAACCACGCGCCCGTCTTTGGTGCCAACCAGGACCGAGCAGCCAGTGCCGCAGAACCGGCAGGCGGCTTTGTCCCAGCGAATATCAGGGTTCCCGGCCTGAGCGTTTACTTGTCCGGTTGCAAGCGGCAAACCTGCGGCTGAGGCTGTCGCAGCGGCGGCAGTTGATTTCAAAAAGGTCCGGCGGGATTCAGAGATGGTCATGACATGGGTCTCCGGCTTTAGTTCTGGCGAGAAGCGTTAAGGTGCGGACGGGTCTCCGCGAGGTCTTCGAAATGGTGATAAGTCAGGGTCAGAGAGATCACACCCGGGATCTGATGCAGATCCATGATCGTCTCGGATGCCAGTTTTTCCGGCGTATCCTCGACCACAACAACAATGCGGCCATCCTCGGATGCCGCGTGAACCTCTGCCCCTTTTGTACCCGCAATCGTGGCCTGTGCACTCTGCGTGGTTTCGGGGGTTACATGGACGAGGCATCCACAGATGTTCATAAGGCGACCTCCTGCGTGGGCGGGGTGTGGCGTTCAAAGCTGACGGAACCGGCGGGGCAGGCGCTGGCGCAGGCGCCGCAGCCGGTGCAGGTATCGGTGTCGAGTACGGGTTCGGCGCGGCCACCGGTCTGCAATTGAAAGCGGATTGCACGGTGGTCGCAGATATCCTGACAGACACGACAACTGATACCATTCATCGACAGGCACGTGGCCGCAACTCTGGCGCGCCAGGGCCAGTAGGCGATATGTTCGGGGTTCAATGCTCCGGTCGGGCAAGCATTGGCGCAATCACCGCAGAATGTGCAGGGGCCTGCATCCAGTTGGACGACGGGGAAGCCTTGTGTGTCGAACTTGATTATGTCTTCGGGACATGCCTCGCGGCATTCGTCGCATTGCGTGCACAGCTCAAGAAACTCGGCTGCATCTGCCCCAGGCGGGCGGATGGAGTTTTGATCATTGCGCAGCACTTTTCCCTTAAGAAACGCACGGCGGCTGGCTAGCTTGTTCATTCGCTTGCGACCTTATGCATAAAGGGCAAGGAGCAGCCTCACCCCGAGTCGGGTTCTAGTGTAACCCGAACATCAGGATATTGACCTATGTCATTTTCAAAGCTGTTATTTCCCCGCAGAGGCAAAAAACATGTGCAAAAAATGCACAATTTCAGATGTGTCTATGAAACTTAAATCACGACCACGCGTTTGCGCCAAACGAATTCGCCGATTCAGGCGCGTTTTTCGCCAATCGTCGTGACGCCCAGAATCGACAGTACTTTAGCCTCGATCTGCTCTGCATCCATACCAGCGACCGCGTACATATCCGCCGGGCTGGCCTGATCGATGAAGATATCCGGCAATACCATCGAGCGATACTTCAAACCTTCGTCGAACACGCCCTCATCGGCCAAAAGCTGCGCAACATGACTGCCGAAACCGCCAACTGCGCCTTCCTCGATCGTGATCAGCGCCTCGTGGTTCGCGGCCAGATCAAGGATCAAATCCCGATCCAGAGGCTTGGCAAAGCGCGCATCGGCGATGGTGGGGGTGATCCCGCGCGCGGAAAGCGCCTCGGCCGCCTTCTGCACCTCGGCCAGCCTCGTCCCGAAGGACAGAAGTGCTACACGCGCACCTTTCTGGATTATGCGGCCTTTGCCAATCTCCAACACTTCGCCGCGCTCGGGCAAGTCAACGCCCACCCCTTCGCCGCGAGGATAGCGGAAGGCGATCGGACCATCATCATAAGCGACGGCAGTGGCAACCATGTGCATCAACTCAGCCTCATCCGCGGCGGCCATGACAACCATGCCCGGAAGGTTGGCCAAGTAAGCAATATCAAACGATCCCGCATGGGTCGCGCCGTCGGCTCCGACCAAACCAGCACGGTCGACTGCAAAGCGCACCGGCAAGCGTTGGATGGCTACGTCATGTACCACCTGATCGTAGCCACGCTGCAGGAAAGTGGAATACATTGCACAGAACGGCTTCATCCCGCCGGCGGCCAGCGCAGCCGAGAATGTCACACCATGCTGTTCGGCAATCGCCACATCAAAACACCGCGAAGGGTAGCGCTCAGCAAACAGGTTCAGCCCAGTCCCATCCGGCATTGCAGCGGTGACCGCGACGATCTTGTCATCCCGCGCCGCTTCCTCGACCAGGGTCTTGCCAAAGACCGAGGTGTAAGACGGCGCGTTGGATGGTGCCTTTTTCTGCTCACCCGTCACTACGTCGAACTTCGCGGTTGCATGACCCTTGTCGCGCGCCTGTTCGGCAGGGGCATAACCCTTGCCCTTTTTGGTCAATACGTGGATCAGGATCGGACCTGTCGCTTTGGCCTTGACCGCACGCAGGACCGGCAACAACTGGTCCAGATCATGCCCGTCGATGGGGCCGAGGTAAGAAAAGCCCAATTCCTCAAACAACGTCCCGCCCATGGCCATGCCCTTTAGCATGTCCTTGGCGCGCTTTGCCCCCTCGCGAAAAGGTTCAGGCAATAGGGATACTGCGCCCTTGGCGGCTGCTTTCAGATCGTGGAACGGCTCTTCGGCATAGATACGCGATAGGTAGTTGGACAGAGCACCCACGGGTGGCGCAATGCTCATCTCGTTGTCGTTCAGGATCACGATCAGGCGTTTGTTCAGATGCCCTGCATTGTTCATCGCCTCAAATGCCATGCCCGCAGACATCGAGCCATCGCCGATTACTGCTATCGCATCGCCGAGACCTTCGGGCGTCACACCGCCCAGATCACGAGCCACTGCAAACCCCAGCGCGGCGCTGATCGAAGTGCTGGAATGGGCCGCGCCAAACGGGTCATATGGGCTTTCGCTGCGCTTGGTAAATCCGCTCAGGCCATCTTTCATGCGCAGGGTGCGAATCCGATCGCGGCGCTCGGTCAGAATCTTGTGCGGATAGCACTGGTGACCGACGTCCCAAATGATCTTGTCTCTCGGAGTATCGAACACAGCGTGCAGCGCTGTGGTCAGCTCGACCACTCCCAAACCTGCCCCCAGATGTCCGCCCGTGACAGACACAGCCGAGACCGTTTCTGACCGCAGCTCATGCGCCACTTGATGCAGCTGCGCATCCGTGAATTGCTTGAGGTCCGCAGGGCGGTTCACAAGATCCAGCAGAGGCGTATTCGGGCGGTCTGACATTTGGCGTTCCTGGCTTAGCTGTCCCGGGCAATAACGAAGCGGGCAGCCTGCTTCAAGGTTTCAGCTTTTGAACCATATTCATCCAACGCAGCACAAGCCTGATCCACAAGCTCAGCGGCACGGGATTTAGCCGCATCCAGGCCAAGAAGCGAGACAAAAGTCGCCTTGCCCGCCTCTGCATCCTTCTGCAAGCGCTTTCCTGCCTTTTCGGCATCTCCTTCGACATCCATGATGTCATCCGCGATCTGAAAGGCAAGCCCAAGCGCTTGGGCATATTGGCGCAAGGGGGTGGGATCAGCCTGCGCCAGCCGTGCGCCTGCACAGGCGGACCATTCGATCAACGCGCCGGTCTTGCCCGCTTGCAGTTGCGTAATCTCATCCAGTGTCAGTGGCCCTGCTGCCGTCTCCGCCGCAATATCCAGCGCCTGACCCAGAACCATACCCTGCGCGCCGCTCGCTTTTGCCAGTGTTAGAGTCAGTTCGGCGCGTATTTCAGCATTTCCGACCTCTGGCCGCACGCAAAGCTCAAATGCAAGTGTCTGCAGCGCATCCCCGGCCAGAACGGCCGTCCCGTCATCCCATTTCACATGAACCGTGGGGCGACCGCGCCTCAGGTCATCATCATCCATGCAGGGCAGGTCGTCATGAACCAGCGAGTATGCATGCAGCGCTTCGATCCCCGTCGCTGGCCAGATCGCCCGAGCCGCATCGATGCCATGCAACCGAGCACTTTCCAGCACCAGAAACCCTCGCAGACGCTTGCCGCCTTGCGTGGCATAGGTCATCGCGCGGGTCACATCCAGTTCATCCAGCGCGCTCAGAACCAGATCAAAATGGCTCTGAATCAGCGCGGCATCCTGTGCCAGCTTTTCACGAAACATTTACTGACCTTCGACAGGCGTCGTCCCGGTTGGCTGGCCATCTGCGTCCAAAGTGATCGCGGCCACCTTTTCCTCGGCGCGCTTCAGCTCATCCTCACAGCGTTTCTTCAACGCCGCACCCCGCTCATACAAAGCGATCGACTGATCCAGCGCCACATCCCCTCGTTCCAGCTGGCCCACCACGGCCTCAAGCTCTTTCATCGCCTGTTCAAAGGTCATCTGTTCGACTGGGGTATCGGTCATTGTGCTGCCTTCATCAATTCTTCCACATGGGCGCGTGTCGCCTCGGCCAATGCGTTCAGATCATACCCGCCTTCCAGAGTCGAGACGATACGCCCATCACACACTTCATCAGCAATCTTGCACAGCTCCGCCGTGATCCAGGCGAAATCACCCGTGGACCAGTTAAGATTTGCCAACGGATCATCCTGATGGGCATCAAACCCGGCGGAGACAATAATTAGTTCCGGCTTGAAAGCGCGCAGTCGTGGAAAAGCTTGCGCCTCATAAGCGGCTCGCATCTCCGCTCCGCCTGTGCCCGGTGCCAAAGGAATATTCAAAACCGTCTCATAAGCGCCGGTTTCGTCAGTACGGCCAGAGCCGGGCCATAACGGCATCTGCTGACTGGTGATCACCAGCGCGCGCTTTTCGTCCCACAGCAAATCCTGCGTGCCATTGCCATGATGAACATCGAAATCCACCACTGCCACGCGGTTCAACCCGTGATGATCCAGTGCATGCTTTGCAGCCAACGCGGCATTGCCAAACAGACAGAACCCCATGGCCGCTTCCGTCTCGGCATGGTGGCCTGGCGGTCGTATCGCACAGAACGCATTCGGTGCTTCACCGCCCAGTACCAGATCGACTGCTCGCACCACCGCACCTGCCGCGCGATAGGCCGCATCAACAGATCCTGGAGACATGAATGTATCCCCATCAATCTGCTTGAACCCATCCGAGGGCCTTTGGTCAAGAATATCACTGATATGGCTCTGCGGATGAACTCGTAGCAAATCATCATCCGCCGCCAACGGCGCTGTCACACGCTGCAAATCCAAATCCTCAAGCGCATGAAGGATATGTTCCAACCGCGCCACCCGCTCTGGATGCCCCTCCGGTGTCGCATGGTTCAGGCAATCTGCGTGGGTCAGCAAAGCGGTTTTCATCAGGATCCCATCTTCATCTGGCTAAAAATATCCTCGCCCAAGGCCTAAAAACGCCGCGCAGCGGCTCATCAGTCCGGCGCCAGCATATAGCCCGCACCGCGCACAGTCTGCAGATACCGAGGTTGTTTCGGATCCTGCTCCAGCTTCCGACGCAAGCGGGTGATCTGCACGTCCACCGCACGTTCCTGCGCCTGTCCCTTGTCGCGCCCCAGGTCCTCGACCAGCTTGGCACGGCTAATCGGTTCGCCGGGCTGGGCCGAGAATATCTTCATCAACTGGCTTTCCGTTGCAGTCAGGCGCACTGGGTCTTCGCCCTGCCACATCTCTCCCCGCTCGATATCGTAGCGAATTGGTCCAAGATGCAGAATCTTGGCCACTGCGTCGTGCGCGGGCGTTTCCGGCATCCGGCGCAGAATGGCATTGATCCTAAGTAGCAACTCTTTGGGTTCGAACGGCTTCGCCAAGTAGTCATCCGCTCCGGCTTCCAAACCAGCAATCCGATGCTCGGTTTCGCCCTTTGCCGTCAGCAACAAGATCGGGGTGGAATGCGTTTCGCGCAAGGCCCGGGTCAGGCTGACGCCATCCTCGCCGGGCATCATCACATCCAGCACAATCATATCAAAATCCAACCCTGACAACACCCGCCGCGCATGGGCCGCGTCGCGCGCAGAAGTCACCAAGAACCCGCTGCGCATCAGGAATTTCTTGAGCAAATCGCGAATGCGCTCGTCATCGTCGACGATCAGAAGATGGGCGTCCATTTCGCTCATGAAGTCGTATCCCGCAGTTTTGTATATGCACGACGCATATCAGCATCCATCATCGCTTCAAGCACTTTGCGAAACCCGGCCACTGCTTCGGGGCCCGCATCTTTGTAGGCCGCGCGCATCCGGGCGCGCTGGGCGTCGGAGAGTTTGGCCTCTAACGCCTTCCCCTTATCCGTCAGAAATAGGTGGCGTTCACGTTTGTCCACTGTTCCGACTCGGCTTTCGACCAGACCATCTTCGATGAGGCTACGCAGAACGCGGTTCAGCGATTGTTTGGTAACACCCAATATGGCCAGCAGGTTGTTGACCGTTGTCCCCGGCGCGCGGTTGATGAAGTGGATGGCCCGGTGATGCGCCCGACCATAGGCCAATTCAGTCAGGATACGATCAGGATCGGCGGTAAAACCGCGATAGGCAAAAAACATAGCCTCAATGCCCTGCCTCAGTTGCTCATCTGTCAGAAACAACAGGCTTTCTCCGCCAAATACCGGGGCGGGACGGATGTCGGACATGTCGGACCTCATACTCAGTATGATCTGACTTTATGTCAGCCTTATTGACATTCCAAGAGCGCACAGGTATCGAATCGCAGTTTTTGCGCAACATTATGTCCGGATCGGACTTAATTGGCGCAACATTTGGAAATACAGCCCGGCTCAGGAGGTTTCGCATGGCGGGATATGACGATCGCGACGGTGTCATCTGGATGGATGGCGAACTGGTGCCCTGGCGCGAAGCCAATGTGCACATTCTGTCCCACGCGATGCACTATGCGTCCTCCGTGTTTGAGGGTGAGCGCGCCTATAACGGTAAGATCTTCAAAAGCCGCGAACATTCGGAACGCCTGATTGCCTCGGCTGAGGCGCTGGATATGCCGATGCCCTACTCGGTCGATGAGATCGAGGCCGCCAAGGAAGAGGCGCTGAAAGCTAGCGGACTTCAGGATGCTTATGTGCGGGCGCTGGTCTGGCGTGGCTCGGGCGAGGACATGGGTGTCGCTTCCGCCAAGAACCCCGTTCGGATGGCCATCGCTGTTTGGCCTTGGGGTGCGTATTACGGTGATGCCAAGATGCAAGGTGCCAAGCTGGACATCGCCGAATGGAAACGACCCAGCCCGGAAACCATTCCGGTACATGCCAAGGCAGCGGGTCTTTACATGATCTGCACCATTTCAAAGCATAAGGCCGAAGCTAAAGGCTGCTCGGACGCTTTGTTCATGGATTACAACGGAAACGTGGCCGAGGCGACGGGTGCCAACGTCTTCTTCGTCAAGGATGGTGAAGTGCACACCCCACTGGCCGATTGCTTCCTAAACGGCATCACCCGTCAGACGGTCATCCAGATGCTGAAAGACAAGGGCGTCACTGTCCACGAACGCCGCATCAGACCCGAAGAAATGGCAGATTTCGAACAGTGTTGGCTGACTGGCACAGCGGCCGAAGTCACGCCGGTCGGGCAAATCGGTGACTATACGTTTGAAGTAGGCGAGCTGACCCGCGAAATCGCCGAAGACTACGAAAAGCTGGTCCGCGCGTAAGTTAATACCGCTTTGAACCCCCGCTCAGGCGGGGGTTTTGATCGCAGGTCGTGCAAATTTTTGTGCAGATCGTCCCGAGATATGGACGCCTGCGTGTGAGACCGTATTCTTGATCTATGTTGGATCTTCTCAGCGATATTCTCACCCGCCTGTCTCTTCGTGGTACATTTTACTTTCGCACATCCTTTACCCCTCCGTTCGGGATACAGGTGCCGAGCTACGAGAACGTGGCCCGCTTTCACTTTGTTCAGCGCGGTGAGCTTAAGGTTTACCTGTCTGCAACTGGCGAGACGCTGCGGTTGCGGCAGGGCGACCTGATCTTGATCCCACATGGCGCGTCACACGCGCTGCTGTGCAACGAGGTCAAACCCTATGACGCTCTGCCACTTGAGCAGGTGTTGGATCAGTCCGGCTACAACGGCGACGGTGTGCTGGTCTATGGCGGGGCAGAAGAAGAACGCGATACGCAGCTGATCTGCGGTCATTTCTCGTTTACGGGACCCGCCGGTCGGAAAGGGACTGGGCATATGCTGATCGATCGGCTGCCGCCCTATATTCTGATCGAGAATTACGGGGAGGACGCTGGCACCTGGATTGAGGCGACCCTGCGCATGATCGGATCAGAGGTGTCCGGCGCACGCATTGGCGGCGATTTAATTGCTTTGAAACTGTCTGAAGTGCTGTTTGCGCAAGCAATACGGGCCTATCTGGAACACCAAAGCCCGGATGATGCCGCGCTGGCCGGGTTTGCCGACCCGCGCATCTCGCGGGCGCTGACGGCATTTCATCAGTCCCCCGCACAGGAGTGGAGTGTTGCCTCACTCGCGCGCGAGGCAGCGATGTCGCGCACCGCGTTTGCCCAGCTTTTTGCCCAGAAGATGGGAACAACTCCGATACAATATCTGACAGATTGGCGGATGCAGATAGCCTGTCATGGGTTGACCGAAAACCGCTGGAATGTTGCGGATGCGGCTGCCGAGGTGGGGTATGCCTCTGAGGCCGCGTTTTCGCGCGTGTTCAAGAAGCAGGTTGGCGTATCTCCCGCCGCCTATCGGGCACTGCACTGAACGTTTAGTATTTCGAACGATCTGCAAAGTTTATCAAACGACCAAGTATACTCCGTTCGGATCGCTGCTCCTATCCTTTAGCCATCACTGATTAAGGAAAGGAAGTTGAAATGTCCCTGCGTTTTGTCACCCGCTCTGTCCATGCGTATCTCGACTACCCAGTTGCGATTGCGCTGATGGTGTTGCCCTTTGTTCTAGGGCTTGGTCAGTCCAACCCCTTGGCACTCTGGCTGTCCGTGTTTACAGGCGTGGCCGCCTTCGTATTGACTATTCTGACAGATCATCATCTCGGAATCTGGAGGGTGCTGTCCTACAAGTTCCACCTCGCTGTAGATCTTCTTGTTGGTATTGCCTTTCTGATGGCGCCCAGCCTGCTTGGATTTTCCGGCATTGACGCCCTGTTCTACTGGATAAACGGTGCCGCTGTTGTCGCGGTCATATCGCTTAGTGCGCCCGAAAAAGATGTTGTTGTCTGACCGAATACCAAATCTGTAAATCATTGATGGGCCGTGCGGATTTCTGCGTGGCCCTCTTCCTTTTTCGGCTCTAATAAGGCGATTTGCCCAAATTGAGTTGGCGATGATGTAATCGAATTTAGGGCTTGAAATTTCCGATTAAAACAATCAGATATAATGCAACGCCAGATTTTGATATCAAGCTCCAGGTTCTGGGGCGATCTGTAGGCTCAGCTTGTGCAGATGTGAAGGCCTGCCATCGCCCCGGAAACGACCACAAAGAGGCTGCGATTGCGCGAACGTTTCGAAGAATTGATGGGCGATCCCTGTTGCGCGTCATGTGATTGCGATGCGCTGACCTCAGATGTCGCCGCTTATCTTGATCACAAGACCTGTGATGCCGAACGTTGTCGCAAGCTCGAGGAACACCCCGTCGTGACACCTGAGCCTGTCAGGCGCGCATCACTGCGCGCGCTGAATGAAGGGGAAGTGCGGGTTTAGAAATCCACACCCCGCTGGGCTTTGATACCGGCCTGAAACGGATGCTTCTCTTCGGTCATCTCGGTCACCAGATCCGCATATTCGCGCAAAGCTTGGGGTGCATCCCGGCCTGTCAGGAATACGCTGGTTTTGTCCGAACGGGCCTTAAGACCGTCAATAACAGTCTCTACTGAAAGGTATTCATAGCGCAGCGCGATATTGATCTCGTCCAAAACAACAAGATCATAGTCGCCGCTTTTCATCAGATCACACGCCTTGCCAAAGGCTGCCGTCGCGGCAGCAATGTCACGTTCGCGGTCTTGCGTATCCCAGGTGAAGCCTTCGCCCATTGTGTGCCAGGTGACCAGATCACGCTCTTCAAAGAACCTGCGCTCACCCGTCTTCCATTTGCCTTTGATGAACTGAACCACAGCCACTTTCTGACCCCAACCCAAGGCGCGAATTACTACACCAAATGCGGCCGAGGACTTGCCCTTGCCCTTGCCGGTGTTGATCAGCACCAATCCCCGACCGGGATCAACCGCTTCCGAGACTTTTTTGCGGTGCTTCGCCTGCACCTCTTGCATTTTTTCTTTGTGGTTTTGTGCGTCGCTCATTGGGAAACCTCATGGGAGTATCGCGCCCTAAACTAGGGGAAGTTTGCAAAAGGTAAAGTCACGCTTTGGGGTCGGTTACAGACCGCGCCTTGGTCCGATCGAGTCCAAGTTGGCGTTCGCGTAGGATGACTACGACATTGCCGGCAATCACCAGCGTCGCGCCGCCCAGCATCACCAGGGTCGGAAGCTCATCAAACCAGATATAACCGATGATGATGGCAAACAGCATCGTCGTATAATCGTAAGGCGCCAACATTGAGGCTTGGCCGAATTTGTACGAGGATGTCACGAGAATCTGCGCCACTCCGCCGATCAAGCCCATTGTGACCAGCAATGCAGCTTGTTCCCAGCTTGGGACAACCCAGCCCCAAAACACCGATAGGCTTGAAAGCAAAGTTGCCGTGAGCGAAAAGTAGAACACAATCGCAGCTGGATGATCCACCTGCACAAGTTGCCGAATGTGTATCTGAACAAAAGCGCGCGCGACAGTAGCCGCCAATACACAGAGCGCGCCGATCATTGCGGCGGTTTCAGCAGTACCCGAGCCCAGGCGCGGCCAGATCATGATCAGAACGCCGACAAGACCAAGCGCAACGGCGCCGATGCGGATCATTCGTATCCGTTCACCCAACATGATTGCGGCCATGATCAGCGTGAAGATAGGGGTGGCATAGCCGATGGCCGTGACCTCGGGCAAAGGCAGCAGGCTAAGTCCGGTAAAGGTCAACCCCATGGCCGACGTGCCCAATACACCGCGCCAGAAATGGCCCATGGGCTTCTTTACGATGAAACCTTGCGTCAGCTCTCCGCGCCATGACAACCAAGCAATGATGACCGGAATGGCGAAGAGCGAGCGGAAAAACACCATTTCGCCCGGAGGGAAATCATCCGACAGCGCCTTGACCAAGGCGGACATTACTGTGAACAGCACCAGCGCACTGAGTTTCAGCGCCACGGCTAATGCCGGACGATGCGATGTTAAGGATTTCGCCATGGCGCGAACCTGCGCTTTCGCGCGCAAAAGATCAACGATGGGATTGTACCAATCAGACAGATTTCCAGTTGATTGGGAGTGGGTGCCCGATTTCTTCCGAGAATATCTCAAGAAACCCGAGCATTTGAGTAACCCGCTTGTGCGCTAAATCACGTCCGCCATCAGTCACCATTTCAGCTGGCAGATTCAGCAGCTTGGTCTTCCAATGGTCAATTGCAAATTTCTGATCATCCAAGACGCGGTCTTCGGCGAAGGGATCGGCGATATCATATAACGCCCGCCCCAACGCTCCCGACACGGCGAAGGTGCGGGCAATCCCGATCGCGCCAAGTGCGTCCAGTCGATCCGCATCCCGCAGGATACATGCCTCGGGCGATTCAGGAGGGATGTTGGCGGAGTAGCTGTGCGCAGCAATGGCGTGTTGCGTGTTGCAAATTTCCGAAGCCGCAAAGCCAAGTTCTGCAAGAATAGGCTCTGATTCAGTGGCCGATTGTTGCGACGCCAGATGCCGGTTGGGATCGTCCTTGGGCAGATTGACCAGATCATGCAGATAACAGGCGGCGAGCAATACACGCTGGTTGGTGCGCTGGTCAGCAATAGTCTGAGCGATTAACCAAACCCGATCCAGATGCGCCAGATCATGCGCTGGATCGGTCAGCATTCGCTGCGTGACGACCGCCCGAAGCGCCGCGCGATGATCAGCCAATCCGTCCACGGTTCTCGCCGATCTGGCCGCGATGTAGAAGCAAGTGATCGAGGATTACACAGGCCATCATCGCCTCACCCACCGGCACGGCGCGGATGCCAACGCAGGGATCGTGGCGTCCTTTGGTAATGATCTCGGTCTCTTCACCGGATTTGGTGATGGTTTTGCGAGTGGTCAAGATCGACGAGGTCGGCTTGACCGCAAACCGCACGACGACGTCCTGCCCTGTGGAAATGCCGCCCAAAATGCCACCTGCATGGTTCGAGCTGTATTGCGGGCCGTTCTGACCCATAAAGATTTCATCAGCGTTGGCTTCGCCGGTCAGTTCTGCTGCCGCCATACCCTCGCCAATCTCGACGCCTTTTACGGCGTTGATCGACATCATGGCAGCGGCCAGATCAGTGTCTAACTTTGCGTATATTGGTGCGCCCAGCCCCGCAGGGACGCCACGTGCCACGACCTCAACTACCGCGCCGACCGAGTTTCCGGACTTGCGCAGATCATCGAGATAGACCGCCCAATCCTCGGCAGATTTAGCGTCCGGTGTCCAGAACGGGTTTTGTTCGATCTGCGACCAGTCGAAATTGGCACGGTCGATTTTGTGCGGGCCGATCTGCGTCATATAACCGGTGATCTGCACATTCGGGGCGATCTGCCTGATTGCTTCGCGCGCTAATCCTCCGGCGGCGACGCGCGATGCCGTTTCCCGAGCCGAGCTTCGGCCGCCACCGCGATAATCGCGAATACCGTATTTCTGCCAGTAGGTAATATCAGCGTGACCAGGGCGGAACTTGTCCATGATGTCGCCGTAGTCTTTCGAGCGCTGATCGGTGTTCTCGATCATCAATTGTACAGGCGTGCCGGTGGTCTGGCCTTCGAAAACACCGGACAGAATTTTGACCTGATCGGGCTCGCGTCGCTGGGTCGTAAACTTGTTCTGCCCTGGTTTGCGCTTGTCCAGCCAGTGCTGGATCATAGTCTCATTGATTTGCACACCCGGTGGGCAGCCGTCGACGGTGGCCCCCAATGCAGGGCCGTGACTTTCACCCCAGGTGGTGACTCGGAAGAGGTGTCCAAAGCTGTTCATCGACATGGGGCGTGCTCCTTTGCGGAACGTGATTAGCGGGCGCGGGGCTTGGCCTCAAGCGGATTTGCGGTCGAGGGTGACCCCGACCGCTAGCTGTCAGGCCGCAGCAGCGATGTGCGTGCGGGTTTCGGTGACCTTTAGGGCCGCCTGTGCGGCTTCGCGCCCTTTTTGCACAAAGTGCTCGCGGTAGATGGCGTTGTGATGATCGGTTTCCTGATATTGATGCGGCGTCAGCGAGACCGACAGCACAGGGACACCGGTATCCATACCGGCGCGCATCAAACCATCAACCACGGCCTGAGCAACAAAATCGTGCCGGTATATGCCCCCATCTACTACAAAGGCTGCACAGGCTATGGCTGCGTATTGACCGGTTTGAGCCAGATCGCGGGCAATCAAAGGCATTTCAAACGCGCCGGGGACGTCAAATATATCGACCTGTTCGGCGGGGATGAGTTGCAAGAACCCATCAAGGGCGCGATCCACGATATCAGAATGCCAATTGGCTTTGACGAAAGAATAGCGGGTGTGTGTCATCATGATCTCCTTAGCAAACAGACACTTCACCCAAGGCGATCACGAGCGGGCACACCGCATTACCGGCGTGCTGCACGTTCTCTTTCATCCGGACTGTAACCGTCGGCTCTGGCCTCTCACCAGATCTGCTGACACCCCGAAGGTCGGGGCCGCTCGCGGGCTTACGGGTCGAGCCCGCATACCGCCGGTGGGGAATTTCGCCCCGCCCTGAGAACGAGGTGGACCTTGCCAATTCGATACTGGTTCTGCAAGAGAAATTGGACGGAGGACCTAAATGCATCCTAACCCTGCCTTTCGCAACGAGGCGTGTGCGCGTCATATCGATTTTGCCCGAGAGCGCGCCTTTGGCGTTCTGGCGGTCTCGACACAAGAAGCTCCGTTGCTGAGCCACGTTCCATTCCTGCTGAGCGAAGATGCCGGATGGGCGGATCTGCATCTGGTGCGGTCAAACCCGATCGTTCGTGCATTGAAGCAGCCGCAATCTGCGCGGATCGCCGTTTCAGGGCCTGATGGGTACATCTCGCCTGATTGGTATGGCGTCGATGATCAGGTCCCGACCTGGAACTATGTTGCGGTGCATCTGACCGGCGTGCTTGAGATGCGCCCCGTGGAAGAGTTGCGAGGCCTGCTGGATCGACAGGCTGCTGATTTCGAGAATCGCCTGTTGCCTAAGCCTCCATGGCTGGCGTCGAAGATGACACCAGATGCGCTGGATCGGATGATGCGGATGATCGTGCCATGCCGACTGACGGTATCGGACATAGATGGCACTTGGAAACTTAACCAGAACAAGCCCGACGTTGCGCGCCAACGCGCCGCTGATCACGTCCAATCTGCTGGGATTGGGGCTGAGGTCGGGACATTGGCCTCGCTTATGCGCGAGGCCAAAATTTAAAAATCACCTAGTTTACTGAGTAGTGAAGGTGGCGAGATAGGCGGCTATGTGATCCGCTCCTTTCTTTAGCTTCACGCTCATATTCGGGCGGGCGGTTTCATCATTCAGATACTGTTTGATGAAGTCGATGGGGTCTTGTGAATAGGCGGCGATGTTTTCTTCGGTCCATACCAGCCCTTCTTGCCCGGCACGGATCATGTCATCGGTAAACATGCCAATGGGCAGACGCTCGCTTCCGTTCAGATAGTCGTTTTCAGTCCCGGCCACGCGACCAACCACGCCATAGAGATTCGGCCCCGTGATTCCGCCTTTAACCAAAACTTCGCCATCTTTGATGATCGCGTGGCAGGATGAACATCGGTTATAGAGTTGCTCGCCTTTTGCGGGGTCTCCGGCAGCAATCGCTTGTGCTGTAGTCAGAATCGTAAAAAGACACGCAGTTACGGCAATTTTTGGCATTGGAATTCTCCGGCTACTTGGTGATTTCCTTCGGCCTTTCGCGTATTCCTACAATGAGTGCAATCGGAATTGGATATTCTGCTATATCTTTGAAATATCTATTTTAAATTAACAATTTAATCTCATCATGTTCGCGTTAACTTGGAAAATATCGTGGCAAAACTCTGGCAAATTCAGTGTCATTTCGACGATCTTAAGAGGGAGTCAAGGTGGATAAACCCGGATGCGCCAATCCGCAGGCCAGCCCCGAATCACACCACATGACCGCCGGACCTAGTGGCTGCCCAGAAGACTAAAATCTGCATTTGATATTGAAATTTTACCCTTTCACCGTGACATGATTGCTTAGATGCGGCGTATTGCGCGTTTAAGAGCGCTGGACGAACTCTATTCTCCCCGATAGATACCCCCTTTAAGACGCCGCAGTTCATGCGGTGCGCGAGCTATATGCCCGTTCGCGGGCGCCAGACAATTCGGAGATAACCTCGTGTCCCACGCTGAAGACCACGAAGGCACCCGCAGAGATTTTCTGTACTACGTCGCTGGCGGCGCAGGTGTCGTTGCGACGGGGGCTGCCGTTTGGCCCCTGGTAAATCAAATGAATCCCTCGGCAGACGTTCAGGCGCTGTCCTCGATCCGTGTTGACGTCAGCGGGGTTGAGACGGGCACGCAGCTGACCGTGAAGTGGTTGGGCAAACCTGTTTTCATCCGTCACCGAACTGGTGCCGAGATCCAGGAAGCCAAAGAGCAGGACGCCGAAGGCGTGGATGCTCTGCCTGATCCGCTGGCGCGTAACTTCAATATTGCAGCCGATGCACCGGCAACTGACGCCAACCGCGTCATGCCGTCGCCCGAAGGCGAAGCGCCGGGTGCATGGATCGTTCAGATGGGCGTCTGTACTCACCTTGGATGTGTGCCGCTGGGCGATGCCGGTGATTTCGGCGGCTGGTTCTGCCCCTGCCACGGTTCGCACTACGATCTGGCCGGCCGTATCCGTAAGGGCCCCGCGCCCGAGAACCTGCCTGTCCCACCCGCTGAATGGGTGGACAACAGCACAATCAAACTCGGCTAAGGGAGACCCAACTTATGTCCGGAATTCCCCACGATCATTACGAGCCGAAGACAAGCGGCGAAAAGTGGCTGAACAGCCGCCTGCCGATTGTCGGCCTGCTGTATGATACCCTGATGATCCCGACCCCAAAGAACCTGAACTGGATGTGGATTTGGGGTATCGTTCTGACGTTCTGTCTGGCGCTGCAAATCGTCACCGGTATCGTTCTGGTGATGCACTATACCCCGCATGTCGATCTGGCCTTTGCCAGCATCGAACACATCATGCGCAACGTGAATGGCGGCTATATGCTGCGGTATCTGCACATGAACGGCGCGTCTCTGTTCTTTGTTGCGGTCTACATTCACATTTTCCGCGGCCTGTTCTACGGCTCGTACAAAGCCCCGCGTGAGATCACGTGGATCATCGGTATGCTGATCTACCTGATGATGATGGGCACTGCCTTCATGGGTTACGTTCTGCCCTGGGGCCAGATGTCCTTCTGGGGTGCGACCGTGATCACCGGCCTGTTTGGAGCGATCCCGTTTGTGGGTGACGCGATTCAGACCTGGCTGCTGGGCGGACCTGCGGTGGACAACGCCACGCTGAACCGTTTCTTCTCTCTGCACTACCTGCTGCCTTTCGTTATCGCAGCGCTGGTCATCGTGCATATCTGGGCCTTCCACACCACTGGCAACAACAACCCTACGGGTGTTGAAGTACGCCGTGGTTCGAAAGCCGAGGCCGAGAAAGACACGCTGCCGTTCTGGCCCTATTTCGTGATCAAGGACCTGTTCGCTCTGGCCGTCATTCTGGTCGTGTTCTGGGCCATCGTGGGTTACATGCCGAACTATCTGGGCCACCCGGATAACTACATCGAAGCCAACCCGCTGGTCACACCTGCGCACATCGTTCCTGAATGGTACTTCCTGCCGTTCTACGCGATTCTGCGTGCGTTCACCGGCGAGGTCTGGGTCGTTCAGTTCGCCAGCTTCATCACCGGCGGCATCATCGATGCCAAGTTCTTCGGTGTTCTGGCGATGTTCGGTGCGATCCTTGCAATGGCTCTGGCACCTTGGCTGGACACATCGACCGTGCGTTCGGGCAAATACCGCCCGATGTTCAAATGGTGGTTCTACCTGCTGGTCATCGACTTCTTTGCCCTGATGTGGCTGGGTGCGATGCCCGCGGAAGAACCCTATGCGACCTTCTCGCTGATCGCGTCCGCCTACTGGTTCGCATATTTCTTCGTGATCCTGCCGATCCTTGGTGTGATCGAGAAACCTCTGGCACAGCCGGAAACCATCGAAGAAGACTTCAACGCGCATTATGGCAAGGCTGACGCCGACGCCACGCCGGCCGAGTAAGAAGAGGGACCGGAATCATGTTCAAGAAACTTGCAATCGGTGCCGCGTTTGCTCTGGCCCTTGCGCCCGCCTCGACCTTTGCGGCAGGTGGCGGTGAGCAGCACATCGAGGACTTTGACTTTTCGTTCGAAGGTCCGTTTGGCACCTGGGATCAGAACCAGCTTCAGCGCGGTCTGCAGATCTACACCGAGGTCTGCGCGGCGTGCCATGGTCTGCAATACATACCGCTGCGGACGCTTGAGGATCTGGGATATTCGGAAGAACAGGTCATCACCTATGCGGCCGATAATTTCGAAGTGTTTGATCCCGAGCTGGACGATTTCCGCCCGGCAATCCCGACCGACCACTTCCCGGCCAATACTGGCGTTGGCGCACCGGACCTGAGCTTGATGGCGAAGGCCCGTGCCGGATTCCATGGCCCATACGGCCTGGGGATTAACCAACTGGTCAAAGGCATGGGTGGTGCGGAATATATCGCATCATTGCTTGACGGCTATACCGGCGAAGAGAAGGAAGAGGCGGGCACGGTTCTTTATGAGAACAAGGCCTTCCCGGGTGGCTGGATCTCGATGGCACCGCCATTGGCCGAGGATCAGGTCGAATTCGCAGATGGTCATCCAGCAACGGTTGAAGCCATGTCGGAAGACGTTGCGGCCTTCCTGATGTGGACCGCTGAGCCAAAGATGATGGGCCGCAAGAATGCCGGGTTCGTCGGTGTTCTGTTCCTGACGGTTCTGTCTGTGCTGCTTTATCTGGTGAACAAGCGCCTGTGGGCGCCCCACAAGGGCAAGATCCGCAAGGACTAATATCCAACCGGATTGTCTATTAAAGGACCCCCGCACCTTTCGGTTGCGGGGTTTCTTCTTTGGTGCCTACTAGAATTCAGGCCACGAGTTCCCAGATAGCGAATACAGAAATTCCGAAGGAGCTTATCGATGGCAGACAAAATCGAAGCCACACGTAAACAGGTTGTCATTCAGCATTGGGATGGCAGCAAGAAATACATGATGGCCCCGAATGAGTATGTCGGAGTTGTTGTGGGCAAAGAGGCCACCGACGGAGAATACGTAATCTCGGACGGCGTTATGGCTCCAGGAGGCGCGGTGCCCGATCATTACCATAAATGGGAGGATCAGACGTTTCACATTCTTCAAGGCACGGTTGATGCGAAGATTGGTGACACGTGGGTCAGCGCCGGCGCAGGGGATACCATTCACTGCCCGCGCGGAGTTTCCCACTATATGAAAAACAATAGCGATCAGGATGTGCGTATGATCAGCTACATTTTCCCCGGCGACCGCGTCGAAGCGTTCATGGCCGAAACCTCCCGGCAGAACGAGAGTGGCGAACAGGACTTTGAGTTGATCGAGCGGGAATTCGGTGTCGTCTATCTTTGACTGACCTGAGCACAGGGTTGGGCCTGCAACTGCGTACCTGATGTGCCTGTGATCACCCCGCGCACGATCTGCCCTTCAATTTGAGGCTGCGCAAAAGTGACTTCGGTGAACTGTTCCGTCCGCCCCATATGAGGGTTTTCCATCAGTATGTTGTGATGCCTTCCAACCTGTTCTGAAAGATGCTTCGCAACCTTGGCATCCCCGGCAGCGCGTAAGCGGGCGGCCCGCTCCTTGATTACGTTTCCGTTCACCTGCTGTGGAATGCGAGCAGCGGGAGTTCCTTCGCGTTTTGAATAAGGAAACACATGCAGCCAGGTCAGGTCGCAGTCGTTGACCAGTTTTAGAGAATTCTCGAAATGGTCTTCGGACTCTGTCGGGAAGCCTGCGATGATATCGGCCCCAAATGTCATATCCGGGCGCAACTTACGAGCCTCTTCCGTAAAGCGGATGGCATCATCGCGCAGGTGGCGACGTTTCATGCGCTTCAGGATCAGATCATCACCATGCTGTAGCGACAGATGCAGATGCGGCATCAGGCGCGGTTCGGTCGCAATAGCTTGCATCAGATTCTCGTCCACCTCGATCGAGTCGATCGAACTGATCCGCAGGCGCTGAAGGTCCGGCACCAGTTTCAGGATGCGCATGACCAGATCACCAAACTTGGGTTGCGCAGGCAGGTCCGCGCCCCATGAGGTCAGGTCAACTCCGGTCAGGACAACTTCGTTATAGCCCCTATCGACCAGCCGCTTGATCTGGTCCACCACGACGCCTGCAGGGACGCTGCGAGAGTTTCCGCGGCCATAGGGGATGATGCAGAAAGTACACCGATGGTCGCACCCGTTCTGGACCTGTACGTAGGCGCGTGAGCGGGTGCCAAAACCGTCGATCAGATGGCCCGCCGTTTCGGTAACAGACATGATGTCATCTACCTGCACGGCTTCGGTCTGACCGATGAAATCAGCAGCCATTCCTTTCCAGGTTTCGGGCCGCATCTTTTCGGTGTTTCCGATTACCGCGTCGACCTCATCCATGCGCGCGAATGTCTCTGGCTCAGTCTGCGCGGCACAGCCGGTGACAATCAGGCGAGCGTCGGGATTTTCCCGCCGCAGCTTGCGAATTTCCTGCCGCGCCTTGCGCACGGCCTCAGCAGTCACCGCACAAGTGTTTACGATCACCGCATCGCTAAGGCCCGCCAGCTGTGACAGCTCTTTCATCGCCTCGGTCTCGTAGGCGTTCAGGCGGCAACCCAGAGTACTGAACTTGGGCGGATTCATTCCAGAGACCTCAGAAATTCCGGCGTGAGCGTACCCGAAAAAACGTGGACTGTTGGCCCCGTCATCCAGACGCCATCATCGCGCCAGTCGATCCATATAGTCCCACCGTCAAGATCAACTTGTACCTGGCGCCCGGTAAGTCCACGCCGGGCCGCTGCGACGGCAGTGGCACAGGATGATGACCCCGAAGCCAAGGTGATCCCAACACCGCGCTCCCAGACGCGCATGCGGATTTTGTCTGGCCCTGCGATCTGTGCTACCTGCACGTTGGTACGTTCAGGATAGAGCGGATGGTGTTCATAACGCGCACCGAAATCTTCGAGAGGGATCGCCTCCGCATCGTCGACAAAGAAAGTGCAATGCGGATTACCCATTCCGGTTGCTGTTGGCCCCCCTTCGATGGGGAGTTCAAGCGTGTCCATTTCTTCGGTCAGGGGAATCTCATTCCAAAGAAGCTGAGGTTGGCCCATGTTGACTGATGTCAGGCCATTTCCTGCGTCCCGTGCCTGCAGAGTGCCGCGTTCTGTCGTGAGAGTCAGATCCGATCTGCCAGTTTCATCCAGCAAGAACCTGGCAATACATCGCGTTGCGTTGCCACAGGCTGCCGAGGTCGACCCATCGGCGTTGTAGAACACCAGATGCGCATCTGCATCTCCGCTTTCGATCACCGCGAGCTGGTCGAAACCCACGCCAAACTGCCGATGTCCAATTCCCCTGGCCATCTTGGGTGTGATCGGAATCGTATGCGCGCGCGCATCCACAACGACAAAGTCATTGCCCAGCCCGTGCATCTTCATAATGGGCAATCCGGTATCGTTTAGGGTTTGCATTGCGGGCATATAACCCCGGCGACAAAATGAATCCAGCCTGTCCTAAAGATTCCACAAAATAGGGGTTGACCCCCCAGCGCCACCTGCCTAATTAGGCCGCCTATCGGGGCGCTGGACTGACATCAGACAAAAGCGTGCCGAGGTGCAAATTTAGGTCTTGAACCCGGTTGGGTAAATACCTTACAGAGCGCCACGGATCATCGAGATCCAACAAAAGAGTGGGCCGTTAGCTCAGTTGGTAGAGCAACTGACTTTTAATCAGTGGGTCGCAGGTTCGAATCCTGCACGGCTCACCACTGTGTTCAATGAAAGATGACACGAAGTTTGTCTCTTTTGACAGAGGTTTATCCCTGTTGCGGGATAAATTCTGAGCTCTGCATCATGTGTCTCGTATGCGCAATAGGAAGCTCAATGCCCGTAGATCTGGTTGAATAACTACCCCTACTCAACGAGTCCGGTATAGATGGGCTTAGTTATTGTTCTGCAGTCGAACCAAATCCCAAATAGGTTGCTGGAACCTTGGCTGTGAGCCAGACACCGTTGTCAGCGCGTAAAAACTCAAAACCGTCGTTGAACATTCGTTGTGCCTCGACGCGTAGCACAACAGGTTTGCCGTGTCGTTGGCCAACGCGCTTGGCTGTGTCTGGATCCAAAGATAGATGAACCTGGTGGCGACGCCCAGAAATTAAGCCCTCGGAGAATATTGCATCAAGATTTGCGCTGGCTGTACTGTGGTATAGTTCGTCAGGTGGACATTGAGGCTCCAGACCCAGATCCACATCAATTGAGTGACCTTGAGCTGCCCTGATCCGCAAGCCATCCTCGGACAGAGTGAAGCGCTTCTTATCGTTGTTTTCGACAAGCTGAATGAGTTCGTCGCGGCTAAGCTTGCGATTGGCTTTCTTCAGCTTCCGCAAGAGTTCATCAACACGAACCCACCCATGCTTATCGAGCTGAAGACCGATCTCCTCAGGCTTGTGCCGAAGCACCAGGCTCAAAAACTTGCTTTCTCTGCTCATTGATGAATTGCTTCAGATACTGGATTGATTGGCTTTTACCACGAAGCTTGTCAGTTAGGAATTGAATAGGTAGTTTCACGCATTAGCGCGAATTTGGCTTTTCGCTGTGATTGGATTTCGACCGGTCTTCAGTGAAGTGAACAAGCTCAGCATTACCGATGGCTGGAACGCATCTACGCCATCAGAACGGCTCATCAATCATGCCTTTCAGATCACTAGGCCTGTCTGTCGGTGCCAGAAAAGCTCGGGTCTAGTACGACACTGCAACGCGAGGGGTTGAGGGCGGTTTTTCAATCATTGCCCCGACGGGGCTCAAAAGCCGGGCTTTCAGGGCAAACTTCCAGCATTCACAGCATAAGAGTTTCTTCTTGGTTCAGCATGGAAACAACCAAGAGGCACAATATTTGTGAAGCATACTTGCTTGATGGTTGAGTCGATACTCGAGTAGTTTCAGATCCATGGAAGCGAAAGAAATTACACAGGCATTGAACCATCTGACGATTGAATGTGTCGGATCTTTCTTGGGTTTGGAGCTTCCGGCGAACCTGCGGATTACATTCGGTGAACCGTTGATTGCTCGAAGGATCGTCGTATCGCTGGCCTCAATAAGTTCAGATGGATCAGCCTTCACGAGGTCTAAAAAAGCCGCCACCGAAGGATTGCTTGGGGAAACTCCGCAAAAGCAGCCGATGTAGGGCTCAGGAGGTCCTCCGCCAAACCGCGAAACAAGCTCAAATGGTTGGAAGTTGCTGAGCTTATCTAAGACACGCTTTTTGTCGCGGTTTTCAAGTAGGCTCGACCAAAGTTCCGGATCACCAAAAGCGATTTTGCGTGCTAGGTGCAGCGTGGCTTCAACGTCACCGAGCGCGTCATGCGCATCATGACTGTCGAACCCGTTCTCAGGGGCCAAACGGTCCAACTAAAAACCGGTCGGCCTTTGTCGTCAATCGGCCAGTTTAACAAGCTTCGGCTGCGACACCATACTGCATAGACCGCCGTGAGAATGTCCAATCTCTTGTTGCCGTTCAATTGTGTGGCATAGATCTTCGGTTGGAGATTTTGATAGAATGCTTGGCTTAGGACTTCTTCATCAAATCTGATGGAATTATAGCCAACCCACGTAGCGGGCGACCATCGCGTCAAACAATCCATAATGGCCTGAGTAAACTCAAAGAGCTCCGGTAGATCCGGGTCAACAAGCTGTTCGTGACAAATACCAGTTACGATCAATGCGTACGGAGAAGGAATAACATGTGGTGCCAATCGACACCGCAGTTCGACCCGTTCGACTTCATTAAGTCTTTCGTCTGTGAGAACCGCAGCGAACTGAAGCGGTTGGTCGAATGCGACTGAAACTCCTGTCGTTTCGAAATCATAGAACACAAAACCCATGTTCTGAAACTGTTCACCCAGAGCACGGAGACGCTAAAAGGATCTTGTTTCCTGCGTTTCAACGATAACCCATGTACCTGCCAGTCGTTATGGCCCACGTATTCCTGACCACACTTGAATGAACTGCGGCTTACTAGGCACGAAATTACACAGCCATCCATTTGAGCTTTGAAGTATCCGTGTCTTTGCTGAAACGTCTAGTGTCCATTTCTGCGGACTGCATAGCATCAAGCGCGCGGGTTGGCTAACGACAGCTTTGCATCGTCTGAGAAATTATTGCTATCGCGCCTTTGAACTCAAGAACAAGCTCTTCAGAGGCGGCGGATTTGCCTAGCATCATAGTCAAGCCGACCAGATGCGGATTGCGGATTATTCCAACTGAGACGCGACACAAAAAGCAAAGTAAGGACGCCGATCATTTGAACGGCGCCCTCCAAAAATGATAACTTGTGCCCAACTAAGTTCGGTACACGAGGGTGGTTTATTATTTCTTTCCGCGAGAGACTTGCTGTCCCGAAACCACACGACTGCCGGCGTTGCCCCAACCGCTATCACTCTTGATACCATCGATAGCGTTTTTACCACTGACCGACGGTGCGGCAGCTCCAATTCCCGGCGTACTGGAAAGAGTGTCCGCCATATTTTTCGCGGCATCGGAATTACCGTTAGCCATGGCAGGTGCAGTGAACGCGATGAGCGCGGTAGTGGAAAGTACGAAAAGCTTTTTCATTTTTAGCCCCCATTTGTTTCGATATAGGGCTTACGTTTGACGTCGTTCACCGGATCAAATTTGACAATTAATATATTCGAAACAAGCTGTTTCTAAAAAATCCACAACGCACGCAACCGCGATGCAAAATGCCAGGCACCCAGAACATGAAAAAGAGTAGATTGCCCGAAATTCCAGCAGCCGCAGTTGAATTCGCAAAGTAGGCAAGTGTTGCGTCTCGGGAAGGGATGGAAATAGCCTCACCCCCGCAAACAATAGAAATTGGGCGCTGGTGTTGCACGGAACGCCACATGGATGACAGCTTAACAACGCTCGTATAGACGGTAAATGACGGCTTTGTCCGCGAAGAGGTCAGTCAGACGGATCGCAGCGAATGGCTGCACTTAGCCCAATCTGTCTTATGCTGCGGAACAGCCGAATGTCCGCTTTTCTCCCAGGCGACCATCACGGCACGCGCCATCGCAATGACCTTAAGCCAACGTGGAATAAACCTCGGCAACTCGCTTAAAGGTCCAATAGCAAGCGATAGCCGCACATCCACCGGCCAAGCCCACACGTAGGTACATCCACAAGCTCGAGTTCACGCGCCGACACATTATCAAGGCAGGCCAGAGCGCAAGAATAATGGCGACTTGGCCAAGCTCGACGCCAAGATTGAAGGCAAGTAGGTTTTGCCAGATATTTGGGGAGGTGAAGGTAAGAGAAGCGTATCAAAGAACCATCGGCAAACGATTCCAGTTCGCCGCCTGGATGTTTGAACAGGCCGGGTTTTCGAAAGAAGAAGCGAAAGCGCGTGGTAGATTGATGGTTACTTCGCTAATGGGAGACTCTTCGACCGGTCTGAAAGCACAAGGCGATTGGGAAAAGGTTATAGAGCGGGAACATGCAATTCTTGTCAGAAAGTAGAAGATAGAACAAGAAAGTTGCCGGGCATTGTAAGTTTGCTCGAAACGGACAGCCAGTTTTTAATTGCCCCGTAGAAACAGCTCACGCAACAATGCCAGAAGCCGACGTTCAGTCTGTGACCATCAAGGTCCGCTTCGTCCGCAAAGTAGACGTTCAAGCAAGTTGCAGCGAACGACCGCAATGCGGACGAAGCTCCAGTTCGCTACTACGCAGCATCCTGGCAGAAAAATGTTAGAAACGCGCGGAAAGTGGACTTTGCGAAATCGAGCTTGAGCCCTCAACGGACGTGCACCGAATTCGAAGAGAATTGACTTTCACCGCTTTCGGATGAAAGGGTTGCGAATTTTTTAGCTCGCAGTACCCCAGATATGGCCATGGTTGGAGGAGTGATTATGAAAACAGCGGTTGTGACCGGCGCTGCGGGAAGGATGGGTCAGGCCATCTGTCGCCAATTGCGGACAAATGGGTTTCATGTAATTGGGCTGGACCTCAGTGAAGAGCGACTAGACGAACTTGCGGCAGAACTGGGTTCGGATTTCACGCCTATCTGCGTTGACTTAACAGATCCCATTGCTACCGCTCATACGTTTGATGGAATTAGGTCAGAGTATGGCGGTCTGGATGCTTTGATAAACAACGCGGGCACCTGCTACATGTCTGACTTCCCGCACATTCCGCCCGAAGAACTCGAACAGCAGATGACAATCAACTTCAACTCCGCGTTCCACTGTTGCCAGCAGGCGGTTCAGTTGATGTTGGAACGCGAAGGCATCAAAAAGATTGTAAATATCTCATCGAACGGAGCTTACAATTTCGATGTGTTCGACCCTCCGCACTACCGGGCGTCAAAAGCGGCGTTGGATACTCTTACGAAAGATCTCGCCCGTCGATACGCACAGGAAAAGATCTGTGTGAATTCTCTGGCTCCTGCCATGACTGAGACACCATTGTTCAGTGTATTAACTGAGGAAGTCTTGGAGAAAGCCGTTAGTGCCATGCCGCATGGTCGCGCGATGCTACCTGAGCAAATCGCGTCTTGGGTCGGTTTTCTAATTTCGCCGGCCGGTGATGTTTCCAGTGGGAATGTGATTATTCTGAACCAAGGACGCGACGTCAGATAACTCCTAGGCGCACCGTTGTATTTATGGAAAATGGTTCACGGGGTGGGATCATCTGTAGACTCCTGGTGCTTTTTTCAGAACAGGCCACTGCTTTGGACAATGCCCATAGATTACAAAGGCATCTCGCTCGGATGCTAGACGCATCAACCTGTCTGCGCTGGCAATCGCTGCATCTTCGTCCCAAGACCCGGCAAACTTCTCGTCGATTTCTGCTGGTCGGGAAATCGCATCACTGGTTAATAAAATCGCCCCCGACGGAAGATCGACCATTATCGCGATCTGGCCAGGCGCATGACCGGGTGCCTTCAAAACGAAGATACCCGGCCCAATCTCTACGTCGCCATCAACCAAGAGATAATTCTGATCGGGCCATTCCAAAGGCCGCATGTCGCCCCAATACAAGGGGCGAGGTAAGGCTCGCTCCGCAGAAGAGATAAGAATTGGACTGCTTGGAAAGTCGCCCAAAGCGCCGATGTGGTCGATATGGGTGTGCGTACAAATTTGCAACGTAATATTCGACGGAACGAGTCCGAGTTTTGCCAGCTGTGCGCGTGGCAGATTATCTGGTTCGCACTTCAGAACCTTGCCAAACTCGAACAATCGATCTTCTTTGACTGCGGCGTCGGTATCAATCGCGTATTTTTCAGGAAATCCAGTGTCGATGAGTATTGCCTCTCCTAAATCTGTCCGGATCAGAAACCCGCAGATACCTATGATACGGCCAGTGGAATGGACCTTGAACAGCCCGTAGTCCAAAACCGCAAGGTCAATCGGTCGCCCTTTGACAAATCCCTCTGCTTGCACAGACTATCTCCCTGATTGACTAAAAAGATTTAGAGTAGAGCATGAAAGTCAAGATACACACACTCTTTCAGTACCTACTGGATACCACAGAAACGGATCCAGAAGCTTTCGTTGGGTTTTCCTTGTCCGAGTCGCCGCGTTTGGGTGAGTTCATGGATGCGCTGGATCCAGCGCTGCCGTTGGATTGGAACCAAATGAGCTTTCGGGGTCTGCCTGCTTTACGACGACATGTCTTGGACCGCGCCGGCTTGTCTGATGTCTGCAAGCCAGACGACGTTCTGATCACCGCCGGCGCTGCAGAAGCCAATTATCTTGCATTCATGCAATTGGTCCAACCGGGCGACGAAGTCGTAACGGAACGCCCGGGTTGGCCACAAGCGGGCGTCTTGGCAGAGGCGGTTGGAGCGACACTAAGAGTTGTCGACAGTGAAGAGAGTGCTGGTTGGGTATTGCCGCTCGACAAAGTTGAGGCTGCAGTAACAGAACGCACGCGGCTTATCTTTATAACCAACCCCAATAACCCCACCGGGCAGTTGATGAAACAAGCAGAGCTGGAAAGGCTTGCCCAAATCGCAGATCGTGTCGGCGCATGGCTGGTTGTTGACGAGGTTTATGCAGGATTGGAGTGGGTCGGATCCCGCGCCCCTTCGATTGCCGGTTTGTATCCTAGGGGTATCACGACGGGCAGCGTTTCCAAGGCACTGGGGCTCCAGAGGCTACGCACCGGGTGGATGATATGCCGTGATCCAGATCTGATTTGGGACGCTATTATTCTGCGGGAAAACTCGAGCGAAATTATGAATATTCTCGGTGAAGTCATCGCCGAAATCGCCCTAAGGCCTGGCCGATATAATCAGGCTATAAAAACTGCACGGGCAACTGGGATGGAAACGCTGGAACGCCTGGATCGGTTTGCTGCCGATCAACCCCGCCTCGATTGGGTCAAACCTCAGGCTGGATTGATTGGTTTGGCACTGCTCGATGGGATTGATGGCGACGTTTTCGCCAAACGCTTGCTCGCCGATCCCTATCGGACATTTCTTTTACCGGGTTCGTCTTACGGGATGCAGAACCACATCCGACTGGGCGTGGGGGGAGGTACTGCTGCCAACCTCGACCTTGGCCTAGAGCGCATGGGCGAACTATTGGCGAACTGGTAGATTTAGGACACTCATTTCGGCTTCTCGGCCTGCAACGCCGGTCAAAAAGTGCTGCCCGATCAAAGCTGACATTGAGCGTCTTGATGGTGCAAGTTCACCCGCCATGTGCTGGAAGCTTTGCCGGTTTGAGCAGCATGACGGCAGGCATTGCGGGGAACATGGCAGCACGCGCCCTAAGAGAGATCGGTCGCGGTGCGCGACCCGATATGCGTGGTTTGTTGATGACACCCGGCAACGTGACACGAATCGCGGATCAGCTTGCGCGTATGCGAGGGGCCGCGATGAAGGTGGGTCAGTTGATTTCGATGGATGCAGGTGAGGTCTTGCCGTCTGAACTGGCTGACATCATGGCGCGTTTACGAGATCAGGCGCATTTCATGCCGCCTAAACAATTGCGTGATGTCTTGAATCGAGCCTGGGGTCCAGATTGGCGAAAATCCTTCAAAGCTTTCAATGTTAGGCCTGTAGCGGCTGCAAGCATAGGGCAAGTACATCGTGCAACTATTAAAGACGGGCGCGATGTGGCGATCAAAATGCAATATCCCGGTATCGCGCGCAGTATCGACAGCGATGTCGCCAATGTTGCTGCTCTGGTTCGCATCTCAGATTTGCTCCGTTGAGATCGGGCATTATGCTTCTTGCCAGGGCGCTGAACACCTGCGGTTTGTCGACGTTTCAGAACCCAATGCTCGTGTTGGTCCAAATCTAACGCGACAAGAAGCGATGAATCGATTCACTGTGCGCCGACCAGATGGAAAACTTGTGTCCGGTGCGCGCGGGTTCGCGGAACTCTGGGGTGCTTTACCCAAATGGCGTTGGTTGGCACGCGTGGCAGGCTTACCGGGGGTAACGCCTCTGCTAGAACTTGCATACCGGGTTTTCCTGCCCTTAAGGTCGACGCTTTCGAGCATCGCGTCTTGCTTTGGAGCGAAGCCAGTTAACAGGACGAGTTCGTCAACATGATCAACCTAGACTATGGCTATTTCCAAAGGCGGGATTAGCCCGTCAATAACGTTCTCGAATCCGTACTTGGCAACATTTGCGCCTTATTCACGCTTCGTATACCGTAGTAAGGGATTGATCGGTGTCATTAGAATTGAGTGCAACGTCAGCATTATCCGTTTTGTACATTTTGTTCGCCCATACCTCTTGGGTATCGCCGGTACATTTGTAAGAGCTAGCGCAAAAACCAAAGAAAAGAGGGGGCAGCTGTGGCGCACAGATGCGCTATGAAGTCGCAACTTGGGATGCTGCAATTCAGACTTAACGGCAGCTTCGCTGGAATTGCAGGTGTACCGGCAAATATGTCGAATGAGGCGTGAGGTTTGTAGTTACATCGATGATTGCCGAAGAGTACTTAAAAATCGCCGGCACAAAAGAATGACTATGGCAGAAAATTCAGTGGTTTTCGTATCGAATGATCGGCGAGGCTATATGCTGCATGAGCCTAGATTACCGATTTCGATACGCAAACTGGATGGTTCGGTTTAAATTTAGCTTTCTCCCACCAACGGTGCTTTGGGGGCGGATGTTCTGGGGTTCGCCGCCAATGGTGCCAGAGGTGCATGGTGGCATACAGATCGTTGTGGTGGTCTTTTTCTTAACCTGTACTTAGAAATCAGAATTCGAACAAAATAAAGCTGGGCCATCCGGTTCTGGGCATGGTGTTGTTGGGCTCAGAGTCTTCAACAACTATGTCACTTTCGCCTAGGTCTCCTTCTTCAGGCCAAACGCTCATCAGTGAGTTCGCGGAAACTTCCAAACTTCGAGTGCCAAAGGCCGATAGCGCCGGTGCAAAGGCTGCGTCGACAGCGGAATGGAGAGGAGTTTGGAACAAAGATCCATTCTTTGCGGCCACACGTACAATACTTGAAGAACGGAGGTGTCGTGCAGGTTGTTTGGTTCAAACGGGATTTACGGATAAATGATCATCCGGCAATAGCGCAAGCGTCTGAGGTCGGGCCAGTTCTGCCACTCTACGTGGTTGAACCAGAGCTTTGGCAGCAAGGCGACGCTTCAAAACGGCAGTGGGACTTTGTTGCTGAGACAATCGCTGGTTTACGAAAAGAGCTCGGGAAATTGGGCCAGCCACTTGTTGTTCGCACCGGGCAAATTGTGTCGGTCCTTTCCGAGTTGAAAGACCGTGGTCTAATTGACGTCCTTTGGTCACACGAGGAAACAGGAAACAGATGGACGTATCAGCGGGATCGCCAGGTCGCTGCATGGTGCAGGAATCATACTGTGCGGTGGCACGAAGTGCAGAACCATGGCGTTTTTCGCAGGCTCAAATCCCGTGACGGCTGGGCGGAACGTTGGGATAGATTTATGGCTCTTCCCATTTCTTCACCAGTTGCGCTAGAGCATATCAGCATAGAACCAGGATATATTCCCACGGGGCGCGACCTCGGCTTGGGGAACGATTCATGTACGAGTCGTCAAGCCGGTGGGCGAACTGCGGGTTTGGAACGGTTGAACAGCTTTTTGATCCACCGTGGCAAAAGATACCAACGCGAAATGTCCAGCCCGTTGGAGGGGGCCGTTGCGTGTTCGCGGCTATCGCCCTACCTGGCTTGGGGGGCGCTTTCGATGCGCGAGGTTTCGCAAGCTACTGAAAAGCAAAGACGCAGATTGCCACCGCATGCAAGGGAATGGCGCAAATCGCTTCGCTCGTTCTCGGGCCGATTGCATTGGCATTGCCATTTTATTCAGAAACTTGAGGATGAACCTCGGATTGAGTTTGAAAACCTGCATCGGCTATACGACGGTCTTCGTCCCACGGCACCAGATGCTGAACTCTTGGCTGCTTGGTCCAACGGCGAAACCGGGTATCCATTTTTCGACGCATGCATGCGGTCGTTGCAAGCGACCGGCTGGCTCAATTTTCGGATGCGCGGAATGGTGATGGCCACGGCGAGTTATCATCTCTGGCTGGATTGGTGGGCCCCGGGGGAGCATTTAGCGCGCATGTTTACTGACTACGAACCAGGCATTCACTGGAACCAGGTACAGATGCAATCAGGCACTACCGGCATCAATACTGTGCGGATTTATAATCCGGTTAAGCAGGGCCATGATCAGGATCCAAAAGGGTTGTTCATTCTGACATGGGTGCCGGAGTTACGCCAAATCGCGGATCAGCACATCCACGAACCCTGGAAAGCTCAAAACGCGAAGCAAATCCTTGGAAAGCTCTATCCAGAGCCCGTTTTTGACCATCTCACGGCAGCCAAGGCCGCGCGCGAGCGGGTTTGGGGCGTACGCCGAAGTGCGGAGTTTCGCACCAAAGCACGAGCCATCGCGACAAAACACGCAAGCCGAAAGACAAGACCGAATGCTCGCAGAGGCCCGCGGGCGTCTCAAGGTCAAAAGCAACTCGACTTACCTTTTGGGGAGCAGTCATGAAAATGCGGAAGAAAGTCGATTTGCCGCAAAAAATCTGCCCGGTCTGTCAGCGCCCTTTCACCTGGCGCAAGAAATGGGAAAGCGTTTGGGATGAAGTGAAATACTGCTCAAAAAAATGCAGGTCGGCTGCATGACCGAGAAATTTCTAGAACTCGCGAAAGCGAAAGAAACAATCAGCTTCAAACCTACACGTACCACTGGTCTGGAAAGGCTGAAGCAGTTCGTTGGCCGCACTGGGCGGCGATATACAAGTACGCGGAACTACGATTTTGGGACCGAGCGACGCTGCAATGTATCAGCTTTGTCGCCGTGGCTGCGCCACCGTTTGATAACGGAGAAAGAGGTTCTGGCAACGGTACTGGCCGCGCATGGTTTCAACGTGGCAGAAAAGTTCGTGCAAGAAGTGTTTTGGCGCACGTACTTCAAGGGCTGGCTGGAACAAAGGCCCAGCGTCTGGGCACTATATCAGCGGGACTTGTTGAGCGCTTGTGAGCGGCTAGCAAGTGACGAAGACCTAGAGATCCGCTTCAATGAAGCCGTTAAGGGCAATACAGGCATCGACTGTTTTGATCATTGGGCTCAGGAACTGGTGGCGACTGGCTACCTTCATAATCATACGCGCATGTGGTTTGCTTCAATTTGGATTTTTACGCTTCGTTTACCGTGGCAGCTTGGGGCAGATTTCTTTTTGCGACACTTGCTGGATGGCGATCCCTCATCGAACACGCTGAGCTGGCGGTGGGTTGGCGGATTGCACACGAAAGGCAAAACCTACCTCGCGCGACCTGACAATATTGCCAAATACACTGAAGGACGGTTTCAACCAAAAGGCCTCGCCAAATTTGCAGAACCGTTGACCGAGCAAGTAGATCACCCGCTCATTCCTCTTTCGAGCCCGCGCTCACCCCCAGACTGTCCTTATCTGTTGCTGTTGACGGAGGATGATCTGTCAGGTGAAAGCGTAATGCCGACATCGCCTGCTACCGCGATCGGGCTTTTAGCGACGCATGGCCGGTCTCCAAACCCGATGGGAGACGCCGCAAAAGACTTTGCCAAGGGCGCGATCAGCAGCGCCCTTGAACCCTACGAAAAACCCGTAAAATCGGCCGACGACTGGTGTGGTCCGCTGATCGAGGCAGCGCGAAATGCGGGTGTCACGACCATTGCAACAGCCTACTCGCCTGTTGGCCCCACTCGGTCACGATTGGATCGTGTGGAACCCTTATTGAGAGATGCAGGTCTATCATTGATCAGGATAATGCGGCCGTACGACGCGATAACGTGGCCTCATGCAAGGGCCGGATACTTCGGCCTTCGAAAGAAGATCCCATTGCTCTTGGATCAATTGAACCTGCCCTTCCAACGAAGACTTTAACCCGTGTCCACTGCCACCCTTCTACTCCCCAACCAATTGTTTGCCCAACACCCGGGTCTGGTCGCCCAGCCAGACACTGCTGTGCTTTTCGAGGATCCGCTGTTCTTTGGCGATGCGCATTATCCGGCCACAATGCACAAGCAAAAGCTTTGGCTGCACCGCGCTTCTATGGCGCGCTATTGTAACCGCTTGGTCGCCAAGGGACTTGATGCCACGATATGGCCCTTTGAGCGGCAACCGGGCGCATGTCTGCGATTGTTTCAAAGTCTGCGCGATCGCGGTGTCAGCCGAATAGTTATGGCTGATCCAGTAGACTTCATCGCAGAAAGACGGTTGCGCGCGGCGGCTAGCAATACCGAAATCACGCTTGATATCCAGCCATCACCCGGCTTTCTGAATACGCGGGCCGACAATCTGAATTGGTCTGCCGGTCGAAAACGTTGGCTCATGGCCGAGTTCTACAAAAGCCAACGCCGGCGCTTGAACGTGTTAATGGACAGCGGTCAACCGACTGGCGGACAGTGGAGCTTTGACGAAGAAAACCGCAAAAAAGTACCCAAAGCGCTGTTGGATAGCCTGCCGTGGATCGACTGGCCTGACCATGATGCAGTTGATGAAGCCGCAAAAGTGAGCGTTCTAGCTGATTTTCCAAATGCACTGGGCAGTCTGGAAACGCTATATTATCCGACATCACATAAAGCTGCATCCGATTGGCTAGCGCAGTTTCTGGAGCGGCGATTCGAACGTTTTGGCGACTATGAAGATGCCATTGTCGAGGGCGAAAACTGGCTATGGCATGCCGTTCTCACGCCTGTTTTGAACATAGGATTGTTGACGCCCAAACAAGTTTTGGACGCGGCCCTCGCGCATGCGGATCGAAAGAGCATTCCCCTGAACTCGGTAGAAGGATTCATCCGGCAGATCATTGGCTGGCGCGAGTTCATGCGCGCGACATATGAGGACCTTGGAGTGCAGATGCGCACAACAAATCATTGGGGCCATCACCGCCCCATACCCCGCTCTTTCTATGATGGAACCACTGGTATTGATCCGCTGGACGACACGATCAAAAGGGTACTCAAAACTGGGTATTGCCATCACATTGAACGCCTTATGGTACTGGGCGGTTTCATGTTTCTGTGTGAGATTGATCCGGACCATGTCTATCGCTGGTTCATGGAAATGTTCGTCGACAGCTATGATTGGGTAATGGTTCCAAATGCCTACGCGATGAGCCAGCATGCCGATGGCGGTTTAATCACCACCAAACCGTACTTTTCCGGTTCAAACTACGTTCGCAAAATGAGCCATTGGGGCAAAGGGCCTTGGTCCGACATATGGGACGGCCTTTACTGGCGATTCATTCTGAAACACACCGACAGACTTGCTGGCAATCCTCGATGGGCGATGATGTGCCGTACGGCGGGACGCATGTCGCCAGAAGTCAAAAACAAGCATGTCACGACAGCCGAAACCTTTTTGCGACGGATAGCATGAGCGCGGGCTTTATGACAGCGGATAACTGAGATTGAGGACTCACCTAAAGATAGGCTTTGGGACCGGCTAAGTATGACAATTTAACGCTATTACCAAAGAAGACATATGACTGTTTGATTTTTTTAATTTAGCTCTTTGATCAGGTTTTCGAAGGCCAGCGACACTTCTGATCGGTGAATTGTCTTTGTGCCCAACCGCTACTTATTTTTCTTTGGGAATCTCTCGGATCAAACCGGAAGCATACTAGCGGCATTTGATATTAAGTCTTGTACCGGCCACATTGGGCTCAAAGTCGCCATTCGCTACAACGGTCACCAATGACTGTTGCGCGAACTTGGCAAACCTTCGAACTCAGTCAAAATAACTTCCCGAGCAGAGTTATGCTATGGTGCCTTCAATTATGGAGGAAAAATTGTTTCGCTTTGTTTTGCCAGCAGCTCTCATTCTGGGGAGCCCAGTCTTAGCTCAGGATGCAATAAATCCGTCAGGCCTTTCCGGTCCTTCCGGTCGACCTTATTCACCTTACGCTGAACGCGCATATCCAACTCAAGTCTATTTTGGTGACACTCACGTTCATACTGGTCTTTCCGGGGATGCTGGTGGGGGTGGTACGCGCCTCATGCCTCATGATGCCTACCGGTTTGCGCGTGGCGAAGAAGTTGTGTCTAACACGGGGCAACCTGTAAAGTTGTCGATGCCTCTCGATTTCTTCATGATTACAGATCATTCGGATGCTATGGGTGCTATCACCGACATCATCGGAGGTGCTCCCAACATCTTGGCAGATGAGCAAGGCAGGTATTTCCATGAAGAATTCAATAAGGGTGGGGAAGCCGCTCTAGCGGCTGCGCTTGAGCTTACAGCCGCGTTTGCGCAAGGACAGGTTTCCCCTGCGCTGAACTATCAACCAGGCAACCCCGCGTATGCCCGTGTTTGGGACGACATTATCGACGCCGCAGAGCAGTACAATGACCCCGGCGTATTCAGCACCTTTATCGCCTATGAATGGACATCTCTCGTTGCAGGGAACAATTTGCACCGAAATGTGATCTTTCGCGACGGCCCTGAGCTCACAAGAATGATACTCCCTTATACAACAACGCCACCTGTGGGCTCACCAAACCCTCGTGATCTTTGGAAGTGGTTGGAAAACTATGAGCAAACGACAGGCGGGCGTGTTCTTGCAATTCCACATAATGGGAATTTGTCTAACGGCTGGATGTTCCCGTTAGTCGATGACTTCGCGGATAGTGTGCCGTTAGATCCGGCATACGCAGAAGCGCGAAACAAATGGGAAAGACTATACGAACCAACGCAGATTAAGGGAGATGGTGAGGCCCACCCGTTCCTATCGCCTGACGATGAATTTGCTGACTTCGAAACATGGGATTACGGCAATCTGGATGCTTCGGTTCCGAAAGAGCCAGAAATGTTGCCCGGTGAATACGCTCGATCCGGATTACTTCGTGGCTTGTCTTTGGAAAAGGCTTTGGGAGTAAACCCTTTCAAGTTTGGCTTGGGTGGGGCAAGTGATACACACACAGGTTTAACGGCTCCAGATAACGACAATTTCTTCGGGAAGTTCACCGGTTACGAGCCCAGCGAAGAGCGCAGCCAACATGTCAGTAAGACCTATGCTGACGGGGCGGTTGCGCTGCTTTCGTCGCAATACATTACTGGCGGTCTGACCGCAGTATGGGCGCAGGAAAATTCCCGAGAAGCCATTTGGGATGCGATGCATCGGCGTGAAACCTACGCAACAACAGGACCCAGAATGCGCGTTCGTATGTTCGGAGGTTTTTCTTTTACCGAAGAGGATGCCTTGCGGCGGGACTTGGCGCTTGTGGGATACACCAAAGGTGTGCCGATGGGGGGGGGATCTTGACCCTGGTGAGGGCGCACCTTCCTTTCTGGTATATGCGCTTCGTGATCCGATGGGAGCAAACCTGGATCGAATTCAGATCATAAAGGGCTGGCTAGATGCAGATGGAGAGCAACAGGAAAAAGTCTACGACGTGGCCTGGTCTGGTTCCCGCGAACCAGATGGCGCTGGCAAGTTACCGTCAGTAGGCACCACAGTTGACCTTTCTATCCCCTCGTGGACCAACACAATTGGAGCCTCTGAGCTTGGAACCGTGTGGGAAGACCCAGATTTCGATCCTTCGGAAAGCGCATTTTATTATGCCCGGGTTATAGAAATACCGACCCCTCGCTGGACGGCGTATGATGCAGTTAAGTTCGGAATAAACATGCCGGATGGCATCCAATTAACAACGCAGGAACGCGCCTACACTTCGCCGATTTGGTACTCGCCACAACAGTAGTTCGATTTACGATGTCGGTCCGGTATGGGCTCGAAGTAGACGTTCAGCAAAACTCGTTGAATGACCGCTTAGCGGACATAGCGGACATGTTAAATTAGTGACTTTTTTGCGACACGAAGCTCAAACGCCGACACTAATAGACAGCTGCTGAATGCGGTTTATTCAACGTGATGAGCAAGCTTTCCGTCCCATTCTTCTGTCGAAACTTTGGGTTCCGGCGGGTCTGCAATGTAAGACGGTGTCATTAACTGTGTTCCGTTTTCATCAAACACATCGACAATGTTTTCGCGCAAATCGGACAAAATCTTAGGCAAGCTCGATCCGCGCGAAGTATATGCGTTAGCCGCCATTCGTTAGTGGCGCAGCAAAGTTTTGCACTGCGATTTACGGGTCGTGGGACTAAGCGGAAATCTGGGACATGCAACCAAAGCTTCGCACCATACGAGTCGTGAGGGCGGCGAAACGCACAAATGCGGTATCCGGGAACTTTTTGGGGCAGCTCACTCAATTCTGGCGACGCCGATAGTGGACCGCCGCTACGTGCGTGAAAAAGGTAGCGTTCTCTTTCTCTGAGCGACAGCCCAAACAATCGGGAGTCCTTTCATGAGGGATCAATGTCGTTGCCACTTTCGCGGTACTGTCTTTCGAGTAGAGTTATAGCGATATTTGGATCAGAGGGGCTCCATGGATTACCAAGAACAGGAACTGACCGCAGCCAAGAAGACAGTCTTGTCGCACCAGCGGCACATAGACACTGCACCGAACCTCGCACTAGCTGACGCGCTTTCGATTGAAACCAGTGCGAATTGCAAGTTTCAATTCACGGCCCCGTTCGCAGAAGGTATCGGTGCTGAAGATGCGGTCACGAACTTTTGGAACACGCTTCGCAATTCGTTTTCGCCACTTCAACGTAGACCGGATATCTTTTTTGCCGGCTTTAACCACCTAAGCGACGAACCTGGTGTCTGGGTCGTCTCAATGGGGCACCTACTGGGCTTGTTCGATCAGCCGTTCCTTGGGATGCGTCCGACCCGGCAATCGACCATGCTAAGATACGCCGAGTTCAATCATGTCGTGGACGGCAAAATAACCGAATCTACGACGTTCCTAGATGTGTTGAACCTGATGGCGCAGGTGCGGGCCGAGGCGCTGCCGCCATCAACCGCTGCGATGATGGTCACACCCGGACCTCGTACACATGATGGTTTACTCTACGCTGGCCAGCCCGCAAGCGAAGGTCAAAAAACCCTGAAGCTGTTTCTCAGGATGATCGGCCGATTGCTGGCGGAGGATGTCCATACAACGAACACGGATCTGTCTCTTGATTGGACGGACGACATGATCTGGTGGGGTCCGGGTGGTATTGGTGCGCCCTACACCCAAGGACGCTATCTTGAACAGCACTGCATACCATTCGAAGAGGGTCTGAAATGGGGCGATTTCTTCGGGCACCGAACTGAGTTTGCCGAAGGTCACTACGGCGGCTTTTTCGGTTGGCCGACATTCGATGTAACCTCGCTCGGAGGTTACATCGGGCTTGCCCCCAAATCCGAGAAGAAGGCAACGATGCGAGTTGTCGATCTCTATCGACGCCAGGGCGAAAAGCTTGCCGAGAACTGGAACTTCATAGACCATCTACACTTTCTTGAACAACTGGGTGTCGATCTTGTTGCGCGACAGCGCATGCTGACCGGATTGGATTGAGATTTTGAGATTTCGAGAGAATCGAGTATAGTTAGCTCGCATACGTATGCGATATCGAGTGATGTAACCGCTCGTATCCGCTTCTAAGTTGATCCAACGAGGTCGAATCCAGGGAGAAAAACATGTCTATCATCACTCGTCTGACAGTCGCTTCAACTGCGCTCGGAATGACGGCAGGGGTCGCGTTCGCTGATTGTCCGGTCACTAGCGGAAGCGTTAGGATCCTGGCTAACGATTTTCCTGCGCTGCATGCGGTTGTCGATAACGCCGAAGCGTGCGTCGGAGAGGGAGCCGAATTCTCGAAGAACCACTCGACCAAGCACAATGAAATTCAGGTTGCAGCGCTTACGGCTAATCCGGCCGAGTATACGACTAAGATCGTGGCGAACTCGTCCATTGTTCCCCTGTTGAATGACGGGTTGATACGCCCGCTGGATGATCTGGTCGCCAAGCACGGTCAGAATTTGCAGCCAAACCAGTTGATCCGAATTGATGGCAAGATCATGGCGATTGCCTTTATGGCAAATGCACAACATCTGATCGTGCGTCAGGACATCCTTGACCAGGTTGGAAAAGAGGTGCCGACATCCTACGAAGAAGTGCTCGACGTCGCCGAAGCCATCCGTGCGGCTGGCATCATGGAATACCCTTTCGCGATGCTGACCAAGTCGGATTGGAACCTCGGCGAAGAAGTTGTGAATATGTATCTCGGCCACGGCGGAGAGTTCTTCAAGCCTGGTACGGCAGAGGTTTCGATTAACAACGAACAGGGTGTTGCAACTCTGAACATGCTGAAATCGTTGATGGAGTATTCCAATCCCGATTTCCTGACCTACAACACCGGAGCCGTGACACCGCTTTGGGAATCCGGTGAATTGGCCATGGCCGTATTGTGGGGAAGCTCTGTGGGTGGTCTCATCGACGACGAAGGTTCTACCCCGGAGATCGTGGCAGCAACCAAACCGGCAGGAGCCATGACAGTAGCTGGCGGTGCGACGCCGGCGTCTTCCCTATGGTGGGATGGTTTCACCATCGCATCAAACATCAGTGACGAGGATGCCGAGGCTACCTTCATAGCGATGGTTAATGGCATCTCGGATGACATGGTCATGGCCAACAACGACAAGGCGGTATGGCTGATGGACAGCTACACACCAGGACTAGCAGCCGAAGGCGTTGCCGCTGCGGCGTCAGCCGGTGCAAATCCCTATCCCATGCTGCCATACATGGGGCTTCTGCATTCGGCATTCTTCCAAGAGGTGCCAGACTTCCTGCAGGGCAACGAAAGCGCTGAGCAAACTCTAGCTGACATCGAGGCGGCTTATACCGCTGCTGCGAAGGAACAAGGGTTCCTCAAGTAAACACTCAATTGGTGCGCGGCGCTCTTTCAGCGCCGCGCACAACTTTGTCGGGCTTTCGCTATGCCGCACGGAACTTTTGCACGATTTATCTGGCCGTCATTCCTGGCAATGATCTTGTTCATTGCCCTGCCGATCGTGTCGGTCGCAATGCAATCATTCTTTGTCGAACATGAACAGGTGATGCGTGAGGTCGAGAATTGTGGGCCTTTTAAATGTACCACGGTTCTACAGGTCGATCTGGAAGCAACCGAAGCTTTGAAGGCCGACGCACCCCTAGGGCGCTACAACGGCCTGGGAACCTACACAAACCGTGGGCATCTGGCCTTCGACGAAGTGAGCGAGATCTGGGCAGGAGCTGATTCTTTCGGGAATTTTATCGCGGGGGTTTACAACCTGCCGTTCTACAAGGCGTTGTTCTTCACGCTTGCCTACACATTTGTTGTTACACCATTGGTGATCGTTTTTGGTCTTTTGATTGCATTGGGCGTGAACCGACTTCCAAGAGTCACTAAGGGACCGACGATCTTTGCCTCGCTCTTGCCTATGATCGTGACGCCTTTGATCGGGGGATTGATCCTGTTTTGGATGGTGGATGCAGACGGCATCATCGGAGCCACGCTGCAGATCATCTTTGACGATCCAGACCTGAGCCTGAAAGCTTCGGCTCCGCTCACTTGGATTATGCTGATGGTCTACGGCGTCTGGCATTCGACGCCCTTTGCCTTCGTTGTGTTCTACGCGGGGTTACAAACGGTTCCCTCCGACACCCTCGAAGCCGCAAAGATCGACGGGGCAAGCCGATTTCAACAGGTCCGCTATGTCATCGTGCCCTACATGATGCCACTTCTGGTCTTTATCACCTTAATGCAACTGATGGACAATTTCCGCGTTCTTGAACCCATCGTGTCTTTTTCGGCCGAGGCGAAAGCCAGGTCGCTCAGCTGGATCATCTACAACGATCTTTCGGGGCAAGATAAACTTTTTGGTTCGGCCGCCGCGACGTCTATGCTGACAATCCTCGGCGTTGCCATCCTGCTGACACCAGTGCTGATCAAGACCTGGCGCGACTTTAATCGGAGGGCCGTCTGATGGCATCAACGGCGAGTAAATCTCCACGTCTGCTCACATGGTTCGCAACCTCCATGATCATCTTCTGGTTGATGATCGCGATCGGGCCGTTTGTCTGGACGGTCTGGGGATCTTTCAAGGTTCAGGGCGATTTCTTTTCCAAGGCCGATTGGCGAAACGCGATCTACGGCGTCTACACACTTGCCGAAACCGGCGGCAATTTCACTGGCAATGGCTACTTCGGTGCATGGATCCAGGAAGAGTTCTGGAGAAATGTGCTGAACACGTCCATCGTCGTTGTTTTTACTGTCGTCATTTCATTGACCCTTGGAACCTTGGGCGGATACGCCTTGGCGCGGTCCGGTTATCGTTATGCATTCTGGCTTTTGATCGCAGCGCTTGTGTTCCGGGCCATGCCGCACATTACGCTTGTGTCTGGATACCTACTGCCGTTCTTCGAATGGAATGTCTGGGGGCGGCTCTCGACCACCATTGTCGTTCTGGTCGCAATCAATCAACCTTTCACGCTTTGGATGTTGCACTCGTTCTTTTTGAACATCCCCAAGGATATGGACGAAAGCGCTATGGTCGATGGCTGCACCCGGTTCCAGGCGTTCCGGCATGTGATAATTCCGGTCATGTGGCCGGGCGTCATTACCACCGGGCTGTTTTCTTTCCTTCTGGCCTACAATGATTTTGCAATTACCTCGATGCTTCTGAGTTCGGAAAACCAGACGATGGTGCCCAAGATCGCAAGTTTCCTGACCCAGATACGCGAACAGGGCAACGTGATGTTTGCAGTTTCGGCTGTGGTGAGTGCCATGGTGCCTCTGTTCTTCCTGGTTTTGTTCTTCCAACGTCAGATCGTTAGCGGGTTGACCGCCGGCGCGGTGAAAGGGTGAGCCGATGGACCACCTGAGACTACCTCTCGACTCCGCACCTTTGATTTATACCTGGTACCTAGGGGATCGGCTTCAGACCTAGGGATATGTCGCTTCGATGCGCCTGCCGCAACTAAACCGACAAATCGAAACTTAGGGACCATCCATGACCCAAGATCTGAAATCCGCCAAAGCGCTTGTGCAAGGCTACAATGCTGCACGCGATGTCGCCGCGTCCGGCGATGCGACGGCCGCCGCTTGCCAATCTTACCTGTCATCTGATCACACTTATCGCGGCATGCGCCCGTTCTACGACATCAAAGGGCCCAAGGCGCTGGCCGAGACTGTCTGGTCGCCGCTGAAATCCGCCATGTCGACCATTCAACGCCGCCCCGACATATTCTTTGCCAGCCACGCCGATCTTGACCCTGAAGCAGGCGCTTGGGTTGTCGAAATGGGCAACCTTCTTTGCGACTTCACCGCCGATTGGCTGAGTATCCCTGCCACCGGAAAATCCATTTATCTGCCTTATGCGACGATGAGCCGGGTCTTGGCTGGCACCATTGTCGAAACTGTCGAATTTCTCGACATCCTCGCCGTCCTAACCCAGGCGGGCCGGAACCCGCTTGCGCTGCACCAGACTGGCGGGATGATGATGTCACCCGGTCCGAAGACTCACGACGGGCTAGTGTGCAACCCTCTACCCGAGGATCTGACACGGGACACCTATGACCTGACCCATGCAATGCTCACCGACTTGGCGCTCGGCTATACCTCGCCCGGTGATCATCTGGTGCGCTTTTGGCACCCGAACATGAACTGGTTCGGCCCCACGGGCATTGGTGTAAGCCTGTCCATCCCAGGCTACCAACGTGGCCACACCCTTCCTTTCGAGAAGAAACAGGACGTGGTGAAAATCCACGACTGGGAACTGGCGCTGGCGGAGGGCAACTTCGCCGCCTTCATGTGGTGGCCTTGCCTGACCCTACGCAATACCGGTGACTACCTCGGGGTCCCGGCCAACGATGCGGCGGCAGAGATGCGCGTAGTCGACCTATATCGCCGCGACGGCGACAAGCTTGCCGAGAACTGGATATTCATCGACATCCTGCATTTCCTTGCCGAACAGGGCGTCGATCTTCTGGCCAATACTGGAGAGACCGAATGACCCGCTTCATGCCCGATCGCTCGAAATCGCATCACCCGGCTGCCGCCCTTTCGCGGGCGCACATGCCCACGTCGTACGACATCTCGCTCATCGACTACACCAAGGACGGAGCGCATCGCATCCCGCCCTATCTCGGGCCGTCTCAATCGCTTGCCGGGTTCGATCCCGAGTATCGCAACATCGTCGACTATATCGTCCGCATCACCTATCGCATCTGGGAAACCGAGGCCCGTGAAGTCGAATATATCGAAGCGTGTTACTCCGACGATAGCCTTGTCTATGATGACTATGGTCTGCAGCACGGCAACGCCAAGATCGTCGGCGACACGCATCACACGACCGGCGCATTCCCCGACATTATCCTTAACGCGGAAGAGGTGATCTGGGCTGGCGACGATAGCGTCGGGTTTCACACCTCGCACCTGACGCGCATCAAGGGCAAGAACACCGGGCCGAGCAAATACGGCGACCCGACCGAAGCTGAGGTCGACGTCATGGTCATTGCCAACTGTGTGGCACTTGGCAACGATATTTTCCTGGAGCACGTGCTTTACAACACATCCGCCATGCTCAAGCAGTTGGGCCTTGATCTTTGGGAAGAGGCGGACAGGCTTGCCGCAGACCCATTCCCCGGCTGGCCGAGGAGCGCCGAAACATGGGCCGACCTGCGCGCAGGCGTGCGCCCCGAGCGTCCCTTGAGCCTTGGCGAACCGGTTGAGGGCTTTGATCCAGATGCGTTCTCGCGGGCGATCCACAACAACATCTGGAACGGCGACGGCTCGGTCTTGGATGAAAGCTATGCCGCCGATCTGCCCTTCGAGGGCACCACGGATCGAAAGTTCTCGGGGCGAGATGCCTATCGTGACCATGTCGGCGAACTGCGCGCCGCCTTCCCCGACCTGAAGCACCAGGTCGACGAAGTCTACTGGATGGGCAACGATGCCGACGGCTTTCTGATCTCCACCCGCTGGAGCGCGGATGCCACACACTCTGGTGGCATGCTTTACCGAGACCCCACAGGGCAGACTTGTCAGATCTGGGGGATCACTCAGCAGCGGGTCAAAGACGGGATCGTCGAGCAGGAATGGCAGCTTTTCAATGAGTTGGACCTGATGATCCAAATCGCAAAGGCGCGCCGGGATGGCTGAATATCAGGACGCCAAGGCGCTTGTCCGTACCGCGAACACCGCCATCGACGCCGCAGACGGCGACGCGGTCGCCTCGGCGATGGAGCCTTACTACGCGTCCGATGTACTGTGGCGCGGGATGCATCCGTTTCACGAACAGGCCGGCATTGCGGCAGTCGCTGACACCTATTGGCGGCCGCTCAAGGACGCCATGGGCCCTTTGCTGCGCCGCCCGGACATCTTCTTCGCCGGGTCGAACGAAATAGACGGCTTCTCGTCCACTTGGGTGGTCGAGATGGGGCACCTCATGGGCACCTGGGACCGCCCCTGGATCAGCCTTGCCCCGTCGCGCAAGCTGGCGTTTCTGCGGTACTGCGAATTCCACCGCATCGAGGACGGCCGCATCGCCGAAACCGCTTGTTATGTCGACATCCTGAACCTTCTGGCACAGTCGGGCCGCCATCCGAACTCAGGCACGACCGGGTCGGTTGTACTGACACCCGGCCCTGCCACCCATGACGGTCTCTTGTACGACGCGCACCCCGAAGCCGAAGGTCGGGCGACCGTGCAACTCATCGCTGACATGGTCACCGATCTCAGGGCCAACAAAGTCGGCTCGCCTGAAGACCACATGACCCGTTTCTGGACCCCCGACATGTGCTGGTTCGGCCCCGGCGGCATCGGCGCAAGCGCCTTCTTCGATGGCTATCGCCGTGGCCATTCCGGCCCTTTCGAAGACGGTCTGGAATATGTCACCCACACCGAACACGTCGCCCGCCTTGGCGAGAGCAACTTCGGCGGGTTCTTCGGCTATCCCAGCCTGACCGTCCGCTCGACGGGCGGGTTCATGGGCTTGCCGCCCAGCGACGTGGTGGCGGATATGCGGATCGTCGATCTCTATCGCCACGACGGCGACAGGTTGGCTGAGAACTGGATCTTCATCGACATCCCCCATTTCATGGCCACACAAGGAGTGGACATTCTGGCAGAGCTTGGGCGCGAAAGCTGATCAGTTTCTGTTCGCCACGCTGCCACGCTCAACAAGTTCTGGCACAATGCTCTCGTTCATGACTGTGTCGTTTCCCGCTATCTCAGCCAGCATAAGCGAGACGGACTGGTCGATCATCTTGTTAATCGGCTGGCGCAATGTCGTCAGATCATATTCAGGCGATGCCGCCATCGGAATGTCGTCAAAGCCGACAATGGAAACGTCTTGTGGTACCTTCAGTTTCAATTCGCTGCGAATGACGCCGAGCGCTTCGATCGCCATGTAGTCGTTGGCAACGAATATCCCATCTGGTCTTTCGGACGCGGGCCTGTCCAACAGATTGCGGGCAGCAGTTCGCGTCGCAGTCAGATCAAAATGCCCGGCAGCACGATCAAACAAGCTGTGTCCCTGATCAGACAGCTCCCGCTCAAATCCCAATTGGCGGTCGCGCCCAGTCGACGATTCCGCCCAACCGGACAGCAACGCAATCTTCTGGTGACCTGTTTCAATGAGATGGCGCGCGGCCAATCGTCCGCCAAGGACATTGTCCGTCGACACGCAAGACACGCCTTCCTCGGCCTTGATCCGGTTGAACATGACGACAGAGATACCTTGATCCTGGCAATGCTTGCAAAGTGACGAAGACAGTTCGACCGATGCAGTGATGATCCCGTCAACCTTGTATTCCAGCAGTTCGGATACCGTCTCTTCGACTCCGACGGCGGTTTCCGGCATCATGAAAACCATCGCGTGGTAGCCGTTTTTCTGCAATTCTATACAGAGCTTTTCCAATGCAACGGCATAGAATTGATTGTCCAGATAGCTGAACAACAAGGCGATAATCTTTGAGTTTCCCGTAATCATCGATCGGGCAAGCGCATTGGGCCGGTAGCCCAACTCCTTGGCCGCTGCGAAAATTCTCTCCTTCGCTTCCGCCGATACGCCGGACTGAGTGGGTACGCGAGAGAAGGCGCGACTCACGGCGGATTGCGACACGCCCGCCCGTTTGGCGACGTCGACCGAAGTTACTGAATTCTTCCTGGCCATGTTCCAGATGCCCCAATTTTCTTGTTCCATTTGCCCCGTAATCAACGGAGAACCCGAGGATATTTTCTGCGTGGGCCGGAAGACTTTCCACGATCCTATCGCTACCGAATGACCCAGGTCAAATGACGGACAGGTAGCAAGTTTTGAAGCCTTGAGCTGTCTCCACGTCCGCTCATTTCGAGGCGTTCTGAGCGGTAGTGGTTTCATCCTTCGTCTTGACACCGCACAATCTCGAACCAAAGGTGTCCTGCAGACATGACATTTTGTGGCGACCGTATTCACGACACACGCTCCTGCATTGCCAGTCATCGCCATGGCGGCCAAGGCGCGTCCTCAACATCCACAATGTCGGCTTTTGAAGATGGCCGCCCGGTTTTGCTTGTGCATAACTTGCAAAACAGCTTCCGTTTTGGCGGCGCGGTGATCGGCAGGATTGCTCCGCATCTCGCCATTCTGTCCCGGCAGCAGCGAAGTTGTGATTTGGTACAAGCCAAACCGACGCACTTGAACGACTGCTTCGGTGAAATGTGCCGCGTCGCAACAACATACTGGCTGCACGCGCGAGAAAATGCTGCGTCAGCGAAGCAGCAAAAATCGAATGGCGGCAAAGTCCGCAAAGCAGACTTTGAGCGAGTTTCCCCAAATGACCGATATGCGGACAAAACCGAACTTGAGCACAATGGGCGCAAATTCCGCGTTCAGATCAAGCTTGATCTACTTCGTTCTTGCTT
>NZ_JBXWNK010000014.1:0-154249 GCF_059610325.1 Ruegeria sp. YTSA064
GCGTCTCAACCGTCTCTCCGGCTCGTCTCCGCCGTTCCCAGCGTCCCAGCAACCGCCTCAGCAGCGCCGGTGAAGGGGTATTTACGGATTAGGTCTAAGACCTGCAACCCCCATTTTGAAAAAACTTCACATTTCCGCTCGGTTTCTTCTACATCTTAATGAAAACAATATGTTAGCTTCATAATTTGCCCCACAATCCTGCTGAAAGGAAACTCACAGCAACGAAGTGGACGACCTTTCAGCGGAATCATACCCAATGCTCGGTAGACAACCTAAACTCGGGCTAATGAAAACGCCGCCCGAGTCTCCTCGGGCGGCGCAATTCACTGCGAAGGTCGCGTCACTAGTTCAAATCGTATCGATCCGCATTCATCACCTTGTTCCAGGCAGAAACGAAGTCACAGACAAATTTACCGCCCGCATCGTCCTGACCATAGACCTCGGCCAGCGCCCGCAACTGCGAGTTCGAACCAAAGACCAGATCCGCGCGGGTACCCGTCCACTTCACTTCGCCGCTCACCCGATCACGACCCTCGTAGACGCCATCACCAGACGGCTTCCACTCGGTGCCCATATCCAAAAGATTCACAAAGAAGTCAGTGCTGAGCGTACCAACCCGGTCGGTCAGCACTCCATGAGAGGTGCCACCAAAGTTTGCACCCAGCACCCGCATCCCACCGACAAGTGCCGTCATCTCAGGCGCAGACAGTGTCAGCAATTGGGCCTTGTCCACCAGCAGAGCCTCGGCCGGAACCGAGTACTCCTTGTGCAGGTAGTTGCGGAAACCGTCGGCGATGGGTTCCATCACTGCAAAGCTGTCCACATCCGTCTGCTCTTGCGCGGCATCGGTGCGGCCCGGGGTAAAGGGCACGTCAACGTCATGGCCTGCGGCTTTGGCTGCCTGTTCGATGGCTGCAGCGCCACCTAGGACAATAATATCTGCCAACGAAACTTTCTTGCCACCAGACTGTCCATCATTGAACGCAGCCTGAACTCCTTCCAGCGCACCCAGCGCCTTGGACAGTTTCAGCGGCTCATTGACCTCCCAATCTTTCTGCGGAGCCAGGCGAATACGCGCACCGTTGGCACCGCCACGCATGTCCGATCCGCGGAAGGTTGAAGCCGAAGCCCATGCGGTCGACACCAGTTCCGAAACCGACAGCTCTGTCGCAAGGATCTTGGCTTTCAGATCCGCCACATCGGCGTCGTCAATAAGCGCGTGATCGACGGCAGGGACATTGTCTTGCCATATGAGCTCTTCGCTGGGCGCTTCTGCTCCCAGATAACGTGCACGTGGACCCATGTCGCGGTGGGTCAGTTTGAACCAGGCGCGAGCGAAGGCGTCGGCGAACTCTTCCGGGTTTTCGTGGAAGCGTTTCGAGATCGGGCCGTAGATCGGATCCATGCGCATCGCCATGTCGGCGGTGGTCATCATGGTCTTGACCTTCTTGGACGGATCATGCGCCGCCGGGGCCATGTCTTCATCTTTCACGCCGACCGGTTCCCAGATCCAAGCGCCCGAGGGACTTTTGGTCAGGTTCCAATCATAGCCGAACAACAGATCGAAATAGCCGTTGTCCCATTTGATCGGGTTCGCGGTCCATGCACCCTCGATTCCGCTGGTAGTGGTGTCGTCGCCTTTGCCTGAACCGAATTTGTTGATCCAGCCAAAGCCCATGTCCTCGATCGGGGCGGCTTCGGGTTCGGGGCCGACCAGATTGGGGTCGCCCGCACCATGCGCCTTGCCAAAAGTGTGGCCACCCGCGACCAGAGCGACGGTTTCCTCGTCGTTCATTGCCATCCGACCAAAGGTGTCACGGATGTCGCGGCCCGAGGCCAGAACGTTCGGCTCACCATCGGGCCCTTCGGGATTCACATAGATCAGACCCATCTGAACGGCGGCCAACGGGTTTTCCAGATCACGCTCGCCCGAATATCGGCTGTGCGGGTTCTCGGTTGGGGCCAGCCATTCGGTCTCGGCACCCCAATAGATGTCTTCTTCGGGAGCCCAGATGTCTTCGCGGCCACCCGAGAAGCCAAAGGTCGTTCCACCCATGGATTCAATCGCGCAGTTGCCCGCCAGGATATAAAGGTCAGCCCAGGAAATCTGGTTGCCGTATTTCTGCTTGATCGGCCACAGCAAACGGCGCGCTTTGTCCAGGTTGCCATTGTCCGGCCAGCTGTTCAGCGGTGCAAAACGCTGATTGCCGGTCGAAGCACCACCGCGACCATCCGCCGTCCGATAAGTGCCCGCTGCGTGCCATGCCATACGGATGAACAAGCCGCCATAGTGACCATAGTCCGCCGGCCACCAGTCCTGCGAATCCGTCATCAGCGCGTAAAGGTCTTCCTTTAGCGCCTTCAGGTCGAGCTTCTTGAACTCTTCGGCATAGTCGAATGTCTCACCCATCGGGTTCGATGCAGGGCTATGCTGATGCAGAATCGACAGGTTCAGCTGGTTCGGCCACCAATCCCGGTTGGACCGGGCCTCGGCGCCATGCATTACCGGGCATTTGCCCATGTTGGGGGTATCACTTCCGTCCATATCGATCTCCAGTCCTGGCTAGATGTGTGCGTCGCGCGGTTAACTTTGAAACGAGAAACAGGGGTCTTGAGTGTTTTTGCGCTCGTCCTTGGCTGGGGCATTGCGCGAGTTCGCACAAATTGGCCCTGCCTTCATTGTAGGAAATAGCATTAACGACTCGTTCTTTCTGTTTGGATGTAGATTTAACAAATCCAAGCCATTCACATAAGTTTTGTTTTTCGATGATATCGATAACTCAAAACTATCACTTGAGCGTCTACGCGCAGCTGAACGCTGAAGCACGTGATTGCATTTTCACCGCTGGGCTTCACCGTGACCGGCAAGTCGGGCACGTGGGGGTGGCGACGCAAATGGATCTACAATACTGACCGCTGTGAACTGTCTGACAGGAGCCAGCGTCAAGCTGTCTGTCGAAACAGGTTCAGTGGCCACTGACTTTCTTATAAAGGGCTGATTTGTAGCCAAAGGGAATTCCCAATACGCCAACCAGCCACCCGGCTGTACGGGCGATCTGGATCAACCGCCGATCCGGTTGGAACGGAAACAACAGGATTGCCCCCAGCAGCGCCACCAAACGCAAAGGTGCACTCAGGAAACCCAAGATCGCCTTTGTCGGCTTCTGATCAAGCTTGCGCCGCATATGCGTGTTGGACTGGTCCCGCCCTCGGGCAGCCTGATACAAGAACGAGAGGCGTTCGGGCGGAATGGTTTCATACACGAACGCATCAGGCACCCAGCCCACAGGCAATCCAGCGGCAACGGTCTCGGCGTAAAACTTTGCGTCCGTTCCGCCCGTCATCCGCATGGTTTCATCGAACCAAAGCCCGGTTTCACTGAACAACCGCGTCTCGCAAAGCCAGTTGTTGGTCACGATGGTAACACCGCCGGTATCGTTCAATGTCGCCTTCCTGGCGGCGGTGTTTTCCTTGTCGAGATATCGATTGCTGATGTTGCGCAGCATCAGCCGCTGCATTGCGGTTTCTTGTCCGGTCGGCCCCGCAGCGCGGAGTGGCGCACCCAACAACACAGAAGAACTCTTGCGATACCCGGCAACCAAACTCTCAAGCCAATCGGATGCCACCACTTCGTCATCATCGACAAAACAGAGCAGATCCGAACCCTGATCAAGCGCCTCGCGTGCTGCACGGTTGCGCCCGAAAGGAATGCCAGGCTCGGTCTCAAGGACATAATCCAGACCCGCCCCGTTGGGCAGAACAGCCCCCGCTGCCCGCACGGTATCCTCGCTAAGCGGTGAACTGTCGTTTTCGACCACAAGGCATCGCACTGAGCAATCAGGCGGCAGCTTCATCTCGCCCCAGCTCTCGATCAATGCAGCCAGCATTTCGGGGCGCTGCCGGGTGAGAGTAGAAACCGTAATCTTCAGAGTGGCAGAGCGATCCTTCATCGCATCCCCATACTACCTGCATCTGTTTCTTGACAAGGCGCAGTGATCACGAGGGTTCCATCAACGCTTCTAACCCAACCCGGTAATTTGGGTAGAGCAGTGAGATACCCAACTCTTCTTTAATCCGATCATTCCGAACGCGTTTGTTTTCATTGTAAAAACTACGGGCCATCGGAGTCAGATCAGCCTCATCAAACGGCACAGCAGGCGGTAACGGCAGTCCCTGCAGCTCGGCCGCATAGCCGATCACATCCTGCGGTGGCACCGGTTCATCATCGCAGACATTGTAGATCGCGCCCGGATTGGGTTTGGCCATCGATGCGATCAACACCTGCGCGACATCATCAACGTGAATACGCGAGAATACCTGTCCCGGCTTAATGATCCGTCTCAGGCCACCTCTCTTGAGCTTGGAAAACGGTCCACGCCCCGGCCCATAAATCCCCGCCAATCTGAATGTATGTAACGGGAGGTCCGGGATATCTGCCCACTGCGTTTCGGCACGCACGCGCCACCGACCTCGTTCGGCGGTAGGTTCGGGCGCGGTGGTCTCATCCACCCAACCCCCATCGTGATCACCATAAACCGCAGTGGTCGACAGATACCCAACCCATTTGAATTGCCCGGCGCGGGCGGCAATCTCATCGCGCAACTCTGCCAATACAGGGTCACCATCTGCTGTAGGCGCGGTTGAGATCAATACATGTGTGACACCTTCCAGGTCAGGCCGTTCCCCCGGCCAGACAATCGGCTCGGCGCCCGACGCGCGAATGGTGTCAATTTGCTTTGGATCGCGCGAGGTTCCGATGATCCGCCAGGATGCTGGATCAAGTTGCTTCGATGTCGCTCGGGCAGAATAGCCGTGGCCGAAGGAAAAAAGTGTCTGAGTCATAGCTCCTTTGATGATCCGCCCGGCCCGGGGATGCAAGCGCCGGATGGACGCACTTGATTCGAATCCTCTGATGCGCCTTCATTGATGTATGAGCAACAAAACACCCGATCTACGCGCCGCCTATTCCTTGAAGTCGCCTGAAGAGAACAAGCGTCTCTACGCTGAATGGGCCGGAGACTACGACGACAATTTTGCCGCACTGGAAGACTATCAACTCCACATCCACACAGCGCGCGCTTTCGTTGCTGCCGGTGGTCAGGGTCCGGTATTGGATGTTGGAGCGGGAACGGGGTTATGTGGTGCGGTTTTGGCGGGGCTGGGCGTTGGCCCGATTGACGCCACTGATATCAGTGCTGAAATGCTGGATCAGGCGATGCGCAAGGATATCTACCGAGACGCGATCGAGGCCGATCTGAATCAGGGCCTGCCCGTCCCGCGTGACAGCTATGCAGGCGTGGTCTCCTCCGGAACGTTCACTCATGGCCATCTGGGGCCCGAGGCCTTGCCCGCGCTCTTGCGGGTCGCGCGTCCCGGCGCACAATTCGCTCTGTCAATCAACGCAAAGCACTTTGAGGCGCTGGGGTTTTCCGATGCATTCGGCGCTCTCGAGGCTGAACAAATCAGCAATCTGTCATTTACCGAAGTGCGTATATATGGTGAGCTAGCCGCTGGCCCCAACAAGGATGACATTGCTTTAATCGCACTGTTCGAAAAGGGCTGATCAGACACTAATCAGGGCGAATCTGACAATATCTGGACCTTCGCAGCATTAGACATCTAGGTATACATCTGCTTCTTATACGCCCGAGTCCGTGTTGTCGCCTCAGCTGAGCCGTCGTGATAGGTCCCGAACCACTTGTCGAACGGAATCTCAGAAGTGCCATAGTTGCACTCGAAATACCGATGATGAAGCTGATGGAAGAAATCTCCTGCCCTCGCTGCGTCCGTCTCGCCAACCTTTAGCTTTTCAAAGCCCGAATGGGACAGAACCGGGCTGATCTGCTGAAAGTAAACATGAAACAACAGATGCAGCGGGTGCGAGGGTACGATCAGATGGATGAAGTAGGTCGAAAAATAAAGCAGGTTTTCATACCAGTGGTTCGATATCCCTGACCACGGCCCGATATTGACGTTGCGGTGATGCACGGCATGAACGTGTTTATAGAGTTTCGGGTGATGCTCCAACCGATGGACCCAGTAGAAATGCAACCCGGACCACATTGGGATCAGTAGCATCCAGATCACGAACCAGATCGGCGCTGTGGTCCATGTTATGACTGGCACGTAGCCGTTCGCCATCGCCCAATAGATTATCCATTGATAAACCGTGGCCACAGTCATCGCGCTGCCCAAGGTCCACCAGATGTTATCCAAAACCTGGTTTCGAAAAGTGAATGAACCGTTGTTCCGAGTCTGGTCCCGACGGTCAAACTTTTTATACATGCCCTGCCCTTTGCGCATGTAAAGCCACCAATGCAGGCCACCAGCAACCAGGATCTGAGGGAGCGTATTCAATAGCCAAACGCGGAACATCCAACCAGGCGCGAAGGATTTCATAGTCTCTAATGCAGGCAAAAACGCAATATATGCAACGATTGCCAGAGCCATGCACAGAGTCAGCGACGTAAGCGGAAGCCAAGCCCCTCTGTACCAACGCAGGATCGCGGCGGGGCGCGGCGGCCAGTTGAACAAAGGATTCAGACCGACCGGACCGTCGGGGCGGTAATTCCAGCGGGCGGCTTCTGCATCATGAACGTCAGTCATGGCTGAAACTCCTTAGAGGGGGTATTTAGGATGCGTAGTCCGAGCCTTCGGCATCCAAGACTGCTTTAATTTCGCGCAGATGCGCCTCAGCCTGACCGGGATAGTCATCCAATTCCTGTGCGGTCTTTTCCGCAATTTCGTCGGACAGAACGCGCAAGGGCTGCCCGGTTTGAAGCGCACGGATGTAAGTTTCAGCGGCGCGTTCAAAATAGTAGAGTCTATTAAAGGCATCTGCAGGACTGTCACCGATCACCAGAACCCCATGATTGCCCATGATCATGACCTTTTTCTTCGGGTCTGACAGCATCGAAGCACATCGTTCGCCCTCGCTTTCGAACGCCAGACCACCGAATTCCTCATCGATCACATAGCGGTTGAAGAAGGTTGCGGTGTTTTGATCGATCGGCGGCAGGGTGCTGTCCGCCAGTGAGGCCAGAACCGTCGCAAATATCGAATGTACGTGCATCACACAACGCGCATGGGGGCAATGGCGGTGGATTGATCCGTGCAACCCCCATGCCGTCGGGTCCGGCGCTCCGGGCTGATCCATGACTTCTTTGTCATTGGCATCCAGTAGCAGCAGATTTGACGCTTTGATCCGCAAGAAATGCATCTGGTTGGCATTCATCAGAAACTGCGTGCCGTCTGCATTGACAGCCAAGCTAAAATGGTTCGCTACCCCTTCATGCATGTTGAGACGCTCGGTCCAGCGGAAGGCTGCGGCCATATCAACACGTTCGGACCAATGATCGATGTTGGGGCGCAGGTTGGTGACGCTCATACCGGACTCCTTCGTGGGGCGATTGGGGCATTGGGTAAATCGTGCCTGCACTGCAAAAGTTTGACCAACGAAAAAAACACACCTAATTCATAAGTAAAACTACTGGCGGAGTTATGCATATGCGGAAACCACTTCCTCCTCTGGGTTGGCTGCGCACATTTGAAGCAGCAGCCCGTCACCTGTCGTTTACAGGTGCGGCACGGGATCTGAACATGACGCAAAGTGCGGTCAGTCAGCAGGTCAAATCGCTGGAGGGGTATCTGGGCCAGCCGTTGTTCCTGCGTCGCCCGCTCGCATTGGAACTGACCGAAGCAGGCATCACCTATCTGCCGGTTGTGCGCGAGGCGTTTCGAACGCTTGTAAGGGGCACTCAGGCCGTCACGGGGGCGCAACAAAACGCGGTTCAGGTGCAGAGCAACATAACATTTGCCGTCAACTGGCTGGCGCCGCGTCTTCCCCGGTTTCGGAAACTGCACCCGGATGTGCATTTGAACATCTTCACCGAGCTGTGGGAGCCACGCGAAATGGCTGAGGGTGCGGCGGTCGAAATTCGATATTCACTGCGTCCTGCCGACACGGTGCGCACAGAACTATTGCAGACCGATCACTATTATCCCGTCTGTGCTCCGGGCTTCCGGGTAACACTTGAAACATTGCAAGAGCAGCCTCTTTTTGATTGTTCGAACTTGCTGTCGAATTGGGAGAGCTGGATCACGGAACAGGGTCTAACTTGGGAGAAACCGCAAGTTACCTATTCAACGACCTATCTGGTCAGCCTGTCAGTCGCGATGGCTGGAGGCGGGTTGTGTTTGGCCCATGACATGATCGCCAAACGCCTACTTGACGAAGGTCGCCTTATTGCGCCGTTCTCCCACCGTGCCGCCATGCCCGAGGCATATTATTTGCTGCTGTCACCTCAAGCTGAGGAAACGCCGGGCGCATTGGTTTTTGTTGACTGGCTGCGCTCAGAAATCGCAGCCGACACTCAAAGCTAGACCGGGGCGCTCCCGCCCATCCTCAATGCCCTTTGGGCATCTCCTTTGGTTGGGCGCAGCAGCGCTGGCGCGCTGCGGTTGGCGTGAATTGTGATGATTGGATGATACCTTGCCGGTGGGGGTTGCACCTTTTGCTTCATTCGTGAAAGTTGGGCCATGGAATACACTCCCTTCCCAAGTTGGCCCGATACCACCCCTCGTCTTATCGCTGTTGCTGCAGGCCGCGAAGCTGCCGATATGGTGATCCGCGGCGGTATCTGGGTGAATGTACACAGCCGAGAAGCCCTGCCGGATCATGATGTCGCCATCGCTGCGGGACGCGTGGCCTTTGTGGGTCCGGATGCCTCCTATTGCATCGGTCCTGAAACTCAGGTCATCGAGGCAGACGGCCAGTATATGATTCCCGGACTTTGCGACGCGCATATGCATATCGAATCGGGCATGCTGACCCCCGCCGAATTTGCCCGCGCTGTCATCCCGCATGGAACCACGTCCATGTTCACCGACCCGCACGAGATTGCCAATGTGCTTGGCCTTGAAGGGGTGCGCCTCATGCATGACGAAGCGCTGATGCAGCCCGTGAATATCTTTACCCAGATGCCGTCCTGCGCACCCTCGGCACCGGGCCTTGAGACCACAGGTTACGAAATCACAGCCGAGGATGTGGCCGAGGCGATGTCTTGGCCCGGCATTATCGGGCTGGGTGAGATGATGAATTTCCCGGGCGTCATTCATGGTGACCCGAAGATGCTGGCCGAAATCGCGGCCACGCAGAGGGCGGGGAAAACGGTGGGCGGGCACTATGCTTCGCCCGATTTAGGGCCTGATTTTGCAGCCTACGTCGCAGGTGGCCCCGCTGATGACCATGAAGGCACCTGCGAGGACGATGCCATTACTCGGGTCCGTCAGGGGATGCGGTCGATGATGCGGCTGGGGTCTGCCTGGTATGATGTAGAAAGCCAGATCACTGCGGTGACCGAAAAGGGGTTGGATCCTCGCAACTTCATTTTGTGTACCGACGACTGCCATTCGGGTACTCTGGTCAATGATGGTCATATGAACCGTGTGGTGCGCCATGCAATCTCTTGCGGATGTGATCCTCTGGTCGCGCTTCAAATGGCTACCATTAACACCGCGACTCATTTTGGGTTGGAACGTGAGATCGGCTCGATCACGCCGGGTCGGCGAGCCGACATTATTCTGAGTTCTGACTTGACCGGCCTGCCAATCGAAACGGTTATTGCGCGGGGCCGGGTCGTGGCTGAAAACGGAACGGTGACAGTCGACTGTCCGCATCTGGATTGGCCCGCCAAGGCACGGAACACTGTCCATCTGGGAAATGAGCTGTCTTCGACCGACTTTGAAATCAAGGCCCCCGCTGGCGCCAACCGCGTTATGGCCAATGTGATCGGCGTCGTCGAGAATCAAGCCCCGACCCAGGCGCTGAAGTCAGAATTGCCCATTATCGAAGGGCTTGTTGAGGGCGAAGGCGAGGTTTGCCAGATCGCGTTGGTTGAACGCCACCGCGCCACGGGTGGAGTAACCAACGCCTTTGTGTCGGGGTTTGGGTATCAGGGCAAAATGGCCATGGCCTCGACCGTGGCGCATGACAGCCACCATATGATCGTTGTCGGCACTGACCGCGAGCAGATGGCTCTGGTTGCAAACCGACTGGCGGAAGTGGGCGGAGGCATCACAATCTTTCGAGACGGTGAAGAACTGGCGCTGGTTGAATTGCCCATAGCGGGCCTGATGTCCGACAGCCCAGCCGCCGAAGTTGCTACCAAAGCCGAAAAGATGGTCGAGGCGATGAAAGCCTGTGGCTGTGAACTCAACAACGCATATATGCAGCATTCTTTGTTGGCCCTGGTCGTGATCCCTGAGCTGCGGATCTCAGACCTTGGGCTAATAGACGCACGCACATTTGAAAAGATTGACCTTCTGGAACCCCTTGCATGACAATTATCCAAACCCCTGACGTTCCCAACCCCGAGAAATTTACGGACCCGCTGGCCGCTGTCGCGCGATTGGAAGAGCTTTATGAACAAGCGACAAAGTTCCTGTGCGACAAGTTTGCTGACGCGCTCAAAAATGGCGCTCCTACCGAAAGATTCCGGGCGTTCTACCCTGAAATCCGGATAAGGACCTCTTCTTACGCACAAGTCGACAGCCGACTAAGCTTCGGCCATGTGTCCGAACCGGGCACGCATGCGACAACGGTCACCAGACCCGACCTGTTCCGGTCTTATCTGGCCCAGCAAATCGCACTATTGATCAAGAATCACGATCAGCCGGTAACAATTGGAGCCTCGGAGACCCCGATCCCGGTGCATTTCGCCGTGGCAAACAACCCGGATCTGGTGGTTCCGCACCAAGGCGCAGCCGGTTTCACGTTGCGTGATGCGTTTGATGTGCCCGATCTGAACACAACCAATGACGACATTGTAAATGGCATCAACGAGCCCGAGAACGATGCCGAGCCTCTGGCGCTGTTCACCGCCCAGCGCGTAGATTATTCTCTAGCGCGGCTGTCGCATTACACCGCAACGGACCCGAGCCATTTCCAGAACCACGTTCTGTTCACAAACTATCAGTTCTACGTCTCTGAATTCGAAAACTATGCGCGCGCGCAGTTGTCCGATCCCGACAGCGGCTATACCAGCTTTGTCTCGACTGGAAATGTCGAGATCGCTGATCCAGAAGCGGCGATCGAACAGCCGCTGAAACTGCCGCAGATGCCGACCTATCACCTGAAGCGCGCGGATGGATCAGGAATCACGTTGGTCAATATCGGCGTCGGACCATCGAATGCCAAAACGGCCACCGACCACATTGCGGTTCTGCGCCCGCATGCCTGGTTGATGGTTGGTCACTGCGCCGGTCTGCGCAACACGCAGGCGCTGGGAGATTTCGTTCTAGCCCATGCCTACCTACGCGAAGACAAAGTTCTGGACGACGACTTGCCGGTCTGGGTGCCGATCCCCCCACTGGCCGAGGTTCAGGTCGCGCTGGAACAGGCTGTTGCCGAGGTAACTGAGCTGGAAGGCTACGAGCTGAAACGCATCATGCGGACAGGCACCGTCGCATCGGTCGACAACCGAAACTGGGAACTTCGCGATCAGTCCGGGCCGGTGCAACGGCTCAGCCAGTCCCGCGCGATTGCACTGGACATGGAAAGCGCAACGATTGCTGCAAATGGCTACCGGTTCCGGGTTCCATACGGCACCTTGCTGTGCGTCTCGGACAAACCTTTGCACGGTGAATTAAAGCTTCCCGGCATGGCTTCTGCGTTCTATACCACTCAGGTCAGTCGTCATCTGGCAATCGGAATCCGGGCGATGGAGCACTTGCGCGGCATGCCACTGGAACGGTTACACAGCCGGAAATTGCGTTCGTTCGACGAAACGGCCTTTCTCTGAAGCAAAAAAGCAACGAATTTCCCCTATTTTTGGGGTTTTTAGTGCTACTATTCGTTGTGTTCAGCCACAATATCCCGTTACAGTTACGCGGTGAGGCCCTATAGATCGGGCACGTTAAGGAGACCAAGAAATGGCAAAGCCTATGACAAAGACTCAGCTGGTGGCTGCTCTCGCTGAGGAAATGGGAACTGACAAGAAATCCGCAAACGCTGCGCTGGAGGCCATGACCGGCCTGATCACCCGCGAAGTATCCGCCGGTGGTGCTGTCACCCTGCCCGGCGTTGGCAAAATCTACTGCCGCGAGCGCCCCGAGCGCATGGTGCGCAACCCTGCGACCGGTGAGCAGTTCAAGAAAGAGGCCGACAAAGTGGTCAAGATGACCATCGCGAAAGCCCTGAAGGACAGCGTCAACGGCTAAATCACCGTAGACAGATCACAAGATCGAAGGGGTCGCCACCGGGCGGCCCCTTTTCCTTGCGGTTGTCACGAAAACCGGTGACAGTCGCCCCAAATTCCCAAGGAGGCCGAAATGGATCTGCGCGCCATCGCTATCGGGCTTGTGTTTGCCCTGATCTGGTCGTCGGCCTTTACCTCGGCGCGGATCATTGTTGCCGATGCCTCACCCCTATTCTCGCTTGCGCTGCGGTTTCTCATTTCCGGAATGCTCGGCGTGGCGATCGCGCGCGCTATGGGACAGAGCTGGAATCTGACGCCTGCCCAATGGCGCGCCACAATCCTATTCGGAATCTGTCAAAATACCCTTTATTTGGGTCTGAATTTCTTCGCCATGCAGACCGTCGAAGCATCGATGGCCGCGATCATAGCATCAACCATGCCGTTGCTTGTCGCTTTGGCTGGATGGCTACTGCTAGGCGAAAAACTGCGTCCGGTGGGTGTCATCGGTTTGTTTGCAGGCTTTGCCGGTGTCGCCTTGATCATGGGCAGCCGGATCGGGGCTGGCATCGACCTGTTTGGGGTCATGCTCTGCGGGTTCGGGGCACTTGCACTCACTTTTGCTACGCTGGCGGTGCGCGGAGCTACCTCTGGCGGCAATTTCATGATGGTGGTGGGGCTGCAAATGCTTGTGGGTGCAGCGGCACTGTTCGCCGCCGCCCCGATCTTTGAAACCATCTACATCCACCCAACCGTTCCGTTTATACTGGCTTTTACTTACACCACGCTGTTCCCCGGCCTTTTGGCCACGCTGATCTGGTTCCTGCTGCTGGACCGGATCGGCCCGATCCGTGCGGCAACCTTCCATTTTCTCAACCCGGTCTTCGGTGTTGCCATAGCGGCCCTCCTGCTGGGTGAAAAAGTGGGGCCACTTGATGCGATCGGTGTACTGATCACCACATTGGGTATTTTGGCCGTGCAATTGTCACGCCAACCCGTCGCCAAGCTGGCCTAAGATCGCGCACGACTGCGCGAGCCGATGTAACAAGCCTTTGCTTTCCCCCTTAGAACCCCATTTATTGGTCGAAACTAATAGAATCGGAGGAGCCATGTCTCGTTTCACCAAGGACCCCGAGGCCATCGCCGCCCTTTCGCCGGAGGAGTTCCACGTCACTCAACGCAGCGGGACCGAACGCCCGGGCACAGGCAAACTGTTGAATAACAAGGAACCCGGTATCTATGTGGATATCGTCTCGGGCGAGCCATTGTTCGCATCGACTCATAAGTACGAATCCGGCTGTGGCTGGCCCAGCTTTACCAAACCCATCGTGCATGAACATGTCGAAGAGTTTCGCGACACCACCCATGGCATGATCCGGACCGAGGTCCGCTCGAAACACGGCGACAGCCACCTGGGCCATGTCTTCCCCGATGGCCCGCGCGAACATGGTGGGCTACGCTATTGCATCAATTCCGCCTCGCTGCGGTTCATCCATCGCGACGATATGGAGGACGAGGGCTATGGCGAATTCCTGATCCATGTGGAGGATATCAGATGACCGATGAACGCGCCGTTCTGGCCGGAGGCTGCTTTTGGGGCATGCAGGACCTGATCCGCAAATTGCCGGGCGTGTCCCGCACCCGCGTCGGATACACCGGCGGTGATGTGCCCAATGCGACCTATCGCAACCACGGCACCCATGCAGAGGGGATCGAGATTTGGTTCGACCCGGCACAGATCACCTATCGTGAAATATTAGAGTTCTTCTTCCAGATTCACGACCCCACCACCTTGAACCGTCAGGGCAATGATCGCGGGATGAGCTATCGCTCAGCGATCTATTATGTTGACGAGGTCCAGAAACAGGTAGCCGAAGACACGATTGCCGATGTGAATGCCAGCGGCATCTGGCCCGGCAAAGTCGTGACCGAGGTCGAGCCTGTCGGAGATTTCTGGGAAGCCGAGCCAGAACACCAGGATTATCTGGAACGTATCCCGAACGGTTACACTTGCCACTTCCCGCGCCCGGATTGGGTGCTGCCAAAACGCTCCAGCGCAGCAGAATAAGGATACCGGTAGCCCCTGCGGGGGCTACCCCACCGCCACCCGAGGCCGTCCGCTGGCCTCGACCGTGACCAACGCCTCGACAAACACCTCCTGCGCCTCAATTTTGGCGGTGCGGATGTCGCGCTCGACCGTCACTCGAATATCCTCGGCCCCTGCTTCGCGCACGGCACCTTCGGCCTCTCCACGCAAAGCTGTTTCAAGTACCTTCAGGGCAGCGCTTGAATCCAAGAAATCTTGTGGCCCTTCTTCCAGATGCACCCGATAGCGGCCTTCAGCGGGAGACGTGACAGTGCCTGACCGGCGCAGGGTCATCCGACCAACGACCGCTCCGATAGCATTCGCAACACCAGCGTGTTCAGGCAGGATCATATTGCAATGCAACCGCTCACCTACGGCGGGGTAATAGCTGGGTGCCGAGGCCCCTAGGCCCACCACATCGACATTCATTGCGGTATCCAGCGCGATCAATCCTCGGTGTTTGGCAAGACCACGGTGGGTTAGTACGTGCCGCGCGAGTTCCTGCGGTGAAAGACCAAAACCGTCGACCTCTTCCGCAAAAGCAGTCTCTAACAAAGTCAATGAGGTTTGTTCGGTCAATTGATCAACGATCATCTGCGCCAGCGCCTCAGGTGATCTCGCCAGCTTTTCTCCAGATCCAACCCGCTTACGCGCCATTAGCTCTATTGCCTTGTGTGCAGCCTTAGCATCCCAGTCGTCCAGACGACCCAGAACATGGCTCGCGTCTGAGGGCGTGACACCGGAAACCTGAACAATCCCACGATCGACCAAACGTGTCAGCGCGCCATGTTCCATCCGGGTCTGCAACAATTTACTCAGCGCCAGCACCCCATCGCCCAGTCGGTCCAGCAAGACAGCTTCACGCGGGCCCACGCCTTCAGCCGGGATACCCGCCACCCGCCGCGCAAAACGGGTATCGTGTTCACCCACTGTTGTCGCGCGCAATTGTTCATCCAACTCTGCGTGAACAACTTCTGGTGCTTCGGCAGCGATCAACGAGACCGGAAGCACACGTCGCGGGCCAAGAAAGACACCACCCTGCAATCCTTCGGTCAAAACATGTACTTGGCTGTCCCCACCCAGACCGTGGGTACGCATCGCAACGGCTTCGACCATAGTACGGAAACCGCCAACTTGTGCACCTGCGGGATCAATCGCGGGCTTTCCATCCCGTATCAACGCGACGTCGGTCGTAGTTCCACCGATATCGGAAACCAACGCGTTATCGGCATTCGTCAACCAACGCGCGCCCACAATCGATGCCGCCGGGCCGCTAAGGATCGTCTCGATCGGGCGTTCGCGCGCCTGTTCGGCACTCATCAAAGCCCCGTCCCCACGCACCACCATCATAGGTGCTGAAATACCTTGTTCTTTCAGTTGGTCCTGCGCCCGCCCGATTAAACGATCAATCATGCCTATCAATCGCGCGTTGAGAACCGCAGTCACAGCCCGTTTTGGTCCATTCAATTTGGCTGACAAATGGTGCGAGCAAGTCACCGGAATACTGGTTCTTTCTGCAACCACCCGTGCAACTTCAAGCTCATGCGCCGGGTTTCGGGTGGCAAATTGTGCCGCAACCGCGTAGCCAGATATGCCTTCGTGAGATTTCAAGAAGGCCTCAAGTGCCTCTGTATCCAACGGCTCTTTCTCACCGCCTGCGTGATTGTGCCCACCGGACAGGACCAACGCCGGGTCGCCTTTCAGCGCATCCCGCAACCCATGCTTTTCCAGATCACTTTCCCGAAACCCAACATAAATCAGCGCGATACGCCCCCCCTGGCCTTCGACCAGCGCATTGGTGGCCAGAGTCGTCGAAAGCGATGCCAATCCGATCTGATCTGGCGCGATCTCGGCTTCCGCAAGCACCGTCGAGATGGCCCGGCCAACCCCAATCGCCAAATCTGCGCGTGTGGTCAGAGACTTAGCCGAGGCAATCACCTCACGCTCACCCCGAACCAGCACCGCATCTGTATAGGTTCCGCCCGTATCCACACCCAAAGCCAGCGCCATCGGGTCCTCCATCTGTTCGCCAGAATCGGGTGTAGCGTTTTCCTACGGCGCGTCCAGCCTGTTTACGACAACCTAGACGCCGCCCAGCGCGCTGCATCAGTCACGGTCGGATCCGGATCATCGGTCAGCGTCTGAGCAACTGGCAGCAACGCCGGTACCCCTGAGTTCCCAATCGCATAAAGTACATTCCGCACAAACCGGTCCCGCCCGATTCTCTTGATCGGTGAGCCCGAAAACATCGCTCTGAAAGCCGTATCATCCAACATCGCCAACTCTGCCAACGACGGCGCCTTCAATTCCTCACGCGCTGCATATCTAATATCGCTGGCAGCGACTGCGAACTTGTTCCAGGGGCAGGCTGCAAGACAATCATCGCAGCCATATATCCGGTTCCCCAGTAGCCCACGCAATTCTTCATCCACCGGCCCCTTATGCTCGATGGTTAGATACGAAATACAACGACGCGCATCCAGTTGATACGGCGCTGGAAAAGCGTTTGTTGGACATGCATTCAAACAAGCCCTGCACGACCCGCAATGGTCGACCTCAGCCACGTCCGTTGGCAGGTCCAATGTCGTGAATACAGACCCTAAGAAGGCCCAATTGCCCCAATCTTGGCTTACCAGATTGGTGTGTTTACCCTGCCAACCTAACCCAGCTGCCTCTCCCAAAGATTTCTCAGGCACTGGCGCCGTGTCGACAAACACCTTCACTTCACCCCCGCCCTCAGCAATCAGCCAGCGCGCTAATCGCTTCAGGCGTTTCTTGACCAGATCATGATAATCCTTGTTCTGTGCATAAACCGAAATTGCACCCAATTCGGGATACGACAGCACTTCTGTAGGATCATGCTCAGGCGTATAACTCTCGGCTAGCATGATCACGGATCGCGCCTCGGGCCAGAGCACCGACGGATCCCCGCGCCAATGGCTCCGCTCCGCCATCCACCCCATCTGACCATGATATCCGGCCTGCAGAAATGCCTCCAACCGCTCTGGCACCTGCGGCACGTCCCAAGGACGGCACACCCGGCAGGCCACAAACCCCTCAACAAGGGCCTGCTCCACCAATCGTGCCTTCAATTCCGATCCGTTCTTCATCTGGCCCTAAATATCCTCGGGGGTGAATTAGCCCAATGGGCCAAGAGGGGGCAGACAGCCCCCTTCCCCAACTTATCAGAAATCCAGATCAGCGTAATGAGGCGGTGGCCGGAATCCAGGCACCTGATCCGCCAGAATCGAGCGGAATGCTGGGCGAGACTTGATCTTCGCATACCAGTCCTTCACCGCAGCGCTGCGGCTCCAATCCACGTCCGAGATATAGTCCAGCGCCGACAGATGCGCTGCTGCGGCAAAATCGGCCAGTGTCATCTGATCCCCGGCCAACCAGCGGCGATGGTCGAGCAGCCAGGCCATGTAATCCAAATGATACTTGATCGCCTTTGCACCTTCCTTGACGTTCTTGCTATCCGGATAACCCTGCCCAGTGACCTTCTTGTTCACTCGTTCATAAAGCAGTTTTGAGGTGACCTCGTGATGAAATTTGTCATCGAACCAGCCAACAAGACGCCTGACTTCGTAACGCGCCTCGGGCTTTTTAGGCATTAGGGGCGGCTCGGGACGAGTCTCTTCGATATATTCACAAATCGCGGCACTCTCGGCCATGATCTGACCATCCAATCGCAACACGGGGACCTTGCCCGCCGGATTGCGGCGCAAAAAGTCCGGGTCTTGTTCCCAATATCGTTCTTCGACCAGCTCAACCTCGATCTTCTTTTCAGCCAAGGACAAGCGGACTTTGCGGCAGTAGGGAGAGAGGGGAACGTGAAACAGACGCGCCATGAGCTTCCAATCGAACCAGAGAATACACCTCAGCTTTAGCCTCTGACCGGCTTGAGATTCAATCCTCGAAACACTTGGCGCGTCCATCTGCGCGGATGGTGGCCGCTCCATCCAGGATCGATGCTGCACGCCTGCGGGTTCGAACCGAAGGATCGGTAACTGATCTGTTTCGCGGCGAGGGCAGAATTGCAGCAATACGCGCTGCTTGGACCGGCGACATCTTTGCCGCACTTACCCCATAGTATTTCTGTGCCGCCGCTTCGACACCAAACACACCGGTCCCGGTTTCGGCGACGTTCAGATAGACCTCAAGGATGCGCTGCTTGCTCCAGACCATTTCGACAACCGGGGTTATCGAGGTCTCAAGGGCCTTGCGCACCCAACTGCGCCCTTGCCAAAGGAAGACATTCTTCACCACTTGCTGCGTTATGGTCGATGCGCCTCGATTGCCCCCATCTTCCAATGCGTCCCGAATGGCCTCAACATCAAAACCCCAATGCAAGCAAAAGTTTGCGTCTTCGGCTGCAACAGCAGATCGGGCCATGACGGGTGAAATTTCTTCGATGGCGACCCAGTCACGGTCAACCTTACCCAACCGGCGCCATTCCGACCAGATCGTATGTGTGATCGGAGGGTTCACGACCGAATAAATCAGGATCAACGCAAAAAACGCGACAGCAATACCTAAGCCGATTCGCAGCCCCCACCGCCGCATCCGCGCGATGAGGCCTTGCGATTTCTTTGAGCCTGATGCCTTTTTATTCTTACCGCGTGACTTGCGCGCTGCTTTCTTTGCCATGCTTTGCTATACGCCGCAGAGGGCGCATTTAAAACGGATTAATTCGACAACATCTGCCCGTCCCGCGGACGAACAACCGGGCGCGCCGTATTGACTGATGCAGCACCGCGCACACTCAACTCAGGGAACAGCGCCAGAACTTCACCTTGTGTTCGTTGCTCGGCCTGGGTCAGCGCATGTCCCGGATAGTAACTTTCGCTTTTGGCCCCGTTGGCGAACACGATCTCATGCCGGCGGAACAAGAGATGGATATAGTCGACCTCGCCCCCTTCCACCCGTGTCACAGTATCACCGTTCACAAGACAATGCGCTGCGATCAGAACTTCATCATGTCCAAAAAGGTATTGCGCACGCCAATCGTCAATAAGCATTCGGTGTTGAGGAGAAACAACCAGCGGCTCGACAAGGCCAAACATGCCGGCCTCAAACCGAACCGGTGCAAGATTACCGTCTGCCGCAACCGTCGTCCGACCAACCCAAAGCACCGGTTCTGCACCGCTATCTGCTGTTGTAACAGAATCTCCGGGCTTCAGGTCTTCAGCCAGACGCGGCCCATCTGGCGTATCGATCAGTGTTCCGGGCGTGAAACAGGGTGGGCCAAGTTCGCCCGGGACAATCAGTGGGCCTTCAACATTCACAAATGTCGTCGATACCAGCGTGCCTGCCTGAAGAACCTGACCGTCAGTAGGTGTAAAAACACGCGTGACGCCGTCCGAAAGATAGAATGTAATACCCACATAGGTGACGTCTCCGACACCGGGAACATTTATCGTCACGGTGTCTCCGGGCCAGGAATCTGATACCGTTTGCCCGGCGACAGTGTCACCGCCAAAGTCCTCAATCTCGCCATTTTCGTCCTGATCAACCAGATCAAATGTATCGACCGTGATCGCGGATCCGACGGGGGGTGGGTTTGCCGGATCGAAGGAATAAAACTGGTCTGTATAGGTTATCGGCACACCAAAACTCCGCCTCTCTCACATCATTGATTTAGGATCATGCCCGCATTTCCCGAACAAACAATGACCAAAGCTAGGCGTTCCGGACCGAATTGCACAAGGATTAGAAGCCCTGCGCATATGCAAAAGAGAACCCGGCGTGTTGGATTCGACACGCCGGGTAAACCGTTTTTGATATCGCAGATCCTATTCTGCAGGAACCGCTGCGACTTCGGTGGTCAGGGGGTGGCTTAGCTTGTTCAGCATCTCCTTGGGGCAGACCTGCAGGAAATGCGTCTTTTCGACTTCCCAGTGCTGCAAAATATCTGCAGCCTTGCGGCTATTGGTTTCGTCGACATGGCGTTGGATCAGCGTTTTCAGTTGATCCAACCAATGCTCTACCGTGACTGGACAGGTGACCAGGGTCTCGTTGTTCAACAGCGCTTCGGCCTTGCCCTCGGGATTGTACAGATAGGCCATGCCGCCTGTCATACCCGCGCCAAAGTTCGCTCCAATGTCACCCAAGATTACCGCAACACCGCCGGTCATGTATTCACACCCGTTCGAGCCACAGCCTTCGACCACAACAGTTGCGCCCGAGTTCCGAACCGCGAACCGCTCACCCGCGCGACCTGCCGCGAACAGATGTCCGTCGGTCGCACCATACAGGACGGTATTGCCAACGATGGTGTTGTCATCCGCCTTCAACGGGCTGACCTGCGGTGGACGCACGACGATTGTGCCACCCGAAAGGCCTTTGCCTACATAATCATTGGCATCACCTGAGACTTCCAGCTTCAATCCCGGAGCAGCAAAGGCCCCAAGCGATTGACCGGCCGAACCTTGCAGTTTGACATGCAAGTGGTCGTCCTGGAACGTGTTCCGCATCCCAAAGTTCTGGACGATATGGCTGGAGACACGGGTTCCCACGGTCCGATGCGTGTTCTGGACGGCATATGACAGCTGCATCTTTTCACCGTCTTTCAAGAACCGGGCGGCATCGCGCACGATCTCAGCGTCCAGCGTATCAGGCACCGCATTTCGATCCTTATCGCGGTTGTACACGATGTTATGCGCTCCATCGACGGTGATCAGCAGCGGATTGAGGTCCAGATCGTCCAGATGCGCAGAGCCCCGGCTTACCTGAGCCAGCAGGTCTGCGCGACCGATAATCTCATCAACCGAACGCGCCCCTAGGCTGGCCAGAAGTTCGCGCACTTCCTGCGCGTAGAAGGTGATCAGGTTTACGACTTTGTCCGCGTTGCCGGTGAACTTTGCACGCAGGGATTCGTCTTGCGTACAGACACCCACAGGGCAGGTGTTCGACTGGCACTGACGTACCATGATACAGCCCATCGCGATCAATGCAGCGGTGCCGATGCCATATTCCTCGGCCCCCATCATCGCGGCCATGACGATGTCACGCCCGGTGCGCAGGCCGCCATCGGTGCGCAGAGTGACGCGGTCGCGCAGGTTGTTCATGGCCAAAACCTGATGCGCCTCGGTCAGGCCCATTTCCCATGGCAGACCAGCATATTTGATCGATGTCGCGGGCGAGGCACCTGTACCGCCATTGTGACCCGAAATAAGGATTATATCCGCTTTCGCCTTGGCCACACCGGCAGCAATTGTGCCAACGCCCGACGACGCAACAAGCTTCACCGTCACCTTACAACGCGGGTTGATCTGCTTGAGGTCATAGATCAGCTGCGCCAGATCCTCGATCGAGTAGATGTCGTGATGCGGCGGCGGTGAGATCAGTGTCACACCCTTAGTCGAGTGCCGCAGACGCGCGATCAGGTCGGTGACCTTCATGCCTGGCAGCTGACCACCCTCACCCGGTTTCGCACCCTGAGCGACCTTGATTTCCAGCTCTTCACATTGGTTCAGATACTCGGCGGTCACACCGAACCGGCCCGAGGCCACCTGTTTGATCTTGGCCGAAGGGTTATCGCCATTGGGCTCCGGCACGAAGTGTGCAGGGTCTTCACCACCCTCACCCGAGTCGGATTTCGCACCGATCCGGTTCATCGCCACATTCAGCGTCTTATGCGCCTCTGGTGACAGCGCGCCCAGCGACATACCGGGAGTGACAAAACGCTTGCGGATCGAAGTGATCGATTCAACCTCTTCAATTGGCACCGGCTTGCCCAGCGGTTTGAAGTCCATCAGGTCGCGCAAATGGATCGGCGGGTTCGACTGCATCTTGGCCGAGTACTGCTTCCACAGCTCATATGAGGCTCTATTACAGGCCATTTGCATCATGTGCATCGAGGTCGCTTCCCACGCATGGGTCTCACCCGATTTACGCGCCTTGTAGAAACCACCGATGGGCAGCACGTCCAGGCCGCTTGCCCAGCCCTTGGCGTGAATCTCTTCGACCTTGACTCGAATGCCGTGGATACCAATGCCGGAAATCCGGCTCGTCATGCCGGGGAAGTACTCGGCCACCATGGCGCGGCTCAGGCCGACGGCCTCGAAATTCAGGCCGCCGCGATAAGAAGACACGACAGAAATACCCATCTTTGCCATGATCTTGAGCAGGCCCTGATCGATGGCTTCGCGATATCGCGCCACATTCTCGGTCAAGGTGCCGTCCAACAGGCCCCGTTCGATCCGGTCTGCCAGAGAATCCTCGGCCAGATACGCGTTCACAACGGTTGCACCGCACCCGATCAGCACCGCGAAATAGTGCGGATCGACGCATTCTGCCGACCGCACGTTGAGCGAGCAGAAGGTCCGTAGCCCTTGCCGTGTCAGATGACTGTGTACGGCGCTTGTGGCCAGAATCATCGGCATTGCCACCTTGTCTGGCCCGGAATGCTGATCGGTCAGCACCAGATGTCCTGCACCCGAACGCACCGCTTCTTCCGCCTCGGCGCGGATGCGGGCCAGAGCCAGGTCCAACTGACCCTCACCTGGGGCAAAACTGCAATCGATCTCGGCCAAAGGAGAGTTGAACTGCCCGACCAGCAACTCCCATTGCGCATTGCCGACAAAGGGGCTTTCCAGAACCACGATCTCGGTCTGGCTGCTATCTTCGTCCAGAACGTTCTTCAGGTTACCAAATCTAGTTTTCAGCGACATGACGCGATACTCGCGCAAACTGTCGATTGGCGGGTTTGTAACCTGGCTAAAGTTCTGGCGGAAGAAATGGCTGAGCGGGCGATACTGTTTCGACAGAACAGCCGATGGCGTGTCATCCCCCATCGAAGCAAGCGCTTCTTTGCCATCTTCTGCCATAGGGGCCAGGATCTGCTCGAGGTCTTCAACCGAGTATCCCGCCGCAATCTGACGCTTACGCAGCTCTTCGCCCGAGAACATGGGCGCTTCGGTTACACCTGCAAGCGTTGTATCCAGATCGTTGATCTTGCTAACCCAATCGCCAAACGGCAAGGCGCGCGATAGCTTGTCCTTGATCTGAGTGTCACGGTACAGCTTGCCCTTTTTCATATCCACGGCCAGCAACTGCCCCGGTCCAAGCGCGCCTTTTTCCTTCACCGACGCCTCGTCAATTGGGACCATCCCGGCCTCGGAACCCGCGATGACCAGACCGTCACCCGTTACAACATATCGCATGGGGCGCAGGCCGTTTCGGTCCAGTCCGGCACATACCCAACGTCCATCGGTCATCGCCAACGCGGCGGGTCCGTCCCACGGCTCCATGACTGAGTTGCAATAAGAATACATGTCGCGCCAAGCCTGAGGCAGTTCGACTGCCTGCTTGGACCAGCTTTCCGGCACCAGCATGGTTTTTGCCATTGGGGCTGAACGTCCGGCGCGCACCAAAACCTCAAAAACCGAGTCTAATGCGGCCGAATCCGAGGATCCACCTGCGATGATCGGCTTGATGTCCTCGGCATGGTCACCAAAGGTCGCGCTGGCCATGCGAATCTCATGGCTTTTCATCCAATTGACGTTGCCCTTGAGTGTGTTGATTTCACCGTTATGGGCCAGCATACGGAACGGCTGGGCCAGCCACCATTGCGGGAATGTGTTGGTCGAATAGCGCTGATGGTAGATCGCGAACGCGGATTCAAAGCGTTCGTCCATCAGGTCGGGATAGAACACCGCCACTTGTTCGGCCAGCATCATACCCTTGTAAATGATCGACCGGCAGGACAGCGAGGCCAGATACAACCCTGAGATCCCCGCGGCGGCGGCGGCCTTTTCGATGCGGCGGCGGATGACGTAAAGCTCACGCTCGAAGGTCTCTTCATCCACGCCTTTGGAGTTCGAGATCAGGATTTGTTCAATCTCTGGCCGGGTTGCGTTGGCCTTTTCACCCAGACAGGTCACATCGACCGGCACATGCCGCCAGCCGTAGATATAATACCCCATGCGCAGAACTTCGGTCTCTACGATGGTCCGGCAGCTTTCCTGCGCACCAAAATCAGTCCGGGGCAAGAACACCTGACCAACTGCGATGAGTTCGTCCATATTGGGCTCATGCCCGGTGCGACGGATCTGGTCATAGAAAAACGGAACGGGGATTTGCACATGGATACCAGCTCCATCACCGGTTTTGCCGTCAGCATCCACAGCCCCCCGGTGCCAGATCGCCTTGAGCGCATCGATCCCGGCGTCAACAACTTTGCGGCTTTTCTTGCCGTCAACAGAAACAACCAGACCCACGCCGCAGGATGAATGTTCATCTTCTTCGGAATAAAGACCATTCTCAGCCATCCACTGACGTTTGGTTTCTTCGGCCTGCACCCAATCTGCGTCAAACTTGGTCATTGGCTGTCTCCTTCTTCCGTCGGCACTCCAAGGTTTCTGAACCTTTGCGGGCGTTCATTTAGTAACGCCTGTCCTTCGGGTAGTTGATATTATGATTGCAGCAGGTGATCCGCCGCTTTTTGTATCATTCGGCTGCGACTGCGGCTTTGGCGTTTAACCTGCCGATAATCGCGTCAGCACAATCGCGCCCATCGCGGATTGCCCAAACCACAAGAGACGCCCCGCGCACGATGTCTCCGATCGCGTAAACGCCTTCCATTTCGGTCTCACCAGTCTCGAATGCGGCCTTGATAGTGCCCCACCGAGTCACCGGCAGGTCGGGCTGACCAAACAGGGTGGGTAGGTCTTCGGGTTCAAAACCCAGCGCCTTGATGACAAGATCGGCGTCTTCGACATAATCTGCGCCTTCGATCACTTCTGGCGATTGGCGGCCTGATGCGTCGGGCTGACCCAGGCGCATCTTCTGCACCATGACACCTGAAACCTTGTCGTCGCCGGTAAAGCCTTTGGGCGCACTGAGCCATTCAAAGATGACACCTTCTTCCTCGGCATTTTGGGTTTCACGCTTTGACCCCGGCATATTCGCCCGGTCACGGCGATAGAGACATTTGACCGAAGTTGCCCCCTGCCGGATTGACGTCCGTACACAGTCCATCGCGGTGTCACCGCCGCCAATGACGACAACTTTCTTACCTTCAGCGTTCAGGCGGCCACTATCAAAATCTTCAACGGCATCTCCAAAACTCTTACGGTTCGAGGCGGTCAGGAAATCGATTGCCTTTTCGATCCCGGTCAGACCGCTGCCCGGCATGGACAGATCGCGGGATTTGTAGACACCGGTCGCAATAATTACTGCATCATGTTTTGCTCGGATTTCTTCGAACTTGGCAGCATCCACATTGCAATTCAGAACAAATTCTACGCCGCCTTCGGCCAGCAAGTCATTGCGACGCTGGACAATGTCTTTTTCCAGTTTGAAGCCCGGAATACCATACATCAGCAGACCCCCTGCGCGGTCATAGCGATCATAGACCGTGACCTGGATGCCCGCCTGACGCAGCATATCGGCCGCGGCCAGTCCGCCGGGGCCGCCACCAATGATGCCAACGCTTTCGCCACGCTCCGCCGCTGGTGCGACGGGCTTCACCCAACCTTTGTCCCAGGCGGTATCGGTTATGTATTTCTCGATCGTTCCAATGGTGACCGTCCCGTGACCCGATTGTTCGATTACGCAGTTACCTTCACAAAGTCGGTCCTGCGGACAAATACGACCACAGATCTCGGGGAACGTGTTGGTCGCCTGGCTGGTCACATAGGCCTCTTCCAGCCGTCCTGTAGCGGTCAGGCGCAGCCAGTCCGGAATGTTGTTGTGTAGTGGGCAATGCGATTGGCAATAAGGCACACCACACTGGCTGCAACGACTCGCTTGCTCGGCCGCTTTTTCGGCGGCAAACTCCGCATAGATTTCATCAAAGTCCTCTTTGCGGTCACCAGCGGCACGCTTTTCAGGCATGACGCGATCGATCTGCACAAATTTCAGCATCGGTTGCTTGGCCACGGGTCAGACTCCATGAATTGGCTTGCTTGGGTCTCTTTAAGGGAAGTCATTGGGGATGAAAAGTCAAATGTACTGACCTATTATTAGAAAATTTTGGCGATTTGGCGTGTTGGGGCGAAATTTTGTCCGGAAAATAGTCCCGATTCGGACCTATCTATGCGCTTTCCTTTCTCGCAACACGCTTATACCCATTGATCACAACAAGCAGACCACAACACCGGCAGAGCAGATGAGTCTTTTTCACTTGATTCTTGTGGCGATTATCCAAGGCGTCACCGAGTTCTTGCCGGTCTCATCCTCGGGCCATCTGATCCTGCTTCCGGGTCTGTCCGGCGCAAGTGACCAAGGCCTGGCGATCGATGTCGCTGTTCATCTGGGCACGCTTGGTGCCGTGATTCTGTATTTCTGGTCAGATGTGAAGCAGGCGTTGGCCGGTCTGCCAGAAGTTTTGACCGGGCGACTTGATACTCCCAAGGCACAGCTGGCCTTCGGATTAGTCGTAGCCACAATTCCAACCGTAATTGTCGGCGCGATTCTGTACCTGTCAGGGCTTCAGCAATCCCTGCGCTCAATCGCGGTCATCGGCTGGACGATGCTGGGATTCGGATTGCTGCTGTACTGGATGGATCAGAAAGGCGCGCAAACCAAACATGCCTCAGATTGGGGCATAAGAGATGCTGTGATAATGGGGCTATGGCAGGTGCTGGCGCTGGTCCCGGGGACCTCACGGTCGGGGATTACCATCACCGGTGCGCGACAACTCGGGTATACACGGGAAGATGGGGCCCGGATTGCCATGCTGATGTCTATTCCAACTATATTAGCCTCGGGAGCCCTTTTGTCGGTTGACGTCATCCAGGATGCTAACTGGGATTTGGCGAAGGACGGAGTCATCGCGGCAGCGTTTGCATTTGTTGCCGCACTGCTGGCGTTGAGCCTGATGATGCGCCTGTTGCGCAGCGTCAGTTTCACACCTTATGTAATCTATCGCGTGATCCTTGGGGCGATCCTGTTAGTTATCGCCTATTCCTGATCAGATACGCAGATTCTTGGCTGAGTTCTGAATATCGTCATATTGACCCGATGGGCGGAATTTCCAGAGATATTCCGGCAATATCGAATCCAGTGTTGCGGGCTCAATCCCAAGATCCACAAACCCCTTGGCATCTTCTGCCACGACGTTATCGCGCCGCAGGTTTCTGACCTGATCGCGGGTTAGGATATTGTTTGGGAACAACTGAAAACTAACAAACTTTACGATATCCAGTACGCCCGCCATGATTTTGGCAGCGAGGAATGGCATGCCTATGATGATCCGACGACGATGGATCACTTCGAGCATCTGCTGCATCAAGCCACGAAAGCTCTTAACCTCAGGACCGCCAAGCTCATAAACCCCCGCAGAGGCCTTGCCCAAAACACCCTGAACTGCGGCCTGTGCAACATCATCCACATAGACCGGCTGAAACTTGGTGTCGGCTCCGACAAGAGGCAGGAATGGGCTCATGCGCGTCATTCCTGCAAATCGGTTAAAGAACTGATCCTCGGTCCCGAAGATTATCGAAGGGCGCAGAATAACAGCCCCCTGCATGTGTTGCAGAACATTCGCCTCGCCCTGGGCTTTGGTGCGTGCGTATTCGCTATCAGATTCCAGATCGGCGCCAATGGCGGAGATATGAACCATGCGATCGACATCGTTCGACGCAGCCAGACGGGCGATCCGTTCGGCCCCGTCGGCCTGCACCGCGTCAAACGCATTTTTGCCCAGCTCATTCAGGACACCGACGCAGTTCACTACAGCATCGACACCATGCATCGCCGAAGCGACCGAAGCATCGTCGCGGATATTGCACAGGATGGGCTCAACCTGCCCGACCGCGCCATACGGCCGCACAAACATCGCCTCATTGGGTCGCCGCACAGCGACACGAACACGCCAGCCTTCGGCTGCCATGCGCCGAGCGATATATCGGCCGACAAAGCCCGATCCACCGAAAATCGTGACCAGTTTGGACATGATGGCGCTCCTGCTGTCTGGTTCTGATCTGATCTACCGCCCAACCGCCCGACGGACAAGGCGCAATAACGCCGCGCATCCGCGAAAATCCAATGCGTGTATCCCCGTCAGGGCGAGACACTAAAAAACTTTCAAAAAACGCCCCGAATCCGGTTGACGCCTACCGCCAGTCGGCTTAAACGCCCCTCCACGACACCTGCCCAGGTGGCGGAATTGGTAGACGCGCTAGCTTCAGGTGCTAGTGTCCGTATGGACGTGGAGGTTCGAGTCCTCTCCTGGGCACCATTTCCCCCAAATAAATGTAATATATTCATAATCTTGCCCCACGTGGCCCTCGTTCAACCCATCCTTTCATCCACCTAAACAGGTTTGGATGGTTTAATTTATTTCGCGCGCTGAGCGATGTATGTCGTTACAAGTTTTGGTTCACCTGCAGTCAAAAGAACGCCTTGTTGGCGTTGACTAAGTCGGACAATAGGGCTGTCAGCTCATATCTGGAATTGTACACTTCATTTGGAGAAGACATTCAAGTTGCTCGCGAAAGTGTGGAAAGTTGCTACTGACGCCAAGACCGTAATGCAAGATTGAGCCATTTGGTAGTAACAGCGGCCTGCGCTACGGAGGACTGGCGATGCGGAACTACGTTGCGACCAACCAAATTGGGCATCATCTCTAATGTTCGGGACAGTTTCATCCAATCAAATCTTCTTTGGAGAACACCGCATAGATGGGTAATTGAGGGGCAGCTTGGACTTTGGGATTACCATCTCCACGCCAAATGGCGCAAACGGTTGCAACAACATCGGCACTTTCCAAGGAGGCGAGCCTAAGAGCATCGGCCGCAGCACCACCCGTGGTAATTACATCCTCGATAAATGTCACTTTCTTACCTGCAACGTCCTGACCTTCGATAGCGCGACAAGTTCCGTAGGTCTTCGCTTCTTTTCTGACGAAAGCCGCGGGTATACCGGTTTCAAGCGAAATGGCAGTTGCCAGCGGTATTCCTCCCATTTCAAGACCGGCAACTATTTCAGTGCCAGAAGGAAGTAACTTGCTCATTTCCTTTGCTAATTGCCTCAACAAATCTGGATTGCCTTCAAACCGATATTTATCAAAGTACTGATGTGAAATACTCCCCGACCGCAGCCGAAATTCACCTTCTATTGTCGCCACTTCAGATAATTGTCGTGCGAGCGACGAGGGTGAAAATGTGCCAATGCCAGTCATTTGCTTCCTCCTATATTCTTTATTCAAACGGCTCGGGTGGTAGAGGATTGCAGAGGCATTGTCAGCAATAAGTTAAGGATGTCGAAAATAATGCACTGAGTTGGTTTGAATACTCATGCAATCACCTCATGAGGCGGTTCCAAAATTGTAGAATCCCCGGCAATCGGTAACCGTCACACGCGCGCGTAGTGATAGACAATAAGCCTTACCCCGTTTTGACCGGAACGAAACGTTGCGGGGGTGCCTCCAATTTTGGGGAGACCCAATAGAAAGCCCCACACCGAGCGCAACGATCAGCCCAGCAGCTTACGCTGGTAAGTTCGGGATGGACCACCTGTCAACCATGGAATAACAAGCCGTGAAGAACTACTCCTGGATGAAGTGCACTACTTTTGCAGTGTCGTTCAGCACAAATTTGCAATGGTCACTGTGAGACTTCTGTCGATACTGAGAAAGTACTGAAACTATGAACACCAGAGTCGCGATGACCTATGAGCGCATCTGGCGCCCCGCAGTAGTTTTGACAATGCTGGCGTTTGGGATTGCGACATTTGCTTGGCTAAAGGAATACCCGCGCATTTTCCGGGTGGCTGACACTGAAAATGTTAATTTGATGCTGTTTTTAGCGGTTCTGGGTTTGGGATTGAAGGGCAGTCAAACCCCCCCTGCCTTTCGCATTCTGTTAGGCTACGTTACAGGGTCCCTCACATTCTACTTATGCACAGGATATTCCTTACATAATCTCCGCGTCGGGCATCCTGTAGCCGACATGGTGTGGCTACCAGTGATTTTTGCAGTCCTGAGTATATGGCGACCCTCATTCGCATTGATCCCAATTGTCGCGGTAATGTGGGAGAAAATTCTCGCACGCCAAGATTTCGGGTTTGGGATTTCATCGACGGACTACATGGTTGTGGTGGAGTTGGGTGTGCTCTTGGGTATTTTTGTTCTACCTGCAAGCGTTCTCCAAATAGTTGCCAGAATCAGACATCAAAATCGCAGCTATTTCGAAAAATTGACGTGGGACTATCTGAACGCAGCTGTGGTTATTGGGGCAGCAGTACACCTGTCGAACTACTTTTTTTCCGGCCACCAGAAGCTTGTGCTTGAAAATGCCGGTCTGCTGACTTGGGTTTTGGAGAACCCAACGTATATTCTTACAGCCAATACGATTGATTTTTCGTATTTGACCGTCTTTGACATGCCCTTTCTGTCCGATTGGGCGATGGTAGTGGTCAAGTGGGTAACAGTACCCTTGAACGCTCTGGTTCTGTTTGCGCAACTCTCAGTCGTGCTAGCGGTCTTTTCGAGGCGCTACATGATTGGTATTACTATGTTTTTTGATCTGATGCACTTGGCGATATTCGCCCTAACTGCAATCTTCTTTTGGAAATGGATATTGCTCAACCTCGGGATGGTGCACGCATTCACTCGTATGAGGCAAACCGAGTGGCGTATACCGCTGTGGCTGAGTGTCGCCGCGCTTGCTGTCATGTTGTCTGCACCGCAGTTCTTTCAGGTTGCCCGGCTCGGTTGGTTCGACAGCGGAGGTGTGAATTTTGCTCATTGGCAAGTTGAAACCAAAGAGGGCAAGCGTATTGACGTTCCGACCAATTTCTTTCTTTCGAAATCCGTGTCGTTTGCTCAACAACGCCCTGGGCGCCCGTTCGACGGTTTTTTGCCAACGCATGATTGGGGCACAACAATGGACGCAAACGTCATGCGCCAGTTTACAAATTCATGCGATGCAGACGGTGGGATTAACTTAAGGATCGATCCACAGAAACTCGAAGCTATTGGTGATTTCGTTCACCGGCACCACAATCGGGTTTTAGAGCGAATTGGCGGTTCGGGAAACTTTCTATACGATATCTATCCCCATCACATCTGGTCTTCGTTTGTAAGTTTCCCAGAGTTCAAGAAGCTGGATTTAGCTCAAGTTAGTCACTACATCCTCATCGTAGAAGCCAAATGTCTCCGGGTGGACGACAATGGTGCAATACACATCAAGGAACTTGCGCGACATGAAACCAAATTCCCGCTTTGACGATTTGGAGCTTGGTATTCAGGCTGACGAAACATGGATTGTCTATGATGGCGAATGCCCCTTTTGCTCTCGTTTTGTAAAATGGCAACGCTTGAGAAAAAGTGTCGGCCCCGTCAATCTTCATGATGCTCGTGTAGACAATTCTTTAGTTAGCGCGCTATGGGCTGCGGGTTATGATTTGAACGAGGGCATGGTCCTAATTTACGGTGGCCGCGTATATCATGGTGACGATTGCGTTCATCGACTTGCCCTGCTTAGTAGTGGGTCTGGGCTATTCAACAAGCTAACCGCTTGGGTCTTCAAATCCCACCGAGCTTCTTCTTTTCTTTATCCGATATTGCGGACTGGGCGGAATCTGACGCTGCTACTTTTGGGACGTCAAAAGATGCGAGAATTTGATGGGTAGATTTTGGCCGCCGCTTTCGCGCCGCCTTCTTGCGACAGCCTTCCTTGCAATACTTGGCGTCCACACGCTTCCATTCCGAGATGCGACCCCTGCAGTGTTTAGCCAGGTAAACATTCGATCCATTTTCTGGTCGAATCCTTCCTCAGGAACCTGTACACGCACCCTGATAGGGAAATACTTTTCATCCGCTGCTTTCTTCGGGGATCTGCTGCGTGTGGCCATTACGCCTCGATAACGTCGATTAATTCCGGCCCGTCATCGTCGCGGCCAATCGGTGCGACCATGTGATAGCGCATCCGTCCTTCCCATTCGGTTCCGAGTTCCTGCGCGTCGTCGTGGTTAATCTCACCCATCATCCAGGGCACAAGGTTTTCATTCGTTAGAATAACCGGCGACCTGGCATGGATGTGTTCGATTTGATGCAAGGCGGGGCGGGTGAGTATTGTACAGGTGTTCAGACCAGATGAGAGGCGCGAATAGAGGCCTGCGAAGTACATGCAGGGGTCATTGGTGTCTGTCTTGATAACCCAAGGCTGCTTGGCCCCCTTTGGACCTGTCCATTCATAGTAGAAGCTGGCCGGAATAATGCACCTGCTGCTTTTCCATGCGACTCGGATTGAGCCCAGTTTATATGCCGTCTCAATCTTCGCATTGAAGGTGGTCGGTTTCCACTGCTTCACGTCTTCCTTGAACCAGTGTGGCACAAGCCACCAGCGCGCCGTAGAGCTTTCCAGTCGGTCGCCGTGGATGAACGCCATATCCAGCATCTGAGTTGGTTTCACGTTCCAGCTCATTGACAGGTCTTGGGCGTTTGGATCGCGCTCGGTTGGGATAGGAACGCCGTTCACAATCCAGTTCTGCAGAGCGTAAAGCTCCGCCCATGTCATTTCAGGTCTGCCGAGTCGTCCGCACATTCGGTGAGCTTAGCAAAACAGGGGGAACGTTTGGTGAACTTTCTGATGGTTGGCGACGAGACTAACGGCAGTTATGCGGGACTAAGCGGACACCGATAAAAGTGATTGGTTCATTTTGGCAACAACAAAACTGTAGGAGTTATGATTTTTCTAGTTAACATGCTACGAAAGTAGTCTGTCTCAGTCGCTTCGGGAGAGCATGACATTGAGGATGTTGGCTCTAGTTACCACAATATTGGTGCTCATAAATTTGAGCCTCAGCGCCGCAAACGCTCAGACCAATCGTTCTGCTTTCCGAGAAGTGAAGTGGAATGGCACAAAGCCTATATTCTCCAATGGCTCACATATCTTTGAGCTTCGCCCTGGAGAGTGTGGAGCAAAAAAGTACGGTGATGGGCGAGGAGAAAGCGACTGCGGAGGTGGGCGGCTTCGTTCTCAAATCAGAACAAAAAAGCTGGCCCGCGTCGGGCAAACCGTGGAGTACAGCTTCGACTTTTTTGTTCCGAAATCTTTCAACTATGACGGAGATAAACGGTACCCTGCATATAGCAGGCTGCTCATTGCGGAATGGAAAAGAAACAAAGGTATCAAGAACCACGTCTATGAGATTCTACTCGATGGCGTTAGAGGTGCGACTTTTGAGCGTCAAGTTTGCGTCAAACCGAGTGAGTTTGGGAAATGGAATAATTTCCGCCTCAAGATAAAGTGGTCAGCAAAATCAGATGGCTTTTTGGAAGCGCAATGCAATGGTCGTGTAGTCCTAAGGAGATTAAATACGCAGACGGTCATTCCTCCTGATTGCGCTGCGGAATACAAACTTCAGTGCGACCCAAGCAAACAGAAACCTAGAGCAGACATAATCTGGGCTATCGGGCCAAACTTTAGTGGGTACGGTCGGGATTTTGGGCAACTTGGCAAGCCAAGCCCATTTGCGCCCTTTCCAAAACGCGGGGTGAAAATTCAAGTTAGAAATATTTACTATGGACGACCTAGGTAACGTACAAGCGAGGTTGACCGACTGTCAGGCTTGGGCATTTAGGAACACGTGTGGGCTATCATCGAACTCGATGCAATGAATTGTCCGTCTACTACCATATTTGACAGGCATACGGTTCTTAGGGTTTCTTTGGGTCCTAGGTTTAGTTGGATAACGTCAATAATAGTAAAATGGCCAAGTTTCTGAGAATGGGCGGGGGGCAACGAAAGCAAGCAGTGAGGGTTTGCTTGCGTAGGGCGTGTTACCTATGAACCGTCGTCTGTTGACTATCCTTGCAGCCGACGTCGCAGACTACACGCGCCATGTGGAGGCCGATGAAGAGACGGCTCTAGCTCACCTTGCCGCTCTCCGTGGTCTTATGGACCCGGTTATCGAAGCTCACTCCGGGAAAATCGCTAATACAGCCGGAGATTCAGTTATTGCATGGTTTGAGAGTCCCGTAGAGGCAGTGCGAGCAGCCATTGCGTTGCAGCAGGCGCATAAGGAATACAACGACCCTGTTCTGCCTGCCACGCGATTGGTCTTTCGCGTGGGCATCAATATTGGTGATGTAACGGTACAGTCCAACGGCGACATATTGGGTCATGGCGTAAATGTGGCTGCTCGTCTGGAGGCGCTTGCGGACCCCGGTGGAATCTGTGTTTCACAAAACGTAATGGATCAAGTCGGTGGCAAAATCGAATTGGCTTTTTCTAAAGTGGGTGAACATCGGGTAAAGAATGTGACCAAACCAATATCGGTCTATTCTGTAGGTGATTCCGGCACTCTTCTTCCCCGACTCCGAAGGCGTATCTCACAGCTTGTGCGCAGCCCTGCTGTACCCTTGGGTATTTCTGCATGTGTCGCAGCAATGACTGTAGCTGTCTTATATTATGTTCTAAATCAGAAGGCTGGTGATGCGGAGCGACCTGAAGTTGCTCAACTGATAGAAAGCTCTTCTAGCGCAGAAGAAATCCTGTCTGCATTTGATCTAGTTACCAAAGGCACTTTCGAAGGTCATACATATTACGTAATTCGAACCTGGGGTGGATACTGGGCTGAATTCGAAGAACTCGCTCAAGCGCTTGGTGGGTATCCTGTCGCAATTGGATCGCAGGCTGAGAATGACTTCGTCTTCAATCTAACGCTGCTCGATGAAGGGCACTGGGCTGTCTATGATGTGCCTGACAACCGCAAGGCTTATGAAGGCCCTATGATTGGACTCGTTCAGGAAGAGGGAGCACCTGAGCCAGCTGGCGGTTGGTATTGGTTGAATGGCGAACCATCAATCTATACCAACTGGGCACCCGGTGCACCGGCAAACTGGCGCGGCAACCAAGACTTGGCCAACTTTGCCAACCCTCGCAAAGACGCCCCTTCGCCTGAATGGGGGGATACCCCATCTATTCATATGTCGGTAGTGATCGAAGTCCCTAACAAGTCGTAATCGAATTTACAGAATAGCCCACTGTACTTTCATGTCCGGTCAAACAAGAGTTCAATATATTTTGTCAACGTCCAGTTGCGACTGCGACCGACCGAATGCACCCGAATCCTCGATAGGCAGTTCAATGACGGCTCAGGGCTCAGAGCCGACATCCGACTAAACCGGAGTGATGACTTAGAATTCGTCACCTTCTGACAGTTGGCCTGCCGACCCCCCATTTATAGCGGGCTGAATATGGCGGGCCACATGTGGTATATTGCGCTGGCCTCCCAAATTGGGAGTAGGGGAAGAACCCACCGTCTCACAAATGATTGAGAGTGAAGGTGGTGAGGGGCTGGATGAGGGGGTCTTAGCCAGCCCCTCTCTCTTGAGGGTGTATACGTTGTGGTAGTGTTGTTCCGTTGTGGACAACCTAGCGTTTGAGCGTATTCCCCGAAATTGGGGGATTCCCTTAATGCTTACAAATAAATCGAAACGCTTTGTTCCCAAATCGCGAACCGTAAGTTTCAAAATGATTCGTGGACACAAATTTGCCACAATGCGATCCTGACAACGTGGGCGGCATGTCTTGATTTTAGAACGTTCTGGTTTTTCCAACTGGATTTGAGGGGGTTAGTTAGTTCGGTGTGTCGCCCCGCGAATTTCCCAACATATGGCTGGAAACAGAAATGAGATATTCGCATGTCCGAATATCCTAGATAATTCACCACAGGGGCTCAATTAAAACACTTAACACATGTAGCAGTGTGATGCGGCGCGCCTTGATGGGGATTAGCGATTTCAATGAGGGGGTACGAGTTCGGCGCGCCGTACCTTAGGGTAATCTTAGGGTAACTTTGCCCAACCCCCACATGACATGAGCCGTGACTATTTCTTCGTCTACGCCGCCCCCGGCGGTGCTTTGTAAATCAGAACGTCGATACACACCTCGGCATTTCCGCCGTGCTTCCTATCAAATCCATTTGACATCCCAGCGCAGAGTCACGGTGGCCCCAACGCCTTTGCCCAGAAGGTTGCCAGCCTGATCGAAACGGCGCATGAACTCGGCACCAGTCTCACTTTCCTCACGCTCTAATGTGACGGTTTCTTCAAAATCCGAAAGGCCTACGATTGCTCTTTGGACCCGCTCTTCAAGATTTTGAGGGTACTCTCCATCTGTTGAAATTGGTTCACCACGCTTGTCAAAGAATTCGCCTTTCACGATGGCGACCTTGAACTTGTTGTCTGATTTTTCTTCCAGTTTGTTGACACGATTTCTGATGCTCATTTTGATGCCTCCAATGCTGTGATCCGGCGTTCCAAGTCGGTGGTTTCCAGAACCCGCCTATACTGCTCAACCAACCCCATGACGGTTGCGCCTTCTAAGGGCGTCACGTCACCCTGAGAAACGGCCTGTAGGACCGCCTGGGCGGCCTCGGAGGCGTCTTGTGCGTTTTGGATGGGTGGAAGCTCAAAGTTAACCGGTGCGTCCTTTCTGGTGGGCGCTAGCCGTTCCAGACATAGGCGCAGGGCTGTGCTGTCACCTTCGAGCGCCATCTCAACCGCCTTCTGCGTGATTTGCTCAGATTGCCCCTCAAGCAATTCCTCGACCGCTCGCGTGACCCTGTGCCGGGTTCCTCTGGGCTTGCCGGGATTGCCCTGCGCAAACTTACCGTTCTCATCCGTGTACGTATTGGCCACGTTTTTTCGTTCGGATTCATCCGTCATGCTCGTTCCTCGCTTGTTGGAGTATTGGTGTCTTTCGGGCGCAAAACCCCTTTTGACCGGAAGCGGTCAACATATGTAATTATTAAACCCCTTCCCCCCTGCATTAGGACACTTCCTTGGCCGAGTGCAGTGATTGCACGTTGGGCAATTCAGGCGTGATCCGCAGAAGCCGGTAAGTCCGGCGGCTGTTTCCGACCGAGTACTCCTTTGCGACACCGAGAAGACCAGACTGGCGTAGCGTCTTGATAGCGTCCGAAAATCGGCGGCGACCCAAACTGGTATGACCAGCCTTGGCCATTCCAGCGTGGTCCAAGGCAAATGTCTTACCAGCGATGTGACCGTGGTTGGATTGAAGAACTACGAAGAGACCGATGGTGTCATAGGCATTGTCATAAGTTGATAACCTATCGAGTGCAGTTCGGTTGATGCGAAACTCGCTATCGCGGTCGCGATACACTTTACCCTCCAATCTCTTAGTCCAGGCCCAATCGGTGATTTTGCGAAGCTCAGAATCTGGTAACGTCGCTGGGTCTTCGCATTCGTCATTACGGATGAAAGCGAGATTGCCGAACAACTCATCGGGGCTTTCAACGGCTTCCACCATTTCGATGGCGGCAAGGCTCAGTTCCCGATTGCGATTGCCTTTGGGAATCACGCTCGTGCTGGCCACCACTCTGTCAGTTGGCAGTGAAATGGCAGGCAAAGCGTCGGCACCGAGTACACCTCGAACGGGATGATAAAAACCGCCGTCAGGCCGTGTTGAAAGTGGGCCTACAACATAGCTTCTGGCACCGCGCTTTATGTCCACAGGAAAGCCTTGGGCGCGCAGATTGGGGGCCTGTCCGCCGTGGTCGCTGTAGTAAAGATGCATTCCGCGCGGAGTGGATACCTGGACGGGAGACCCACCGAAGCGCGCCTCCATGTCCTTGACCAAAGAGGGGTTGTTCTCGTCACAATCAATGACGGCCAATCCCGGCAACCGAACCCCATAGCAAGCGCTGCCTTTGCCGTACATCGGGCCCAGTACCCGCTTGAGAGGATATCTGGAGGAACCTTGTAGGCTGCACAGTGGGGCTTTTGCATTTGACCCGCCACCAAGTGGCAACAGGTCGAAACCGGCACCATGAAGACGGGCAATCTCTTCTGCAGGGACTTGGGGCGAAGGGTTATGAGCCAATGCAGGCATTATTCACCCCCTTCCTGTGCCATCTCAGTCAATGCCTGCTGAACGTCAGGGAGAAGGGCGGCGCTGAACGCCACCCCTTTTTTCGTCGGGTGTTTTTCCCCGTCTTTCGCGAGATACCAGACACGCATGTTAACAATGTCGCGGCCCATGTATTCCTCGCGCGAAACGTGGATTTCCTCCTGAACGTTTTTCTGAATAACAACACTCATGAACGACGCCCCCCATAATACAGGGCGGCAACGACACGTGCTGCGGCCTCTGAAAGACCATGCTTTCGGCGGATGGTGCGGATCTGGAGGTCAACAGTTCTCATGCCGCCACCTCGTTCGCCTGGATCAGCTCTACTTTGCTAACGAGGAAATAGATGCCGAACTTTTGGCGTCCGGTGTCTGGATCGCCTCGGTACATTTTGCACTCGATATTCACGCCGTCATCGCGACGCAGAGGCAGCACTTGATCCGACAAGCGGCAGTAGCTTGCCGCGTAGAGTGGGGACCGCATCAGGCCCTCAAGGACTTGGCGCTTGTGCTTGGATTCATAGATTTCGCGCGGCTCCTGACCCGGATCAGTAATCCGATACAGAGCCGGAACCGTCAGGTTTGGAAGGTCTGCCCAGCGGTAAACGCGAAGCGCGTTTGATGGGGGAAGTTCAAAGTCTGGTTTCTGCTCAGTACTCATTTTTTGCTCCTTGGTTATTGCACCAAGGGCGAGAAACGGTTACAATTGTAACTATCCAACTAGCCGCAATCAAACACCGCCCGCGCCCTGTACCTGGGGTGCGGGTTTTCGTTAGGCAGCAACCTGTTTCTCGATTGCAGCGTCGATATCGGCTTCATTCCAATAGAGACGAGAGCCGAACTTGATGGGCTTCGGAAGGCGACCGATTTCAATGTCGCGATAGACCGAACTACGGCTACGACCGCCGAGCTTGGACTGCAGGTCCGTGAAGGAAAGGAGGTTCATTTGTGTGCTCCATGATTGCTCATGGCACACACACTGAAGGACAGTTATCTATCAGTCATTTGCGGTTAAGTGGCATCGATTTTTTCGCAAATTGCGGAATTCCAGTCGCTGTCAATTTCTAGAATTTTCTTTCCTCTAGAAATCGAAGATGCGTAGCTTCCACTTGGAGGAAAAGCTCTTTCTCGCATGGGCAATTTCAAGTTTTCTTCTACAGTAATCACCATGCTTATTAGTGATCTAACAGTGCAATCGAGCCGAATGTCGCTGAAAGTTTGATTGACCATTTTCCAAAGAAGAAACGCTCTTCGGGCGTCTATGGAGTCTAATTTATTTTTTGGTGGGCGGCCTCTCTTTACAGTCAAAGCGGACTTTATGAACTGCTCGACTTCCAGGCAGTATCCAATGTAAGCCCATCTGGTCGCTTGTTTGGTTGCACCCAGCCCCATGCCTGGAACGTAGTCGACGCTAGGTTGCTCCCATTCCCTTTCTACCGCGTCGTGCTCTGCTTGGACGTGATCCAAAATTCCGCGAACCGTTCTTTTAACCATGCCTCGCTCCAAACTTTATCTGGTTTTGGTTGCCTTGGGTCATGCTCAATAGTAGATGGGTGGCCCACCGTTCCATCAGCGCGCGCCGCTGTTCCAGAAAATCGGTGCGTTTGTAAGACCGCTCCACAGACCCGCCCACGACATGGCCAAGGCAAGTTTCCGCAACCTCAAATGGTACGTTCTGAGTCTCCGCTACCCAATCCCGAAACGAAGACCTGAACCCGTGGGGGCGCTCGACCAAGCCACGCCGCTTCATGAACGAACCCATGGTCATATCCGATATCACACCGCGCCGAACGCCTGGGAACAAACACCCGTCCCGCGCCATCGGTTTGGCTTTCTCGATCACTGTTAGGGCTTCTACAGATAGCGGTACTCGGAACGCTTCTGTTGCGTCCCTACGTCCTTTCATCGCCTCTGCTGGGATGGTCCAAACATCGCCGTCAATCTGATCCAAATACAAGTTTCGCAGAGGAAATGACCGAACTGCCGTGAGTATCAGCAGGCGCAGTGCAAGTCCCGTTGTCGTTCCCCCATCGAGACTTTGATAGAAAGCCGGAACCTCTTTCCACGGCATGGCAGGGATGTTCTTTACTTTGTGCCGTTGCTTGCCCAACAGCGCTTTTGCCTTGTCCGTTGCCTGCAGATCCACATCGAGCCCGAGCGCTGCTGCATGCCGCATCACGATTGATAGGCGGTTCATGGCCTTGCGCGCCGTGTCAGCCTTGTCATGCCAGATGGGGGCAAGTGTGTCTCTGATGTCTTTCTGGTCCAGCTCGACAACAGGCACCTTGCCAAGCTTCGGTAGTACGTGCAGCTCCAGAGGCGAATACCAGCGACCTGCTTTGCCATCACCTTTCAATTCCGCCTTGCGGCTCTCAAAAGCATCTAGGGCGACGTCCTTCAAAAGGTGAAGTTTGCTGGCTTCCTCCCGCTTGAGGCGCTCCCGCTCTTTGATTGGGTCTATGCCTTTTCGCGCAACAGCCCGCCAGTGCTCGGCTTCCTGGCGAACTTCCTTAAGTGAGACGTCTGGGAAGGAGCCAAGACCCATTTCACGCCTGCGACCGTGCACCGTGACACGCAAGAACCATTGAGCACCGCCATCTTCACGCCGATGGAACCACAACCCGCCGCCATCGGAGTACTTCCCCGGCGGGACCACCTTTAGCGTCGATGCGCTGAGCTTGTTCAAAGGGCGAGACATTCATCCACCTCTCTATCCACCCTCTATATATAGTATACGGTGGGGCATAGTGGAACACAGTGGTACAGTTAAATCACTGAAAAACAATCATCCTGTTAAATTCTGGTACATGATGAAACACCATGAAACAGAGATTAGATGCCTCTCCTGGGCACCAAATCTTTCCCACATGGATGTTCACAAAAACTCAATTTGATTGAGGTTTTGATCATTATTCAGGTGCTCTCCCGAATAAAAGTCACGACTGAAGTCAATTCCGGGCATCTGTAAATATACTCGTTCCCTGTTTTGAGACGAACCCGCATTGTGAGCGAGTCGGTTGAGCAGCCGGTTGTTATCTCAACCTTTTCAAAGTTGCCTGGTCATCGCCGAAATTCTGATTGCTGATAACACAATGAATCCGAAAGGTTCTTTTGCCGCAATGCCGCTGAATTCACGAGAATCAATCTCGCGCTCAATTCAACGTCTCGATTTGGCGCTATCCCTCAACCAGTGCCTTAAGGTTCTCAAGCCCGCGCTCGTAATCGCCACCGACCCAGTTATCCATCATCAGGCCCATCCAGCGGGACATAGGGTTCATTCCCAACTCAGACACGAAACCCCAGGTCACCTGCGTACCTGCACCTTCGGATTGCAATGCGAATGTAGCCGTCGCAGTCCCCATCGGGCCAAAGTCGAGGGCGGTTTTGACGGACTGATCGGGGGTGCTTTCAATAATTTCCTGTGATCCAGTGCCCACCTGCGGATTGTCTGAGCTCCAGTTCAATGTATTGCCAACCCCAGCATCCGGGCCGCTGTAGCTGAGCTTGGTTTCGGGATCACGCGACAGCCAGGGCGACCATTTCTCGGTCTCCTGCATCGAATTAACATAAGGGAATATTATGGCGGCCGGGGCGTCAATCGTGATGCTGCGCGACACCTCGGCTTTACCTGGCAGCAGGTAGGACACCCCAACCAGTGCCAGAATGATAACAAGAAAGGCGACGAGGATACGTTTAATCAATCTCATAGAAAAGGTCCGAATCCAATTGAACTGGATGGACTATATCAAAAAACAGCGCGGAATCAGAGGACTGATCTGCGCTGTTTAGAGTCAAGCAATGAATGACGCGCTTATACCACGACGAATTTCTTTTCCTGCGGATCATAACTCTGCAACCCGCCTTCTCCGATATCGGTCCAGAGCCCATGCAGGCTGAGTGAGCCTTCTTCGACGGCGGAAGATACAAAAGGGAAGGTCATCAGGTTTTCCAGCGAGGCGACCACGGCCTGACGCTCGAATTGCCGGGCTTGTTCGGTGCTGTCTTCGACATCGGCAACCAGCTCGTATTTAGGCTTGAGGATATCCATCCAACGTCCGACGAAGCTGTCTTTCGCCTCAAGTTGCGGAGCCTGCCCCTTGCACATGTCGATACATCCCTGCACGCCGCCACATTGAGAATGACCCAGAACTATCAGATGCGCGACCTTCAGCGCCGTTACCGCATATTCAATGGCCGCGCTGGTGCCGTGGTGATCCCCGTCCGGTGCGTAAGGTGGCACCAGGTTGGCGATGTTACGGTGAATGAAAAACTCACCCTGATCGGCACCGAAGATCGAGGTCACATGCACCCGGCTGTCACAGCACGAAATGACCATCGCGCGCGGGCGTTGTCCCTCCGTCGCCAATCGCCGATACCAGACCTGATTCTCGGAATAGGTGGTCGCCTTCCAGCCGTGATACCGTTTCACCAGATAGGTCGGCAAAGGTTTGGCAAATTTCATTCTGATGCCCCTGTTGTATTGACTGGATCGCTCTGTACCCTGAATTCTCACAAAATTCGAGACATTATCCCGCTGCTCCGCAAGGAATTGCAAAGGTTTTTCAAAGCAGAATCGTAGCGTGCCGTGGGGGCATATCAACTGGGGTGAATGTGGTGGACAAGATTATCACGCTTGAACAGAAAGAATCCGTGCGTCTGGACCCGGACCGCCTGAACAGCCTGTATCATCAACTTGGTGACAACAATGCGATGGATGTGCTGTGCAGAACAGTTGAAGAACTCGCTCTGCGCCTGTCGAATTGCGAAAGGTTCTGGCGGAAACGCGATTGGACTGGGCTGCGCAAATGCGCCAAGTCATTGGTGGCCATATCCGAACAGATCGGCATGATAGCATTGGCCCGTGTCGCGAGTGACGTCGTGCATTCGGTTGATGCCGGCGATGCTGTAGCTACCGGCGCCACGCTATGCCGTCTGATCCGGGTTGGCGAGCGTTCGCTGACCGCCATCTGGGATCAGCAGGATCTATCGGTCTGAGAGGGGTTGCGGGGACGCCGCAGACGGATAGTCTGTGCCAAACTTCAACCAGCCGAGGCCCGTATGACCCTGTCCTTTGCCCCCGCTACTGACCCGTCTTTGCCGCTATATGTTCTGCAGCAATCCGAATTGGCGGGCTGGCTGGAAAATCAACCGGATCACGTGCACTCATGGGTTTCGGCGGATGGTTTTTCTGCCGCACTTGGTCAAACAGTTTTGGTACCCGGCCCAGATGGTAAGCCTGAATTTGCCCTTGCAGGATATGGCAGCGCGGCAAAACGAGCGCGCAAACGGTTTCCCTTGGCCGCAGCGGCGGAATCGTTACCAAAAGGAACCTATCGCATAGCCTCGGGCATCCCGGCGAACGTGCTTGAAGCTGAATGCTTTGGCTGGCTGATGACCGGGTACGCGTTTGATCGCTACGCCGCGCAAATCGCTGCGAATGCCGCGTTGGTTGCACCCGAAGGTGTGGATGCCAAACGGATCGAGATCATGGCAAATGCCGAGGCCTTAATACGGAATTTGGTCAACACTCCCGCTGCGGATATGGGCCCCACGCAATTGCAACAAGCCATTGAGGACCTGGCGCAGGAGTTCGGTGCAGATGTATCAGTCATCAGTGGCGAGGCGCTGTTGGACCAGAACCTTCCAATGATCCACGCGGTCGGACGCGCAGCGGAACAGGCGCCTCGGCTACTGGAGATGAATTGGGGTGACAGCGGCCCGAAACTGACCTTGGTTGGCAAAGGGGTTTGTTTCGATACCGGAGGGCTGAACCTGAAACCAGGTGCCTCGATGGGGTTGATGAAGAAAGATATGGGTGGCGCAGCCAATGTGCTGGGTTTGGCCCGTATGATCATGGCGCTCGGGTTGGAATTACAGCTGAGGGTGTTGATCCCAGCTGTCGAGAACTCAGTTGCGGGCAACGCTTTCCGTCCCGGTGATATTTTAACCGCGCGAAGTGGAATAACCGTAGAAATCAACAACACCGATGCCGAAGGACGGTTGGTTCTAGCCGATGCGCTGGCGCTGGCACATGAGGACGCGCCCAATCTGCTGATATCGATGGCCACGTTAACCGGTGCAGCAAGGGTAGCGTTGGGGCCCGATTTGGCACCGTATTATACCGATGACAATAAGGCAGCCGAAACGCTAGCGCGGGCAGCAGAAACTGTCGCAGATCCGGTCTGGCGCATGCCATTCCATGAGCCCTACGAAGCGATGATTGAGCCTGGCATCGCCGACCTCGACAACGCGCCGTCCGGTGGGTTTGCGGGCTCGATCACCGCAGCGCTTTTCCTGCGCCGGTTTGCTGATGATAGTCGCTACGTACATTTTGACATCTATTCCTGGCAACGTAGAAAGGAACCCGGCCGCAGCAAGGGCGGGTTGGGTCAAGGACCACGTGCCCTGCTGGCGGCCCTTCCGGAGCTTCTTGGCCTATGACCCAAGCGCGTATTATCCGTCCCGTCGTCGATTTGCTACGTCAACCCGATGGCTTGCGCGACCGGCAATTGCTGTTCGGTGACTCTGTGACCATCGAAGAAGAGCTTGATGGCTGGAGCAAGATCAAAGCCAGCAAGGATGGTTATCAGGGATGGCTGCCCACCGATCGGTTGGGCCCGATTGAGCCCCAGACTCACTGGATCATTGCGGGCTCGACCCACGCATACGAGAAGCCTGACATAAAAAGCCGCGACCTAACCTCATTAAGTTTCGGCAGCAGAATTCGCGTTTTGTCGGAGGAAGACAGATTTATGGAGACAGCACTGGGCTTTATTCCAGCGGTCCACGCTGTCCCTGCCTACTCTCAGCTCGCCGATCCTGTTGCCGCTGCCGAACTGTTTCTTGGCACGCCATATCTATGGGGAGGTAATAGCCGGTTCGGACTGGATTGCTCGGGTTTGGTACAGGCTGCCCTGCTGGCCTGCGGCATCCCCTGTCCCGGAGACAGCGGCGATCAGGAACGTGAAGTCGGAGAACTTGTGCCTGCAGGGGAATCTGCGCGACGCGGTGATCTGCTATTCTGGAAGGGCCATGTGGCCTGGGTGGCGGCCGGGAATTTGCTGCTCCACGCCAATGCCTATCACATGGCTGTCGCGCTTGAGCCTATGGATCAGGCGATTGCCCGAATTGCAGCGCAAGGCGATGGGCCAGTCACGGCGCATAAAAGGCTCTAATCAGAGTCAACCGCCCGAATCAATTTGCGTTCCAGAACTCTCAGAACAGAGCGCAGATCGTGCCCACGTTTCAGAATGCGCCCATCCATACCCACCACCGAATACATACCTTGCCGCATTCGCAGGCGTGGGTGCTTTTCCACCCGGTAAATCGGATGTTCGGCAGTCCGCCTGAAAATTGAAAACACGGCTGTCTCGCGTAAATTGGAAATTCCGTAGTCACGCCATTCACCGGCGGCGACCATTCGGCCATAGACAGACAGGATTTGAGACATCTCACGCCGGTCAAACGCGACCGGCATCTGGGCAGAACCGGACCCGAACCGGCTGGGAGGCTGCATGTTCATAAAACAAGCCTTGCCGGAAATCGTCATTGAATCAAGCCCAGTGCAATCGCAACACGAATTTTTAGAACCGACCGTGTGCTACCTGCGTCCAACCTGACGGCAAATCAGGATCACCGGCAACAGCCCCACTGCGAGGATAACCAGTGACGGCACCGCTGCACCTTCCAACCTCTCGTCCGAAGCTAGCCGGTAAGCCTGTACCGCCAATGTGTCGAAGTTAAAGGGCCGCATGATAAGAGTTGCGGGTAATTCTTTCATGACATCGACAAAGACGATCAGCAACGCCGTCAATAGCGAAGGGGTCAGAATCGGTAAATGCACCCGGCGCAATGTGCCCAGCGGTGTCTGCCCCAGCGATCGCGCGGCAGCGTCCATATTCGAGTGCACGGTACTTTGGCCACCTTCATATGCGCTGAGCGCAGCGGCGAGGAAGCGCACCATATAGGCCGCGACCAGCAACCAGATCGAACCTGTAACTAGCAGTCCCGTTGAAACATCAAAGGTTTTACGCATCCAGGCATCCAGCGCATTGTCTAGCCCGGCAAAGGGAACGATCAGCCCGACAGCGATCACTCCACCGGGCACCGCATAACCCAGCCGCGCCAGATAAGCCGCCGTGGCAGAACCACGCCCGGGTCTGAGGCGCTGATAGAACCCGACCGAGATGGCGGCGCAAACAGTGATTACCGCTGCAGTTCCGGCCAGCGTTAGCGAATTTTGAATGAACCCAACATATCTGCGTGATAGAAGGTTTTGTTCGGATTCAAGACCCATCTGCACGAGGATCACAACAGGTAGAAGAAATCCGAACAGAACTGGAATTGCGCAAAGCAGAAAAGCGGCAAACGCCTTTGCGCCCTTCAGCTCTGCAGCAGGTTGGGCAGCATGCTGTTTGCCGGTTTGGTAGTATTTAGCCTTACCACGCTGTGTCCGTTCGGCTATTGCCATCACAAGTGCAAACCCCAGAAGGCACAAGGCAAGCTGAGCTGCAGCGGCACGGTCGGCCATGGAAAACCAGCTTGTGTAGATCCCGGTGGCAAATGTCTGGACACCGAAATAGGCGACGGTTCCAAAATCGGCGATGGTCTCCATCACAGCCAACAGCACTCCCCCCGCAATGGCGGGACGTGCCATAGGTAGAGAAACACGCCAGAAAGCGGGCCAGGGTCCGTTCCCCAAGGCGCGGGCAGCCAAAAAGGCGGTGGCACTTTGTTGCAAAAACGCGGCCCGTGCCAGCAGATAGACATAAGGATAGAGCACAAGGATCAACATCACCGCCGCGCCCTCGGTCGAACGAATTTCGGGGAACCAATAGTCGCGCGGCCCCCAGCCCGTCACATCGCGCAGTGTGGATTGCACGATGCCGGGGTGGTCAAGGATAAAGGTATAGGCATAGGCCAGAACGTAGGCCGGAAAGGCCAACGGCAGCACCAATGCAATTTCGAGAAATCTCACCCCCGGGAAACGGGTCATGGTCACCAGCCAGGCCGCCCCGACCCCGATTGAAAATGTCCCCGCTGCAACCAGCGCGACAAGGATGATCGTTGTCAGAGCGTAACTGGGTAGTACAGTCTCTAACAAGTGGGAAACGGTGTCCGTTCCGCCGGTCACCGCTGCCAGAACCACGGCCACCATCGGCAACAGACAAGCTGCTGCTACAATACAGGCGATAGCTCCCACGAAACGCGTGCCCAAGGCGCCGCGATTGCGTGTTCCGTATTCTGAATATTCGATTTCGGCCATGATGCCTGACTGAGAATCCCGAAGGTTCCGTCTTTAATCGACCAAATTGCTAAGAAACACCAGTGTGACGGGAAACAAATCTGCGGCACATACTGCCGCAGACCCTTATTCGTAGACGCGCTGGTCCTCGATCACCAACCCATCCTTGGGCAATGAACCGGGGGCCACGACCTCAATCGCGCCTTTGAGTTTCAGCACCTCGGCAACCGATTTGGCATAGGCACCGTCATTCTCGCATGGGCTTTCAATCTGTACGGTCATTGTGTCCATCTCGCCCTGACGGGCTGCGATAACGCGGGCTTTGACGATCTCGTCATGCTTATCCACCAGTGCGGCCACCTGTTCGGGACGCACAAACATACCCTTGATTTTGGTGGTCTGATCAGCGCGCCCCATCCAGCCTTTGATGCGCATATTGGTGCGCCCACACGGAGAGGCTCCGGGCATGATAGCCGACAGATCGCCTGTGGCGAACCGGATCAGAGGATAGTCGGGGTTGAGAGTGGTTACGACAACTTCACCAACCTCACCGGGGGCAACGGGTGTGCCAGTGCCCGGCGTGACAATCTCGACGATGACGTGTTCGTCGATAATCATCCCTTCCATGGCCGGGCTTTCATAGGCGATATTGCCCAGATCCGCTGTAGCATAACATTGCAGGCAAGCTATGCCCCGATCCGCGTACTCTTGACGCAAGGAAGGAAATAACGCACCCCCGCCCACGACCGCCTTCGAAAACTGCAGAGCAACACCCATCGCGTCAGCCTTTTCGAGGATGATCTTGAGATAATCCGGGGTTCCGGCATAGGCAGTGCAACCCACATCGCGCGCAGCGGTTACCTGCAGTTCAGTCTGCCCAGTACCGGCTGGCAGAACCGACGCGCCCACAGCCTGGGCACCGCTTTCGAAAATCATACCTGCAGGGGTCAGGTGGTATCCGAAACAATTCTGCACGATATCGCCCGGGCCCACGCCTGCGGCATTCAGAAAGCGGCCCATGCGCCACCAGTCGTGATCGGTGCTGCCCGGTTCATAAATTGGGCCCGGTGACTGGAACACATGCTGGAAGTTCCGCGCAGGTTTCACTGTAAACCCACCAAATGGTGGCCGCCCAGCCTGTGCCTTGGTCAGGTCAGATTTCCGCAGCACCGGCAATTGCGCCAGCGCCTGCATATCAGTCACTGCGTCTGACTGCACATCAGAAAGGATATCCTTGTATCCGGGTGCTGCCTGCGCGCGGTTGATCTGTTCAGGCAAGGCGCGCGCATGATCCGCTGCGCGTTCATCTGCTGATCGGGTTTCAAGCTTATCGAAATAGGTCATCGAAATATCCTCTGCCCGCTTACAGCCATCTCTTGCGACGGCGGTATGAGCGCACATCGCGAAAGCTCTTTCGGCCCTCGTCTGACATGCCGAGATAGAATTCCTTAACGTCAGGATTCTCGCGCAATTCGGCAGCTGGGCCGTCCATCACAACGCGACCTGATTCCAGAATATAGCCGTAATGGGCAAACCTTAGAGCCACATTTGTGTTCTGTTCGGCCAACAGAAAGGACACGCCTTCCTTCTCGTTCAGGTCTTTTACAATGCCGAAAATCTCTTCGACCAACTGCGGGGCCAAACCCATCGAGGGTTCATCCAACAGGATCGTCTCGGGGCGTGACATCAGCGCCCGACCCATCGCCACCATTTGCTGTTCGCCGCCCGAAGTATATCCGGCCTGCGACCGGCGGCGTTCCTTCAATCGTGGGAAGTAATTGTAAACCAGTTCCAGATCCTGCTGGATGGCAGCCGAGCCGTCTTTGCGTGTATAGGCGCCGGTCAGCAGGTTTTCTTCGACAGTCAGATGTTCAAAACAGTGGCGGCCTTCCATTACCTGGATCACGCCCTTTTCAACCAGAACAGCCGGATCGCTTTCATGCACGCTGGTCCCGCGATATTTGATCGAGCCTTTGGTAACCTCGCCCCGTTCGGAATGCAGAAGGTTCGACACCGCCTTAAGTGTCGTGGTCTTACCCGCCCCGTTTCCGCCCAATAGGGCAGTAATACCGCCTTTCGGCACAGTCAGGCTAACGCCTTTCAGCACGAGGATCACATGATTATAGATCACCTCGATATTGTTGACCTCAAGCAATGTTTCGGCTTGTACATCAGTGGTTTGTGCAGCATCCAGCATCAGCGCATATCCTCATGCCTGCCCCGTGGGACCGTTTAATCGGGGCGGCAGCTTACCGCCGCCCCTAAGTTTATGGTCGAAGCAGGCCTTAGTTGCAGCGTGTTTCGACGTTGTTTTCGGCTGCATATGCGCTCGAGTCTTCTTCAACCAGCGCACCGATCACCTCACCATCGGTTGGCTTGAAGTCCGAGATCAGGTTCCATGTTTGTGTACCTGCATCCCACTGAGAGACGCCGATCAAGCCAGGGCCGCCATGGTTATCGCACGATACCTGGAAGGTCGGACCAAAGTTCGGCATACCCAGAGAGGCCATGCGCTCTTCGGTGATGTTCAGCTGCTCCATCGCGTCCCGAACCATACCCGGTGTAACATCGCCGGTTCCATTTGCTTCCTGCGCGTCCTTGATCGCTTCGGCGGCGAGCATCGCTGAGTAGAGGCCACGGTTGTACAGAACGGTACCAACCTGATCGCCTGCGCCTGCGGCCTTTCCGGCATCCACGACATGCGTCTTGATGTCGTCAAATACAGGGAAGTCATCACCAACGGCATGGAAGGTTACGGCCTTGTAACCGTTCGCCTTGTCGCCAGCAGGCAGTACGTCATGCTGCGCGCCCGACCACCAAACGCCGATGAAGTTTTCCATCGGGAAGCGGATATTGGCAGCCTCCTGAATGGCGACCTGGTTCATTACGCCCCAGCCCCACATCAGGACAAAGTCTGGCTTTTCACGACGGATCTGCAGCCACTGGGATTTTTGCTCTTGCCCTGGATGGTCGACCGGCAACAACGACAGCTCAAAGCCGTGCTTTTTCGACAGCTCTTCCAACGTTCTGATCGGTTCCTTGCCATAGGCTGAGTTGTGATAGACCAGGGCGATTTTCTTGCCGTTCAGATCGCCTCCATTTTCGTCTAGCAGATAGTTGATCGCGCCCGAGGCACCGTCCCAGTAGTTCGCGGGATAGTTGAAGACGTGGCTGAACACCTTGCCGTTGCGGGCCGAAGTCCGGCCATAACCCATTGTATGCAAAGGGATGTCATCCGCCGTTACTTTGGGGATCAACTGATATGTAATACCGGTCGACAAAGGCTGATAAATCAGCGCCCCTTCGCCTTTGGTTGATTCATAGCACTCCACACCTTTTTCGGTGTTATAGCCGGTCTCACATTCGATCACGTTGACAGGAACACCGCCAATACCCCCGTCTCGTTCGTTGAGCAGGGTGAAATAGTCAGCATAGCCATCAGCAAACGGAATACCGCCTGCAGCGTATGGGCCCGTACGATAGCTGAGCGATGGGATCACGAGATCTGCGAGCGCAGGTCCTGCTGCCATCAGCGCGCCCAGCGCCAGGGTAGCCATTTTCTTTTTCATCGGGTGTCTCCTCCCTTAGTTGATCCGATGTTGGGTTTCGGGCTTCAGCCGCCCGTCTTTTCATTGGGCCTGCCCACTAGTGCGGGAACGGCCAGAGTCTGAGTTTCTCTTTCGCGACGCGCCAAAGCTGCGCCAGCCCGTGGGGTTCAAGAACAAGGAATATGATGATGAGAGCGCCCACAATCACGAGGTTCAGGTGCGCAACGATATCGGTGGGCCAACCCAGCAGATCGACACCCAGCAGCTTTAGGACAACTGGCAGCAAAACCAGAAATGCCGCACCCGCGAAGGACCCAAATATAGACCCTAATCCGCCGATAATTACCATGAACAGCACCAGGAATGATTTCTGAATACCGAACACTTCACCCACTTCGACCGCGCCCAGATAGACAGCAAAGAACAGTGCGCCTGCAATGCCTACGAAAAACGAGCTGACGGCAAAGGCGGTAAGCTTTGCCTTGAGCGGGTTCACTCCGATGATCTCGGCTGCGATATCCATGTCGCGGATCGCCATCCATGTCCGACCCGTAGTGCCGCGCGTCAGGTTACGCGCGATGATCGCACTGAAGGTCAAAAAGATCAGGCAAAACAGATAGGTCGCCCAGGCAGGCGCGTTCGGACCGGTGATGATGATGCCAAACACATCCCGTTCGGGCGAGTTGATCTGGCCAGAGGCCGAGTAGTTGTAGAACCACGGAACCCGGTTGAAAAGCCATACAAGGAAGAACTGTGCAGCTAGCGTGGCCACCGCAAGGTAGAACCCTTTGATCCGCAAAGAGGGCAGACCAAACAGCACACCCACCAGCGCTGTGATACCGCCAGCCAACAGAACATGGATGAACATGCTGACATCCGGAAACGCCGTCATCAGCTTGTAGCAAGCATAGGCCCCCACAGCCATGAAACCACCTGTTCCCAGCGAGACCTGCCCGCAATACCCCACCAAAATGTTCAGCCCTATCGCTGCGATGGCGTAGATTAGGAAGGGCAGCAGCAGTGCGTTGGCCCAATAGTCGTTGATAATGAACGGAATGACTCCGAACGCCACTGCCAGCACTACGTAGTACCGGTACCGGTCAAACTTGATCGGGAAAGTCTGGCTGTCCGCTATGTAGGAGGTTTTGAAGTCTCCGGCCTCACGATAGAACATATCTTACTTTCCCCATTCTTCCTGCGCCCGATTGCGGGCTGCGGCGTCCAGTTGATTGGAGCCCTTGGCGTATCCGGTCGCCTCAGAGGCGCGCACCAGTTTCATGTAGGCGAGAACACCCATAACAAGTCCGGCAAAAGCCAGAAGCACAGCGATCACAAGCTGGCCTTCACTTAGATCACTGGACGTCAGAGCGATGTAGCCAAAGGCCCAGAACCCGGCCCATGCAATCACGTTGACGATGGCGATCAGCTTGGTCATCCCCTACACTCTCTCAATGATCTTCTCGCCGAACAGGCCCTGTGGCCGGAACACCAGAAAGATCAGCGCCAGTACATAGGCAAACCAGTTCTCGGTCGCACCACCGACCAACGGGCCGATGGCAAACTCGAACAGTTTTTCGCCAACACCGATAATCAACCCACCGACGATTGCTCCGGGGATCGACGTGAACCCGCCCAGCATCAGCACCGGCAGCGCCTTGAGTGCGATGAGTGACAGTGAGAACTGAACGCCCGATTTGGTGCCCCACATGATCCCTGCGACCAGGGCCACGAACCCGGCCACCGACCAGACCATCACCCAGATGAAATTCAGCGAAATCCCGACCGACAGCGCGGCCTGATGATCATCCGCCACGGCGCGCATTGCCCGGCCCTGTTTGGTGTATTGGCTGAACGCGACCAAGGCCGCCACCAGCAGCGCCGCGATGATCGTCGCCACGATGTCCAGATTGTCGATGAAGAAGCCATAGTCGAAGATGTTAAAGGTGGTTTCATCAATCCACAGGTTGATGCCCTGCGGCAGACCCACATCCAGCGTCTTGATTTCAGACCCCCACATCAAGTCCGCCACGCCTTCAAGGAAATAGGCCAGGCCGATGGTCGCCATGAACAGGATGATCGGTTCCTGCCCAACCAGATGGCGCATCACGAACCGCTGCACGGCCCAGGCCAGCAGCACCATCACCGCCATGGTCAGAATGATCGCCAGCAGCGCGGGGACGTTCCAACCAAAGTAATGAACATGCGTGCCAAAGATGGCGTTGATCAGATGCGCAAAAGGTACCTGCCCATTCATGATTCCGACTAGCGTCATCGCCGCGAACAAGGCCATAACCCCCTGCGCGTAATTGAAAATCCCCGACGCCTTGTAGATCAGAACAAAGCCTAGCGCGACCAGCGCATACAGCACCCCGGCCATCAGACCGTTAAGGATGACCTCCATCGCAAATACGAGTTGTTCAGGCATGCCAGCCCCTCCCCAATTCTGCCCGAGCGTCAGTCGTGACTGACCCCCAGATAGGCGTCGATGACTTCCTGATTGTTGCGCACCTCATCCGGCGTGCCGTCACCGATCTTCTTGCCGTAATCCATCACGACCACCCGGTCGCTCAGGTCCATCACCACGCCCATGTCATGCTCGATCAGGGCGATGGTGGTGCCGAACTCGTCATTCACGTCGAGGATAAAGCGGCTCATGTCCTCTTTCTCTTCGACATTCATCCCGGCCATCGGTTCATCCAGCAGCAGCAGCTTAGGTTCCGCCGCCAGCGCACGTGCCAGTTCAACGCGTTTCTTCAACCCGTAAGGCAAGCGCGAGACAGGCGTCTTGCGGATGTGCTGAATTTCGAGGAAATCGATGATCTTCTCGACCGCTTCTCGGTTCTCGGTCTCTTCCGCCTCGGCCTTACCCTTCCATAAGGCCTGCTGCAGGATGTTGGTCTTCATAAAGCCAAGACGTCCGGTCATCACGTTGTCGAGAACGCTCATGCCCTCGAAAAGGGCAATGTTTTGAAACGTCCGCGCAATGCCTTGTTGCGCCACCTCGAAGGGCCGCATCGGCGGGCGCTTGGACCCGTGGAACCAGACCTCGCCCTCTTGCGGGACATAGAAGCCCGAGATCACATTCAGCATCGAGGACTTACCCGCCCCGTTCGGTCCAATGATCGCGCGAATTTCGCCTTCGCGAATGTCGAACGAGATATCCTTGATCGCCACCACACCGCCAAAGCGCAGGGTGATGTTCTTCATCTCCATCACCACACCGCCGATCTTGCGGCCGTCTTCGGCGACATATCCTTCGGAGTTATCCAGCATCAGAACCTCCCTGACACAAAAACGGGACGGCGGGCGGGGCGATGACCGCAGGTCGAGCGGCGCACGTCAGCCCCCTCATTCCGCCGCCACCTTGTGCTGCACGACCGGCACAACCGGTGCATCGACAATCTCCAACGTCGCAGAAATCGAACCCTTGCGACCATCTTCATAGGTCACCTCGGTGGTGGTCGACACTTGGCCAGACCCGTCATAAAGCGCAGCGATGATGTCGTGGAATTTCTCCTCGACAAAGCCACGGCGCACCTTGCGCGTTCGGGTCATTTCTCCATCGTCGGCATCCAGTTCCTTGTGCAGAACCACAAAGCGATGCACCTGACAGCCCGACAGCATTTCGTCCGCCGCAACCGACTTATTCACCGCTTCCACATGGCCGCGAATCGTCTCTAACACACGGGGATGGCCTGCCAATTCCTGATAGGACGCATATGCCACGTTGTTGCGTTCGGCCCAGTTTCCAACCGCGGTCAGATCGATATTGATGAAGGCGACACAACGATCCTTGCCATTGCCAAACAGCACGACTTCGAGAATGTCAGGATAGAACTTCAGCTTGTTCTCAACATATTTCGGCGCGAACATCGATCCGTCGGCCATTTTGCCAACATCCTTGGCGCGATCGATGATCCGCAAATGGCCCGAGCTTTCTTCGATGAACCCGGCATCACCGGTCGCAACCCAGCCCTCGGCATCTTTGGTTGAAGCCGTGGAGTCCGGATTGTTGTAATACTCAACAAACACACCGGGCGAACGATAGTGGATTTCGCCACTGTCATCGATCTTCAGCTCGACATCCGGCGCGGGCACACCAACCGTATCAGCGCGCACCTCACCATCCGGCTGCACGGTGATAAATACGGTCGCTTCAGTCTGGCCATAGAGCTGCTTCAAGTTGATGCCCAAAGAACGATAGAAATCAAAGATTTCTGGCCCAATTGCCTCACCCGCTGTATAGCCCACCCGAAAGCGGCCATAACCCAACGTATCCTTGAGCGGGCCATAAACCAGTAGGTTGCCCAGCGCGTAATTCAATCTGTCGCCCAAGCCTACCGGCTTGCCGTCCAACAGCAACCCGCCAACCTTTTTAGCATGGGCCATGAAATGATGGAACATGCGCTGCTTCAGCTTGCCTGCATCCTCCATCCGGATCATCACATTGGTCAGCTGAGTTTCGAATACGCGCGGCGGTGCAAAGAAATAGGTCGGCCCGATCTCGCGAAGGTCGGTCATCATCGTGTCGGCGCTTTCTGGGCAGTTCACACAGAAGCCGCACCAATAGGCCTGACCGATGGAGAAGATGAAATCGCCCACCCAGGCCATCGGCAGATAAGAGAGGATGTCCTCATTCCGGGTCAGATGATCGAAGTCCGCCGAGTTCTTGGCGCTTTCGATGACATTCCGGTTCGATAGCACCACTCCCTTGGGCTTGCCCGTCGTTCCGCTGGTGTAGAGCATCACGCAGGTGTCGTCATAGGTGATCTCGGCGATGCGCTTGTCGAGTTCCGCATCAAACCGCGCGTGGCCAGCACTGCCCTCGGCCATTATGTCTTCAAGCGCGTTCATCTGGCTGTGGTCGTATTTCCGCATCCCGCGTTTATCGGTATACAGAATGTGCTTGATTTGATGCACTTTTTCCTGAATTTCGATGACCTTATCAACCTGCTCCTGATCACCGCAGACGACATATTTTGCGCCGCAATGCTCCATCACATAGGTCATCTCTTCGGCAACCGCGTCTTGGTAGAGCGGCACGGGGATCGCGCCCACCATCTGTGCCGCGACCATCGACCAATAATGCGCGGGGCGATTACGGCCTATGACAGCAACATGATCGCCTTTTTCGACGCCAATCTCCAGAAAGCCCAATGCAATGGCGCGGATTTCTTTAGCGGTTTCGGCCCAGGACCAGCATTGCCAGATCCCGAATTCCTTTTCTCGGTAAGCCGGGGCATCCCCGAACTGGGTCACATTGCGGTGTAACAGCGCCGGAAGGGACTGCATCCCACCAGCGCCCGACTGCGTCTGAGCCAATCTTTCTCTCCTCCCCATCCGACCCCTCCTCGGGCCGGAAACGACAAGCCGGGAACACGCCCCGGGCGCCGATGCCCCGATAAGGGACGCGGAAAAGATCAGCGTCAAGTTTTGCCTGATGTTTTCTCAATTCTTACGAATTGTAACAAGGCACCGTGTCGGCATGTCGAGATCCGGGACCGACCAAATCTGCTCAGGCCAAGCCCTTTGGTGTATCGAATTTAGATAAAGCACTCCGAACAGCTGAAGAAGGGGAGGGCTGCGCCACATTTCCGCCGGTATTAAGTGAGATTACATCTATGCAGTTATGCAGTGAATTTGGTACAGGCACCGCGGAATGGACTTTTCAGAACTTGCTCAGATAACCATATCCAAAATTTCGGGCTTTGCGGATAACGCAAACCTGCGGCATTTTTGGGTGTATGTCCTGTGTGGTATGAGCATCGCAATCGTCGCCCATCGATTGGGAGGAGATGACCGCAGATTTCATTCGGTTTTCTTCAAGAAAGAAGTCTGGGGCTCCCGCTCGGCCTTCATTGATTATGTAATCCTTCTTCTCAATCCGATCATCTTTGTGTTTGCCCTCGATTGGATCGTCAACACACTCTGGAAACTGACCCCTGTCGTCGCAGATGGTATCCGGTCTTTGGGTGCAGACCTTCAAAGCGAGGGTGGCTCGGTTTGGGTCGCCGTCGCGCTGACCGTCACGCTGTATGTCGTAAATGATTTTATGCGCTGGTGGATGCACTATCTACAGCACAAGGTTCCGTTTCTTTGGGAATTCCACAAGATACATCACTCGGCAGAGCATCTGAACTTTGCAACCGCCGAGCGGCACCATCCATTCGATGCGGTATTTTTCGGTTTCGGAGCAGTAGGTGCGGCCGCTATCGTGAATGGTGTCTTCATAGGTCTGTTTGGTGATCATCTGACCGCCTATCAGATCGGTGGCGCAAATGTCATTTTCTTCGGGTCCAACCTCATCGGTGGTGTTTTGCGCCACAGTCCCATCTGGGTCAGCTATGGCCCGCGTATTGAGAAATGGCTGATATCACCCGCCATGCACCAGATCCATCATTCGAGCGACCCCAAACATTGGGACAAAAACATGGGCGGTGGATTGGCGGTTTGGGACCGGATGGGCGGTACGCTCTATGTCCCCAAAGGCCGGGAAGATTTACAGTTTGGCATCGGACCGGAAACTGAAGACTATCGGACCCTATACGGCGTGTATGTCGAGCCACTGATGAAAGCAGCTCGGATTTTTCAACGCAGTTGAACAAACTTGAGAGGTGAGCCCCTGTAGCCCTCTGGAAAAATGGCTCTCACCCTGTGCCTACAGCCAATCCCGCAAAATCGGGATCAACGGAACATCCGCCGCAGGCATCGAGTAATTTCTCAGATCATTCGCGCGTACCCACTTTAGCGCCTGCCTTTCCTTCGATTGCGGGATGCCTTCCCATTTGCGACAGGCAAACAGCGGCATCAGCAGGTGGAAATCGTCATAGCTGTGGCTGGCGAAAGTCAGGGGCGCGAGGCACGACGCCCAGGTGTCGATGCCCAGCTCCTCGTGCAATTCGCGGATCAGCGCAGCCTCAGGCGTTTCGCCGGGTTCGATTTTGCCCCCTGGGAATTCCCAAAGACCGGCCATAGATTTGCCTTCGGGGCGTTGGGCCAGCAGGACGCGGCCCTCGATGTCGATCAGAGCCACCGCAGACACTAAGATTGTTTTCATGAACGGTAATCCGCGTTGATCTCGATATAGCCGTGGGTCAGGTCGCAAGTCCAAACGGTGGATTTACCTTCACCCAATCCCAGATCGACTGCGATCACGAGGTCTTGGCCTTTCATGTAAGCAGCGGCGTCTTCCTCGCGGTAATCGGGACTAACCCAGCCTTTTTCGGCGACAAGGATGTCGCCGAAAGAAATGCTCAGAAGGTCGCGGTCAGCAGCAGCGCCGGATTTACCGATGGCCATGACGATACGACCCCAGTTCGGGTCTTCGCCTGCAATGGCGGTTTTGACCAGAGGCGAGTTGGCAATGGCCAGCCCATGGATTTTGGCGTCAGCGTCCGTTGCAGCTCCGGTCACACGAATTTCTACGAATTTTGTGGCCCCCTCCCCGTCGCGCACCACTTGCTGCGCAAGGTCCAGCATCACAGTTTCAAGTGCCTGCGCAAACGCGTCATTCCCCGTGGCATCAACGCCCGAGGCTCCGGTCGCACACAGAAGCATGCTGTCAGAGGTCGAGGTATCGCTGTCGACGGTTATGCAGTTGAAGGTCCGGTCTGTCTGTGCGCCCAACATCGCTTGCAGAGCGGATTGTTCGACATGGGCGTCGGTGAAGATATAGACCAGCATCGTCGCCATATCAGGCGCGATCATGCCGGAGCCCTTCGCAATCCCCGCGATAGAGACTGTTTTGTCATCGATCTCAACCTGCGCGGATGCCCCTTTTGGGAAGGTATCCGTGGTCATGATCGCCCGCGCCGCGTCTTCGATGGCGTGCCGATTGAGGCCGGATTTCAAGACCTCAAGCTGGGCGACGATGCGGTCATGGGGTAGCGGCTCGCCGATGACTCCGGTGGAAGAGGTGAAGACCCGCTCCACCGCAACGCCGGTGGCTTTGGCGACGGCTTGCGTCACCTCGGCCACCGAGGTTTGTCCATAATGACCGGTAAAGGCGTTGGCATTGCCCGAATTCACCAGGATTGCCGCAGGCCCATCATACGGCCCGCCGATCTTGTCCTGACAGTCCAGAACTGGCGCCGCGCGCGTGGCTGAACGGGTGAAAACCCCAGCCACCGATGTGCCCGGATCCAGCACCGCCATCATTACGTCAGTGCGGCCCTGATAGCGGACGCCCGCCTCAACCGTGGCAAAACGTACGCCGTCGATGGCAGGCAATTCAGGAAAGGCCTCTGGGGCCAATGGTGATACCTTGGTGATCGTCGCCACGCGCGTTACTCCTGCAGCAGCTCGATCTGGCGCATGACCTCGGGTCCAACCCCTTCCAGCGCTGGACGTTCGATCGTTGCCTGCTGGGTCAACTCGTCGACCTTGGCTTGGATCGCGTCCTGCCGGATGGTTTGGGCCAGTTCATCACGCACGACGGCCAGTTCCGGGGCCTGCGTTTTGCGTTTGTCATTCAGAGCAACCAAATGCCATCCGAATTGCGTCTGGACGGGTTCCGAAACACTGCCTTTTTCCAAAGCTACAACCGCGTTTTCGAACTCGGGCACCATCTGACCTTTACCGAACCATCCCAGCGAACCGCCATTGGGTCCCGAGGGGCCGGTGGACTTCTCTTTCGCCAATTCGGCGAAATCCGCGCCCTCGTCCAACTGGGCCTTGATGGCTTTGGCTTCGTCTTCACTTTCAACCAGAATATGGCTGGCGTTGAATTCGTCCTCACCCTCAAATTCGGCAAACTGCGCATCATAGGCGGCCTGGATTGCTTCATCCGTAACCTCGGCAGCGGTGATCGCCTCAACAGTCTGTACCGCACGCAGGGACCGCGTTTCGTTTTCCAGACGCAATGCGTTCAGAGGGTTCAGAGCATCCTGTTGCTGACCCAACAGGTGTTGCTGGACCAGTTGTTCAAGGATGAAGTCATAAAGAACGTCGTCTTCCAACTGCTGATACTGCGCGGGCAGAGCAGACGCGGTGGCGATGACGTGACCCAATGTGATCTCATCACCATTCACGCGCGCCACGACGGTCGAGGCATCGGGCTTGGTTTCGGCGGCCAACGGCAGGGCCATCACGGCAGCAAGCGCCAGCGATGGCAGAAAAGTGAGGCCTTTGGGCATGGAATCATCCTATTTCTTTGCCGCGACAGGGCGCAGCGTTGACACTTTAGAACCTGCCGCTTACATCGCTTTGAAGCCTTGGACAGGGCCGCCTTTCACCCCCCGTATCTATGGGTTGCGCGCAAGGTGGGCAAGCCTGTCGCAACCACGATAAGAACAGATCCGCTGGAGTGAACATGCTGGGACTCGGAACGCTCGCCAAAAAGGTGTTCGGAACACCGAACGACCGCAAGATCAAGGCGACCCGCCCCCTGATCGAAAAGATCAACGCGATGGAGCCCGAGTTCGAGAAACTGACCGACGAAGGCCTGATCGATAAGACCGCTGAGCTGCGCAAACGGGCGCTGGACGGTGAAAATCTGGATGACCTGCTGCCTGAGGCCTTTGCCAATGTCCGCGAAGGGGCCAAGCGCGCGCTGGGTCTTCGCGCCTTTGACGTGCAGTTGATGGGGGGTATCTTCCTGCATCAGGGCAATATCTCGGAAATGAAGACGGGTGAGGGAAAGACTCTGGTCGCCACACTCCCCGCCTATTTGAACGCCCTGACCGGCAAGGGCGTGCATGTGGTTACAGTGAACGAATACCTGGCCAAGCGCGACTCGGAATGGATGGGCAAGGTGTTCGCGTCCGTGGGCATGACCACAGGCGTGATCTGGACAGGTCAGCCCGATGCCGAGAAAATGGCCGCGTATAACTGCGACATCACGTATGCCACTAACAACGAGCTCGGCTTCGACTATCTGCGCGACAATATGAAGGCAGATCTGGAGCAGGTTTATCAGAAACACCACAATTTCGCGATTGTGGACGAAGTGGATTCGATCCTGATCGACGAGGCTCGGACCCCGCTGATCATCTCGGGGCCTGCGCAGGACCGGTCGGATCTGTATACTGCCATCGATGCGGTGATCCCGACATTGCAGGACGATCATTATTCTCTGGATGAAAAAAGCCGCAACGTGACCTTCACCGATGAAGGCAACGAGTTTCTCGAGCAGCAACTGCTTTCGGCGGGTCTGCTGCCCGAAGGGCATTCGCTGTACGACCCTGAAAGCACCACTGTGGTGCATCACGTCAATCAGGGCCTGCGCGCGCATAAACTGTTCCAACGCGACAAGGACTATATCGTCCGGGATGGGAATGTCGTGCTGATCGACGAATTCACCGGTCGGATGATGCCGGGTCGTCGCCTGTCTGAAGGCCTGCATCAAGCCATCGAAGCCAAGGAAGGCGTGCAGATTCAGCCCGAGAACGTGACGCTGGCCAGCGTGACCTTCCAGAACTATTTCCGCCTTTACGACAAGCTGTCGGGCATGACCGGCACCGCGCTAACCGAGGCCGAGGAATTTCAGGAAATCTATGGTCTGGGCGTGGTCGAGGTTCCGACTAACAAGCCGATTGCGCGTGAGGACAAGGACGATCAAGTTTATCGCACCACGGGTGAGAAATACGGCGCCATCATCGAACAGGTCAAAAAGGCCGGTGAAAAAGGTCAACCGGTCCTGGTCGGCACCACGTCGATCGAAAAGTCCGAAGTGATCAGCCAGATGCTGGATAAAGAGGGAATCGAACACAACGTTCTGAACGCCCGCCAGCATGAACAGGAAGCCCAGATTGTGGCCGATGCTGGCCGTCTGGGCGCGGTGACCATCGCCACCAACATGGCGGGCCGCGGCACCGATATTCAGCTGGGCGGCAATGTCGAGATGAAGGTGCTTCAGGCGCTGGCCGAAAACCCCGAGGCTGACCCGGCCGAGTTGCGTGCGGCAGAAGAAGCCAAGCACGCGGAAGAAAAGGAAAAGGTGCTAGAGGCTGGCGGTCTTTACGTGATGGCGTCCGAACGCCATGAAAGCCGCCGGATCGACAACCAGCTGCGCGGACGATCGGGACGTCAGGGTGACCCGGGCCGCACGGTGTTTTACCTCAGCCTCGAAGATGACCTGATGCGCATCTTCGGTTCGGAACGTCTGGACAAGGTCCTGACCACGCTGGGCATGAAAGAGGGCGAGGCGATCATTCACCCTTGGGTGAACAAATCGCTTGAACGGGCGCAGTCCAAGGTCGAAGGTCGCAACTTCGACATGCGCAAGAACGTTCTGAAGTTTGACGACGTGATGAATGACCAGCGTAAGGTGGTGTTCAGCCAGCGACGCGAGATCATGTCAGCGGACGATCTGTCAGATGTGGTTTCGGATATGCGCGAGCAGGTTATCGACGATATGATCGACGAATACATGCCGCCGAAAACCTATGCCGATCAATGGGATACCGAAGGGCTGCATGAGGCCGTCAAGGACAAACTTACCATTGATGCACCGGTTCAGGACTGGGCCGCCGAAGAGGGAGTGGATGACGAACAGATCCGCGAACGCCTGATCAAGGCAGCCGATGAAATGATGGCACAGAAAGCCGTCGCCTTCGGCCCCGAGAATATGCGTAACATCGAAAAGCAGGTCCTGCTGCAAACCATCGACGGCAAATGGCGCGAACATCTTCTGACGCTGGAACATTTGCGCTCGGTAGTGGCTTTCCGAGGCTATGCCCAGCGTGACCCGCTGAACGAATACAAGAACGAAAGCTTCCAGTTGTTCGAAGGGATGCTTGATTCGTTGCGTGAAACCGTGACCCAGCAATTGTCGCGCGTTCGCCCGCTCAGCGAAGAGGAACAGAAGGAAATGCTGGCACAGATGGCCGCGCAGCAGGCCCAGGCCCAGCAGGCAGTGGATAAGGCGGCGGGACAGGCCGAAGCAGTGGCAGAGGCGCAAGCTTCGGGCGATGCCCGCCCAGGCTTTGTCGAAGATGACCCTACAACCTGGGGAAATCCGTCGCGCAATGATCCCTGCCCCTGTGGTTCAGGCAAAAAGTTCAAACATTGCCACGGTAGATTGACCTAACGTCATCCACTTTCAAACACAATGTGTCCGCCTCAAGGCCACATATTGGCCTTGATTCAGAGGCAAGTTACGAGTCGCTCCTTCAACTGGGGAGGGTGTCTTGTTTGTAATAAAGAACTATGTGACCACGGGCGGAACTGTTGCCTGCGCCCTGGCCATCGGATATCTGATGCAAAGCGGATCAGCGCAGCAACCCAGCGCTGAACCAAGCGGCGCGCGTGTCGCGTCGATCTCTGAGCAGGGCGCGGACCTTGCCGGGTTGCAAAGCGTGGTTCTGACTTCTTCCTCCCCCACCGAAGCGCACAATGAGATTCAACCAAAATCCTCGCTTCCAGCTCCCGAACAAAGCCGTTTGCCATCCAACTGTGATCTAAGCGCGCGCGCTTTGGCTGTACCCGGTGCGAATGCACGGTTACAAGTCAAGGCCCCGTGCCATGCAAATGCAACCATCGAAGTTCATCACAACGGGCTGGTATTCAGCACCGAAACCGATGCGCTTGGTGGCTTGAACCTGACTGTTCCGGCGCTGTCCGAATACGCCATATTCCTGATCTCTCTGCCCGACGGCAAAGGTACAGTTGCAACAACGCATGTGCCAGAGATCAACGACTTCAACCGGATCGCCCTACAATGGCAGGGTAAGACAGAGCTGCAGTTGCACGCATTGGAATTCGGCGCAGGCTACGGAGAAAAAGGCCACGTATGGACTGGCTCTGAGGCCGGCGGTGAAGGTTCGGTGATCCATCTTGGACAGGGCGGCTCTGACATTGCACGCAATATTGAAGTCTATTCCTTCCCAATACAATCCGCGACCGAGACGGGTTCGATCACCCTATCAGTCGAAACTGAGGTCACCGAGGCCAATTGCGGCAAACCTCTGAACGTGCAATCGCTGGAATGGCGCGCGGATCAACGCCTGAGATCCCGCGATCTGACATTGGATATGCCGGGTTGCGAAACGGCTGGTGATTTTCTGGTGTTGAATAATCTGTTCACAGACCTGACAATCGCTGCCAAATAGGCAGCAGGCAATTCAACGGTCCAAAATGAAAATCCTTCGTGCGGCATTTGTCGCGCTTTTGTCCTTGTCCTTGGCACAGGGAGCCTCCGCGCAAGACATCACTCTGACCTCATACGACGGCAAGGTCGAAGTCGTCGGCACATTGCTTGGGTATGATGGTGAGTTTTACCGCGTCGATACGCAGTTTGGCGAACTGACGATCGATGGCTCGGGTGTAACATGTGATGGACCAGCCTGCCCCAATCTGACCGATTTTGTCGCTGAAGTGCGATTTTCAGGTTCATCCGTAATGGCAGAAACTTTGATGCCGGCACTCGTGCAGGGTTTTGCCGTACAAGAAGGTCTGTCGGTATCTGTTTCCGAGACTGCCGTAACCCAACGTGAGTATACATTGCATCATCCTGACCGCTTTGCACCTTTGGCCAGGTTTACCTTCTCCGTGACCGGCACCTCTCAGGGGTTTGCCGATCTTGCAAAGGGCGCGGCGGATATCGTTCTTGCCCAACGCGAGATTCGGCCGGACGAGACTAAGTTGAACCGCGACGCTGGATTGGGTGATCTGACTCAGGCACGCCGGTCGAGGGTCTTGGCACTGGATGCGATTGTTCCGATTGTATCTGACGACAATCCCATACGTCAGATATCCCCCGCAGACTTAGCCAAAATCTTCACGGGACAAAATACAAACTGGTCCGATCTTGGCGGTCCCGATGCGCCCATTTCGCTATACCTGCCGAAAGCCGGATCTGGCCTGACACAGGCCATAGAGGATCTGTTGCTGGCACCGGTCGATGCGCCGATCTCAGCAGACGTTACATTCCATGCTCGCAACAGCGATCTTGTTCGCGCGATCTCAGGCGATCCTTTCGCAATTGGTATCGCCAGCCTTGCTGAGACGGGCGAAGCGCGAGCGCTGCCACTGACCGGTGGCTGCGGTCATACCCTCTCGGCGACGAGGCAATCAGTAAAGACCGAGGACTACCCGCTCACCGCACCGATGTTTATCTACCTGCCGCAAAGAAGATTGCCGCGGCTCGCCCGGCAATTTCTGGCCTACACCCAAAGTGGCGTTGCACAAATGGTGATCCGGCAAGTCGGATTTGTAGATCAATCACCCGAGAACATCGGTATGGCGTTACAAGGCGAGCGGCTGGTCAATGCCGTCAGCACCGGCGGAACCGAAGTTGGACTGGAAGAACTACAGCGCATGATCGAAACCCTCCGCCCTCTGTCCCGGTTATCTTTGTCCTTTCGCTTCGAGCCCGGCTCGTCGCGACCCGATGCGCAATCCCGCTCTAATATCCTGCACCTGGCGCAGGTGTTGGAAAGCGGTAGGCTGGATGCGCGACAGGTGACTTTTGTAGGGTTTAGCGATGGCGACGGGGCTGCCACATCCAACACGCGCATTGCTCTGCAACGGGCCAAAACCGTTCGTAACGCGGTGCTGGCGGCCATCGAAACTAGTATTCCTGCGAGTCTCGAGATCGCGGTTGAGGGCTTTGGCGAAGCGATGCCTATGGCCTGCGATGACACCGAATGGGGCCGCAAGGTGAACCGTCGGGTCGAAGTCTGGATTCGATAGCGGTCAAAAATATCCTTGTGCGCGAAAGCTCAATTCTGTCGATTTGCCGATAATCAAATGATCGTGCAAGGTCAGCCCCAGCGCCGTGCAAGCATCCTGAATCCGGTTGGTCATGTCGATGTCAGATTGTGAAGGCGTCGGGTCACCTGAGGGATGGTTGTGCACCAATATCAACGCTGACGCATTCAGCTCCAGCGCGCGTTTCGCCACCTCACGCGGATAAACCGGTACGTGATCCACTGTGCCCTTCGCCTGCTCTTCATCTGCGATCAGAACATTCTTCCGGTCCAGATAAAACACCCGAAACTGCTCGGTTTCGCGATGGGCCATCGTCGTGTGGCAATAATCCAGCAGCGCATCCCAGCCCGAAATCACATGCCGCTGAATCACCCGCGCTCGCGCCATCCGATGAGCGCAAGCCTCAAGAATTTTCAGATCGGTAATCACCGTGTCCCCAACGCCTTTGATCTGGCGTAACCGTTCCTCGGATGCTGTCAAAACACGGTTAAAATCACCAAACGCATCCATCAGTGCACGCGCCAGCGGTTTCACGTCCTGACGCGGGATGGATCGGAACAAAGCCAGCTCCAGCAGTTCATAATCCGGCATCGCTGCTGATCCGCCAGACATGAACCTTTCGCGCAGCCGCTTGCGATGGTCTTTGATGTAGGAGGGTAACCGACCAACGGGCAGCGGCTGCGCCGGTGCTTCATCCGTATCGAACAGCATGGGGGCTTCGGCAAAGGCGTCTTGGGTCATAACCCCACTCTGACGCAGAATCGGTTTCCGAAAAGTTAACGCGCCTTATCCCTGCCCGTCGGATCGACAACACACGGGTCCCCCGCTTCATCTGGCCATAAATATCTCGGGGGAGTCGCCCAAAGGGCGATGGGGGCAGAGCCCCCCTGCTTAACCGGTTTAACCCTTCATGCCATCCCAGAAGGACTTCACAGAAGAGAAAAAGCTTTTCGATTCCGGGTGATTGTCTTCACCCAAATCGTCAAACTCACGCAGCAGCTCTTTCTGGCGGCTGGTCAGATTGACCGGAGTTTCCACGGCCAGTTCGATGAACATGTCGCCGATACCACCACCACGCAACGCGGGCATGCCTTTGCCGCGCAAACGCATCTGACGCCCGGATTGGCTGCCTGCCGGAATCTGAACGCGGCCGCGACCACCATCAATTGTAGGAACTTCGATCGAGCCACCCAGCGCCGCTTTACCCATACTGACCGGAACGCGACAATATAGGTTCACGCTGTCACGCTCGAACAGTTTATGATCCGAAACCTCGACAAAGATATAGAGGTCGCCCGGAGGACCACCGCGCATGCCAGCCTCGCCTTCACCGGCCAGACGGATGCGGGTACCGGTTTCAACGCCCGCTGGAATGTTCACCGATAGCGCGCGATCTTTTTCAACACGACCAGCACCGCCACACGATTTACAGGGATTCTTGATGATCTGACCCAAACCGGAACAGGTCGGACAAGTGCGTTCAACGGTGAAGAAGCCCTGTTGCGCGCGCACCTTGCCCATACCGGAACAGGTTGGACAGGTGGTGGGTTCAACCCCACCCTCAGCCCCAGTACCCTCACATGAAGAGCAGGCCACGGCGGTCGGTACATTAATAGTTTTCTGCAGACCCGCATAAGCCTCTTCCAGCGAAACCCGAAGGTTATAGCGCAGGTCCGATCCGCGGGCTGCACGACGTCCACCGCCGCCGCCACGTTGGCCGCCCATGAAGTCGCCGAACAAGTCGTCGAAAACGTCTGAGAACGCGCTGGAGAAATCGCCCTGGCCGCCAAAACCGCCACCGGGACGACCTCCGCCACCCATACCGTTTTCAAACGCAGCGTGGCCAAAGCGGTCATAGGCCGCCTTTTTGTCGCCATCGCGCAGCACATCATAGGCTTCGTTGGCCTCTTTGAACTGCGCTTCGGCATCAGGATTGTCCTTGTTGCGATCGGGATGCAGTTCTTTGGCTTTCTTGCGAAAACCTTTCTTGATCTCATCCGCCGAAGCGCCCTTGGACACGCCGAGCACTTCGTAATAGTCGCGTTTGGACATCAGTTCTTCCTTCTGCCTCAACGTAATCGGGCCGGCCCGGCAACCGGACCGGCCCGAATTGGCCCGGTTACCCGTTAGTTACGCTTGTCGTCGTCCAGATCTTCGAACTCGGCGTCGACAATATCGTCGTCTCCGGGTGCCTCATCGGCTGCCGCCGGCGCATCTTCACCCTCTTCGGCTTGCGCCTTGTAGATGGCTTCGCCCAGCTTCATGGCGGCTTCGGTGACGTTCTGGATGCCGGATTTGATCTTGTCGGCATTCTCGGTTTCCAGCTCGTCCTTCAGCGCGGCAATCGCCAGCTCGATGGCTTCGATGGTGGTCGGGTCAACCTTGTCGGCATGCTCTTCCATCGACTTTTCGGTCGAGTGGATGAGGCTTTCCGCCTGGTTCTTGGCGTCGACCAGCTCGCGGCGTTCCTTGTCTGCTTCCGCGTTCTCTTCTGCGTCCTTGACCATCTTTTCGATGTCCTCGTCGGATAGACCGCCCGAGGCTTGGATGGTGATCTTCTGCTCTTTGCCGGTGCCTTTGTCTTTGGCCGAAACCGAGACAATGCCGTTGGCGTCGATGTCAAAAGTCACCTCGATCTGAGGCATACCGCGCGGTGCGGGCGGGATATCTTCGAGGTTGAACTGACCCAGGATCTTGTTGTCCGCAGCCATTTCACGCTCACCCTGGAACACGCGGATGGTTACGGCGTTCTGGTTGTCCTCGGCGGTCGAGAAGACCTGAGACTTTTTGGTCGGGATCGTGGTGTTGCGGTCGATCAGGCGGGTGAACACGCCACCCAGGGTTTCGATGCCCAGCGACAGCGGGGTCACGTCCAGCAGTACCACGTCCTTCACGTCACCCTGCAGAACACCGGCCTGAATGGCGGCGCCCATTGCGACAACTTCGTCCGGGTTCACGCCCTTGTGGGGCTCTTTGCCGAAGAATTTGGTGACCTCTTCGATCACTTTCGGCATCCGGGTCATACCACCGACCAGAACAACCTCGTCCACATCAGCAGCCGACAGGCCCGCGTCCTTCAGGGCTGCCTGGCACGGCTTCATCGACTTCTTAATCAGGTCCGCAACCAGCGATTCCAGCTTGGCACGGGTCAATTTCATTACCATGTGCAGCGGCTGACCGTTCGAACCCATCGAGATGAACGGCTGGTTGATTTCGGTCTGCGAGGTCGAGCTGAGTTCGATCTTGGCTTTCTCAGCGGCTTCTTTCAGACGCTGCAGGGCCATCTTGTCAGCAGACAGATCGACGCCGTGTTCTTTTTTGAACTCATCCGCCAGGTAGTTGACGATGCGCATGTCAAAGTCTTCACCACCAAGGAAGGTGTCACCGTTGGTCGATTTGACCTCGAACAGGCCATCGTCGATTTCCAGAATGGTCACGTCGAAGGTACCACCACCAAGGTCATAAACCGCGATGGTTTGGGTTTCTTCTTTGTCCAGACCATAGGCCAGCGCAGCCGCTGTCGGTTCGTTGATGATCCGCAGCACTTCCAAACCGGCGATTTTACCGGCGTCTTTGGTGGCCTGACGCTGGGCGTCGTTGAAATATGCCGGAACGGTGATAACCGCCTGCGTGACTTCCTCACCCAGATAGCTCTCGGCGGTTTCCTTCATCTTACCCAGAGTGAAGGCCGATATCTGGCTTGGGGAGTACTTTTCACCGCGGGCTTCAACCCACGCGTCGCCATTGCCGCCATCAACGATGGCGTACGGCACCATTTTCTTGTCTTTTTCGACTTCTGCATCATCCACGCGACGACCGATCAGACGCTTGACGCCAAAGATGGTGTTGTCGGGGTTGGTGACCGCCTGGCGTTTTGCAGGCTGACCGACCAGACGCTCATCTTCGGTGAAGGCGACGATCGAGGGCGTGGTCCGCGCCCCTTCGGCGTTTTCGATGACCTTCGGCTGCGAGCCATCCATGATGGCCACGCACGAGTTGGTGGTTCCGAGGTCAATCCCGATTACTTTTCCCATAATTTTGATCCCTTTCAATTTAAGGCGATGTCCCGAGGCCTGAACCCGTTACGGCATCCCGGCCCCGATCTGATGTGCGCGACAGCACTACACCATCGCGCGTCGAGGCGTATATAAGGGCGCAAACTGGGGCCTGCAAGCGGTCAGAAACGCAGGTTTTCGGGAATTTGTGGCCTTTTTTGGCAAGGTTCTGGCAAGGTTTGGGGATTCTTCCATGGCGCGGCTTCTTTTGCGCGGATTTGATATCCGCAAAGGCTATCTGGATGCGGTGTCGCAAACCCGCCTGGTTGACCTGTTGCGCCCGATTCTGAAGGCCGCACCGCTCTATCGGCCCTTCACCCCATCGGGCAAAGAAATGTCGGTACGCATGACCTCGGCCGGAGCATTGGGCTGGGTTACGGATCGGGCTGGCTATCGGTATCAGGATACCCATCCCAAAGGCATGACCTGGCCTGCAATCCCGGATGATATTCTGACGATCTGGCAAGACGTGACCGGTGCGGAACGTCAGCCCGATTGCTGCTTGATCAACTACTACGGCGAAGGCACCAAGATGGGCCTGCATCAAGACAAGGACGAGGCTGATTTTTCTTGGCCGGTGCTGTCGATTTCACTGGGCGATGACGCGTTATTCCGCATCGGCAATACGACACGCGGGGGCAAGACCGAGTCAATCTGGCTGAGCTCGGGCGATGTGGTGATCATGGGCGGACCTGCCCGGCTGACATATCACGGGATTGACCGCATCCGATTTGGATCATCCAAACTGCTGCCGAAGGGCGGGCGTATTAATCTGACGCTTCGGGTCGCCACCTAGCGACGCGCCTCCCAGCTTTTTGACACGTGTTTGCGCGTGTAGAATTCAGCCAGCAACCCGATCATGGTCAGGACAATCCCCACCCAAAGCGCATATTCCCAGCTTGTGTTGCGAGGAAAATAATTCCGGAACACAAAACCACGGCATTGGTCGATAACATGAAACAGCGGGTTCCAGGCAAACATGGTCAGCATGAACCCGCCCAGCGCGTTTCCCACGAACATCTTGCCGGAAAAAACCATATTCATCCGCCGATAGACATTTTTCAGGATGGTCACTGTATTGGGAAACCACGGCTTCAGCGCCAGTAACACGAGCCCCACCGAACACCCCGTAAACCAGGCAAGCACAAGCATGGCAAAAGCTCCGCCTGGCTCCTGAATCTCGAGCGGCGAAACGGCAACACTGTAGACAAACAAAATCACCAGGATCGAGACAAGTTGGGTATAGAGCGTGCCTAGCGCCGAAGCCGCCAGCATCACCATCATGGTCATCGGCGAATGCAAAGTCATGGGATTGTTGCCATCTCCGACACCGGCAATGGCACCGACCGATTTGATATGTGTCAGAAACAGAAACACTCCAGACAGCAGAAAAAGTATGAACTCACCGCGTATCTTCGCGATCCGGGTGCCCATGAAAGACAGGATCAAGTAGAACGCTCCGGCGACTACAACCACCTGAAGAATATTTATAAGGATCGCCATCACCGCATTTGAATGCTGCGAACGGATATTGCGCACAATCGCATGGAATATCAGTTCAGCTGTGGTGAAGGCCCCGCCCAACAACGACTGATTTCGCTTATAGTGAAACACGCGACCACTCTTTCCTGCTCATGTCACCTGCAATCTGGCACGAATTTCTTGCTGTTCCGTATCTAGCGCACCATAAGTCCGTAAGAAACTTGGATCAACAAATCTCAAGAACGGAGCTTTTTTGTGACCTATGACGCCCTGATACCCGTCATCCGGCGGCTGGCCCTTCAGGCAGGCGACAAGATCATGCAGATCTACGAGGCGGATGATTTCGACGTCAAAGTCAAATCCGATTCCAGCCCAGTGACCGAGGCGGATGAGGCCGCAGATGCGCTGATCTCGGCCGGGCTGCGCGAAGCTTTTCCCGAAATTTTACTAGTGACTGAAGAGCAGGCGGACTCGCACTCGGAAAAAGGTGAGACCTTTCTGATCGTCGATCCGCTGGACGGCACCAAGGAATTCATAAACCGTCGTGGCGATTTCACGGTGAACATCGCATTTGTTGAGAACGGCGTACCGACGCGCGGCGTGGTTTATGCGCCCGCACGGGGGCGGATGTTTTATACGCGGGCCGATGGGCAAGCGGTTGAGGAAACTGGCGCGCTCGACAAGGATCAGCCGGGTGCGCTAACGCCAATAGCAGTCTCTAAACCAGACAATTCAGCTCTGATGATCGTTGCCTCCAAGTCGCATAGGGATCAGGCGACCGAGGATTACATCAACAAGTATCAGGTGCGCGACAGCAAAAGCGCCGGGTCGTCGCTGAAGTTCTGCCTGGTAGCAACGGGTGAGGCTGACCTTTACCCCCGCGTAGGCCGTACTATGGAATGGGACACCGCAGCGGGCCATGCAGTACTGGCCGGTGCTGGTGGAGATGTCGTGCGCTTTGATGACCACACCCCGCTGACCTACGGCAAAGACGGCTATGCCAACCCATTTTTCATCGCCTATGCTCCGGGCGTCGACCTGAAGGAAGCCTGATGTCTGTTCTGATCGCCATTCCCGCCCGCTACGCGTCGACCCGCTATCCGGGCAAACCTCTGGTGCCGCTGACCGGGGTCAATGGTACAGCCATGACACTGATCGAACGGTCCTGGCGCGCCGCCATTTCGGTCGCGGGTGTCGATCGGGTCGTCGTGGCGACAGACGATGACCGCATTCGCGAAGTATCCGAAGGGTTCGGGGCCGAAGTGATCATGACCTCGGATACCTGTCGCAATGGCACCGAGCGCTGCGCCGAAGCACATACGGCGCTGGGCAGCGGTTATGAGATCGTAGTGAACCTGCAGGGCGATGCACCATTGACGCCGCACTGGTTTGTCGAAGACCTGATCTCAGGCTTGCGCGATGCCCCTGAGGCCGGTGTGGCCACCCCGGTTCTGCGCTGCGATGGCGACGCTCTGAACGGGTTGTTGAATGACCGCAAACACGACCACGTTGGGGGTACGACAGCAGTGTTCGGCAATGATCACAGTGCGCTCTATTTCTCGAAAGAGGTAATTCCCTTCACCTCTGAGACCTATGCCAACGATGATCCAACTCCGGTCTTTCATCATGTCGGAGTCTACGCTTATCGGCCAGATGCACTGGCAGACTATCCCTCCTGGCCGACCGGCCCGCTGGAAACAATGGAGGGCCTTGAACAACTGCGTTTCATGGAAAACGGTCGTAAGGTTCTGTGCGTAGAGGTGGAAGCCAAGGGCCGTCAATTTTGGGAACTGAACAACCCCCAGGATGTCGCCAAGATCGAAGAAATGATGGCCGCGATGGGACTGGAATGACCCATATTCTGGTCACCGGCGGCGCGGGCTATATCGGTTCGCATGCCTGCAAGACGCTTGCAAAGGCGGGCTATATTCCGGTGACCTATGACAATTTGGTCACCGGTTGGCAGGATGCGGTGAAATTTGGTCCGTTCGAACGGGGCGACCTACTGGATCGCGCGCATCTGGACGCCGTCTTTGCCAAGTACCAGCCAGCCGCCGTGATGCATTTCGCAGCCCTCAGCCAAGTAGGTGAGGCAATGTCCGAGCCTGGCAGGTACTGGTCGAACAATGTGACCGGCTCTTTGACGTTAATCCAAGCGGCGGTCGACGCGGGCTGTTTGAATTTCGTCTTTTCATCGACCTGCGCCACTTATGGAGAACACGACAATGTCGTGCTCGATGAAACCTCACCTCAACAACCGCTGAACGCCTATGGCGCCTCAAAACGCGCGATCGAAGATATCCTGCGTGATTTCGAATTCGCCTACGGGCTAAACCATGTGATCTTCCGATACTTCAACGTCGCCGGGGCCGACCCGGATGCCGAAATTGGTGAATTCCATCAACCCGAGACCCATCTGGTGCCGCTGATGCTGGACGCTGTCGCCGGTAAGCGCGATGGTCTTACAGTGTTCGGCACCGATTATGACACGCCCGACGGTACCTGTATTCGCGATTATGTGCACGTCTGCGATCTGGTCGCTGCGCATGTTCTTGGTCTGAAGTGGCTGGAACAAGGCAAAGAGAGCCGTGTGTTCAATCTGGGTACCGGATCGGGATTTTCGGTTATGGAGGTGATCGAGCATTCGAAGGCTGTCACCAATCGAGCGGTGCCCTACAGCATCGGCCCACGCCGGGCAGGGGACTGTACACGTCTGGTATCCGGTTCAACCCGCGCAGAACAAGAACTAGGCTGGATGCCAAAAAGATCTACGTTAGAGACGATGATCACCGATGCGTGGCGCTGGCATCAGAATGGCAGCTACAAAAAGTGAGCACCAAGGATCAGCCGCTAAGCTGGGGGCAGCGATACAAGCTGCGCCTAAAGCGTAAGCGGCTTTTATGGCGGTCTTTTCGTAGCCGCCATCAGTTAACTTCGCGTGCAGACAAAACGCAACAAATCGCGCCGGGAGCTATCCTTGCCTTTACCACTCTACGGAACGAGATCACCCGATTGCCGTGGTTTTTTCATCACTACCGGACGCTGGGTGTAGATCATTTTCTGATTGTGGATAACGGCAGCGACGACGGATCGACCCAGTACTTGCTTGATCAGCCAGATGTATCTCTGTGGCAAACAACTACTAGCTATCGTGCGTCCCGGTTCGGATTGGATTGGCTGACATATCTGCAGTGGAGATTTGGCCACGGGCATTGGACGCTTATGGTCGATACCGATGAATTGCTTGTCTATGCCCATCACGACACGCATTCGTTACACGATTTGACGGGCTGGCTGGACGCGCGTGGGCAGTCCGCCTTTGGCGCATTGATGCTGGATCTGTTTCCCAAAGGCCCAGTGGGCACGCAGTACTATGACCCGCAATCCGATCCCACTGATGTTCTGAACGGGTTCGACCCCGGCCCCTACAGATCCCAACGTCAATTTCCATTGGGCAACTTGTGGGTTCAAGGCGGGACGCGCGAGAGAGCTTTCTTTTCGGACCACCCTGAAAGATCCCCGACTCTGAACAAAATCCCTTTGATCAATTGGTCGCGACATATGGCTTATGTGAATTCCTGCCACTCCGCCCTGCCGCGAGCCCTGAATTTTGAATATGACGGGCCAGAGGGGCAGGCTCCTTCGGGCGTTTTGCTGCACACGAAATTCCTGCCGGGGGTTGTAGAACAATCGCAGATAGAAAAACACAGGCGCCAGCATTTCCACGACCCTGAAAAATTCAGCACATATTATGATGGGATAATTAATAAGCCCGATCTTTGGGGGTCTGATTCTGTAAAGCTGCGCGATTGGCAACAATTGGAGACTTTGGGGCTGCTGAACGGCGGCGGCTTTCCAGCCACTACGGGGAAGTAAACGGGATTTAAACCCATTGCTTCGCAAGGTAACTAGATGTCATAAAACGATGACGGCTCGGCACCACTCAGGCCTCAGGCGGCCCCGGGCAGACGCGCGTATATCAAAAAAGGTTGGGCAGCCGCGTGAGCCTTTTGGATTCCTATCGCATGAGATTGCGACGCAAGCGTCGCCTTTTGCGGTGCCTGCGCAAAAGACGCGAATTGAAAGCGATACAGAACAACACGTCAGATATTCGCCCGCAAGACATCTTGTTGATGAGCGTCGTGCGAAACGAATGTATCCGCCTGCCTTATTTTCTGGACTATTACCGCAAGCTTGGCATCAACCATTTCCTATTCGTCGACAACAATAGCGATGACGGAACGCGTGAATTTTTAACCGACCAACCAGACGTGTCACTGTGGTGGACGGATGCCAGCTACAAAAGTTCGACTTATGGGCTGGACTGGTCAAATTATCTGTTGCGAACCTATGCCCACAAACACTGGGTTTTGACCGTCGATCCGGACGAGTTCTTTGTTTACCCGTTCTGTGATACCCGCCCGATAAGGGCGTTGACCGACTGGTTGGATGACACCAGCGTTCGTAGTTTCGGCACAATGCTGATCGACATGTATCCTGAGGGGGTCGTCGAAGACACGCCCTATCATGCCGGTCAGAATCCGTTCGAGATCGCCCCGTGGTTTGACTCAGGCAACTACATGATCGCCCGGAATCCCACCTATGGAAACCTGTGGATTCAAGGTGGTGCCCGAGCACGGGTTTTCTTTCATGATACGCCCGAAAAAGCCCCTGCACTGAACAAAATCCCTTTGGTGAAATGGCATCGCCGATACGCCTATGTCAGCTCGACCCATGCGCTGCTGCCCCGTGGCCTCAACCAAGTTTACGAGGAACGTGGGGGTGAAAAAACCAGCGGCGCACTGCTACATGCTAAGTTAATCGACACTCTGGGCAACAAGGCCCGTGAGGAACTAAGCCGCAGCCAGCATTATCGCGCCTCGGGCGAATATAGAGCTTATGCCGAACACTTGGAGAATAAGCCCGTTTTCTGGAACAACTGGTCCGAGAAATACATCAACTGGCGACAGCTTGAGATCCTCGGCATGATGTCAAAAGGGAACTGGGCATGAGCAGCCTGGGCATCGTCATGCTGGTGCACACCGCACTCGACCGAGTAGAGCGGGTGGCGCGGCATTGGACCGCATCGGGCTGCCCGGTCGTGATCCATGTGGATCGCAAGGTGACCAACTCGGCATATTCCACTCTGGTCACCGCCTGTTCAGATAATCCTTTAATCCAGTTCTCGGATCGACATGTCTGTGAATGGGGTGGGTGGGGCATCGTTGCAGCCTCACAGTCCGCTGCAACTCAGATGTTGGACAGTTTCCCGCAGGTGCGTCACGTTTTCCTTGCCTCGGGTGCTTGTTTGCCGCTTCGCCCTGTGGGCGAGCTGATGGATTATCTGGCTGATCGCCCCCGCGTTGATTTCATCGAAAGCGCCACAACACGCGATGTCAGCTGGACCATGGGGGGGTTGGATCTTGAACGCTTCACGCTGCGTTTTCCGTTCTCATGGCGCAAACAGCGGAGATTGTTTGACGCCTACGTGCGGCTTCAACGCGTAGTAGGAATGCGCAGGGCGATCCCTGAAGGTCTTGTGCCACATATGGGCAGCCAATGGTGGTGCCTGACACGGCAAACCCTGTCAGCCATTTTGCAGGACCCCAAGCGCCCGGACTATGACCGGTATTTTCGGAGGGTCTGGATCCCGGACGAAAGCTATTTCCAAACACTCGCGCGCCTGTATTCCACGCATATCGAAAGCCGGTCGCTGACACTGTCGAAGTTCGACTATCAGGGCCGACCTCATATGTTCTACGACGACCACCTACAATTGCTACGCCGCTCGGATTGCTTTGTGGCGCGGAAAGTCTGGCACGGAGCAGACAGGCTGTATCAATCCTTTTTGTCGGATGAAAACAGCGCGATGACACCGGCTGAGCCCAATCCGGGAAAGATCGACCGAGTGTTTTCTAAAGCTGTCGAGCGGCGCATTCGCGGCCGGGACGGATTGTACATGCAGAGTTGTTTTCCGCGCGCGACAAGCGAACGCGGCCTAACCGCTTTTCCTTATTCCGTGCTTCAAGGCTTTTCAGAGCTGTTTGAAGATTTCGAGCCCTGGCTTGCAAATGTGACGAGTGCACGGGTGCACGGACATCTGTTTCACCCGGAGAAGGCGCAATTTGCAAACGGTGGCACAATGATGAACGGCGCGCTTCCAGATTGCGCGTCTCTCCGCGACTACAATCCGACTGCATTCCTGTCGAACGTCATCTGGAACACACGGGGCGAGCGCCAATGTTTTCAATTCGGACCGACTGATTCCCAACAGATCAACGAGTTCCTGTTGCGCGATCTGAACGCCAGTATTGCAATCATCACTGGCGCCTGGGCGGTTCCCTTGTTCAGGTCCAACATGAACTTTGCCGATATTCGGTGTGAAGCTGCCCGTTTGCAGCAGCGGGAAACAAAGCAGCTTGAGTTGCTGGATACAGCCCGCGCAAAATCTAGAATACGGGTCTGGACTATGGCTGAGTTCGTGGAATCCCCCATGGAACACCTGCAGACCGTGCTTGAAGATATGGGTGCGCCCCCGCCCACCCACTTGACCGAGGCACCCACGATGGTGGATCTGACGGGGTTTGGTAAGTTTCTGCAGAATCTCAAAAACCAGGGCATGCATCCCTATTTGATGGGTGATTTTCCTGTTAACGATGTATTTGGCGGACAAGCCAAATCGTTCAAAAAGCCCTATCTGGTGCAGTAATTAAAAATGACCCGCCTCTTCGATTACTTCATCGTACTGGCCGATATGCGCACTGGCTCGAACCTGTTGGAATTGCAGTTGAATACGCTCGACGGGGTGACCTGTCACGGTGAGGCGTTCAACCCCTACTTCGTCGGCCTGCCAAAACTGGATAGCGTTCTTGGGTTTACTCTAGAAGATCGCGAGAACGATCCTCTGGCTCTGATCAATGCGATCCGAAACGCACCGGGCGAGATGAACGGCTTTCGATTCTTCAGTGATCACGATGCGCGTGCTCTTGGGCCTGCGCTTGATGATCCACGCTGTGCCAAGATCATCCTGAAGCGCAATCCTCTGGACAGCTACATCTCGTGGAAAATCGCATTGGAGACCAAGCAGTGGAGATTGGTAAACATCAAGCAGCGCCGCGATGCGCAGGTCACCTTTGACACCGAAGAGTTCTGTGACCAACTTGAACAACGGCAGGCGTTTCGACAGACCGTTCTCAAGCACTTGCAAACCACAGGGCAGACGCCGTTTTATATAGACTATGACGATCTGAATGACCTGGACGTTCTGAACGGGCTTGCAGCCTGGCTGGGCGTCAGCGCACGGCTTGCCGAGCTGAACCAACATCTCAAGCGCCAGAACCCCGCACCCGTCTTGTCGAAAGTGACCAATCCAGACGACATGGAGCAGGCACTGTCACAGTACGACTGGTTCAAGTTGCACCAAATCCCAAATTTCGAGCCGCGCCGCGGTCCTGCCGTCTCGCGCTATGTGGGCGCGGCAAACACGCCCCTGATGTATCTACCCGTGCGCGGTGGCCCCGAGGCGGAAGTGGCGCAATGGCTCGCCGATCTCGATGGAGTCACAACCGATGACCTTATCACTGGCCGCAATCAGAAACAGACGCGTCAATGGATGCAAAGCCATCCCGATCACCGCAAATTCACAGTGTTACGGCATCCGTTGGCACGCGCGCATGCGGTATTCTGTGACCGTATCCTGCACACCGGCCCCGGCGCCTATGTCAGCATCCGTAATATGCTGAGCCGGCGGTACAAAGTGCCGCTACCTGCCAAAGGTGATCTAGGTGCTTATTCACTTGACCAACATTACGAAGCTTTCTCGGCATATCTGGGCATGTTGCGCAGTATTCTTGCGGGTCAGACCCCGATCCGCGTCGACGGAGAATGGTGCGGGCAGGCGCAAACACTAGAAGGCATGGCTGGATTCACCCTACCCGATCTGATTCTGCGTGAGGTTGAGATGGCAATCAAATTGCCCGAGCTTGCCCGTCAAGTGGGACACGAAGCACCGCCAACTCCGGTGAAGGCAATGCCTGATGTGCCCTTCTCGCTGGATCAAATTTACGATGCACGGCTTGAAGCGCTGGCAGCCGAAGCCTACCAGCGCGACTATGTGCAGCTCGGGTTTGGTGCTTGGAAACCGCTTTGATTCAGGGACGCAGAGTGATGACAGTTCCCTCGTTCACCATCGCGTAAATCTCTTCGATCTCGTCGTTTTTCACAGCGATGCAGCCCGCTGTCCAATCAGGCGTCTTCTTCGCACGCTTGAACTCGGATCGTAGGTTCGGCTGTCCGTGAATGAAGATATCGCCACCCGGATCAACGCCAGCGGCCTTGGCCTTCGCCCGATCTTCCGAGTTCGGATACGAGATGCCCAGCGACAGGTGATACCGACTACGTGGGTTGCGGCGGTCAATCAGATAAGTGCCCTCAGGCGTGCGTCCATCGCCTTTTTTGGATTTTGTACCTCTGGGCGCAAATCCCAGATCGACATCATATTCCCGTAAAATCTGCTCGTTATGAAGAAGATACATCTTGCGTGCGCCCTTGTTGATGACCAATGAGGTCACCTCGGGCCCGCGATAAGAAAGAAATCTGGGTTTCGCTGAGGCGCACGCTGAAAGGCTCAGCGTTGCCATCGCGCCCATTCCAAATGCTCGACGATCCATAGTTTTCACTGCCTGATGCTCTTTTTTGCCCATTATTATGCCAGATTTGTGCGAAACTTAAATCACTTTTTGATGTGCGACTGTTCCATTAGGCGGCGTTCAATCGACTCGAGCCTTTCAAGAACCTCGTCACGATAGGCGTCGGTTTTGACCTCATCCTCGGCATGGTGGGCATCCTGCATCGAGTTCACGATCAAACCAACCAGAAGGTTAACCACCGCAAAGGTGGTCACCATGATGAAGGGAACAAAGAATAGCCAGGCGTAGGGATAGACCTCCATCACCGGGCGGACGATCCCCATGGACCAGCTTTCCAGCGTCATGATCTGGAACAGCGTATAGGCAGACATGCCCAGATCACCGAACCAATCCGGAAAGCTGTATGAGAACAGTTTGGTCGAGATCACCGCGCCGATATAGAACAAGATCGCCATCAGCAAGAACACGCTGGCCATGCCCGGCAGCGCCGAGATGAAGCCTTCGACCACCCGGCGCAGGCGCGGCGCAACGGAGATGACGCGCAATACCCGCAAGATACGCAGTGCCCGAAGAACAGAAAGCGCCCCCGCGCTGGGGACAAGGGCGACACCCACAATCACAAAGTCAAAAATGTTCCAGCCGCTTGTGAAGAACCGACGCCCGGTCGCGATCAGTTTCACCACGATTTCGATGACGAAGATGGTGAGGCACAGTTTATCAAGCGTCACGATCAGCGGGCCTGCCGCCTCCATCAGCGTGGGTGATGTCTCCATCCCCAACAGGACCGCATTGAACAGGATCACGCCGGTGATGAACTTCCCGAAAGTCGGCGCTTCGATGATGGGCAGCAGTCGTTGGGCGATCACCATGCGGGTGGTCCTTATCTCAGGGTTAATTGTTCAAAATGAACCGAGCGGCAAGTTCGGTGTGTGACGACCATCGAAATTGGTCAACCACCTGCACCCATTCAAGGGTATATCCGGCGTTAACCAATATTTTTGCATCGCGGGCAAAGGTCACTGGATTGCATGCGACATATGCGAGCACTGGACGCTGGGCCTGCGCTAACTCGGCCACCTGCGCCTCGGCCCCTGCGCGCGGCGGGTCTAGCACGACAGCATCGAATTTCTTGAGCTCATCGGGCATGAGCGGGCGGCGAAACAGGTCTCGGGCCTCGGTTGTGACCTGTTTCAGGCCTTGCGCCTTGCGGCATCCCTGATCCAAGGCCTTCGTCATTTCGGCCTCGCCCTCGACCGCATGCACCTCGGCTGTCTGTGCCAGCGGCAGCGAGAAAGTTCCGCATCCCGCGAAAAGATCGACGATCCGCTTGGCCCCCAGCGTCGCATCGGAAACGGCCTGTAATAGAGCCTGTTCTCCATCCTTGGTGGCTTGCAAAAACGCCCCGGGCGGCGGGGTGACGCCAGCGTTTCCAAAGTGTTGGATCGGAGGTTCACGCATGGCGATTACTTCATCATCCCAACTGAGCCGGGCAAGGCCGTGGTGCTCGGTCGCTTGCGCGAGCGCCAGTTCCAATGGTCCATCCAGCGGTTTGCCGCCTTTAATCGCCACATCCAGACCGCCTTCGGACAGGGTCAGCGTTACGGCCAACACGCCTTTGCGGCTGCCACCCAACACGGCCAAGGCTTCGGCCACCGGAATGGCGTCGATCAAGGTGGGATGCAGCAGGTGACAATCCGGGATTTCGGTGATCGTGTCCGAAGCGCGTCCGTGAAACCCGGCCAGAGTACCCTTTTTGGTGCGCCGAACGGCGATGGTCGCACGGCGGCGCGATCGCTCGGGCGAGGTGTGAATGGGCCGCATCGGGGCATCGAGCCCCTGCGCGGCGAGCGCGTTGCGGACCACGTCGATCTTCCAGTTGGCGACAAAGTCGTCAGCTGCGTGCTGCAGCTGGCAACCCCCACAGGCCTTGTAATGACGGCAGGGTGCTTTGACCCGCTGATCCGAAGGCGTTTCTACACGGATGTCTCTCAGGAACTGCCCCAGCAGCGTGCCGCTGACCACCTCACCCGGCAGGGTGCGTGGCGCATAGATGGGACCATCGGCGATCCCGTCGCCCTGATGTCCGAGGCGGTTAATGGTGTAGTGCTGCGTCATGGGGGCCTGATACCGGGGGTTTGCGACCAACAAAACCCCTTATTCTGCCGCTTCCGCCTGAATGAATCCACCCGACTGACGGTGCCAGAACCGGGCATAAAGCCCGCCACGTTCCAATAGCGCCTTATGTGTTCCGCTCTCGACGATATGCCCATGATCCAGAACGATGATCCGATCCATCTCGCTGAGCGTGGACAGACGGTGCGCGATCGCCAGAACGGTCTTGCCCTGCATCACTCGGTGCAGCGCGGCCTGAATCGAAGCCTCGACCTCGGAATCCAGCGCCGAGGTCGCCTCGTCCAGAACCAATATTGGAGCGTCTTTCAGGATAGCACGGGCCAAAGCGATTCTCTGCCGTTGTCCGCCGCTGAGTTTCACACCCCGCTCACCGAGATGCGCATCATAGCCCTTACGCCCCTGCGCATCTTCAAGCCCCAGGATGAATTCATGCGCCTCGGCCTTAGTCGCGGCCTCAATCATTTCAGCCTCGGACGCGTCAGGACGGCCATAGAGGATGTTTTCGCGCGCCGAGCGGTTGAACATCGCAGTTTCCTGCGTGACCATCCCGATCTGTTGGCGCAGACTGTCCTGTGTCACCCGAGAAACATCCTGCCCGTCAATTGAGATGACGCCATTTTCCCCGTCATAGAGCCTAAGTAGCAGTGAAACCAAAGTGGATTTCCCCGCACCTGAGGCCCCAACAATGCCCAGCTTCTCACCCGGTGTCGCCGTGAGATGCAGGTCCGATACGCCACCCACATCTCGGCCATAGGCAAAACTGACATGGTCAAAGGCGATCTCACCTTCCGTAACCACAAGCGGAGTCGCATTCAGGGCATCTTCGACCCGGTCGCGCTTGGTCAGGGTATGCATCCCGTTCTCGATCTCGCCAACATTGGCGTATAGACCCATCAACGTGAAACTGACCCAGCCGGTCATTTGTGAGATACGGATCGCCACGGCACCAGCCGCTACGATATCCCCGGCAGACGCGCCGCCCACCCGCCAAAGCCACAGCGTCGCACCAATCAGCAGGACTGGCAGAACCCCGGCTAGCGTCATCAGGATGAACCGGAAACTGGCCGACAACTTGCCGAATTCCAGCGACCGTTCTCGCAGGTCGACCATAGAGTTGCGCGCAGCGTGGTCTTCGAATTCCGAATGAGCGAACAGTTTGACCGTCTTGATATTTGTAATCGTGTCGACCACTTGCCCCGACACCATCGCCCGTGCTCCAGCACGCGCGGCAGAGCGCACACGAATGCGTGGAAGATACCAGCGCACCAGCAGGAAGTAGACAACCAACCAAGCGGCGAACGGGACCATCACAAGCGGATGAATAGACCCTAACAAAAGCAATGACCCCGCAAGCGAGGCCAAGGCGAACACAATCGCGCTGATGGTTTCGGACACCACCTGCGTCATCGCATTTGAGGTTTGCATCTGTTTTTGGGCAATCCGCCCGGCGAAATCATCGTCGAAATAGGTCACCGATTGACCCAGCGTCCAGCGGTTCAGCTTGGCTAATACCAGTGGTGTGATGTTGGGCATGACGATGTAGTTATTCGTGATCGATGACAGCCCAAACAGCGCGGGACGCAACAGCATGAAGAATGCGACAGCACCCAAAATGATCGCAATATTGCCGCCGGTCAAAAACGCGTCGGGCCCGCTGGTTGTAGTCAGATCGATAACCCGTCCCAAGACCCAGGCGGTGCCGGCCTCCATACCGCCTGCGATCGCCGAGAACGCAGCAGCGACGAACAGCATCGGCCAGGCGCCGGACAGGCTCCAGCGAATGAACGCCCCCAGCGTTTGCGGCGGGGGCGTTTCGATGTCTTTGAACGGTTGGATGAGGTCGGCAATCCTCATTCAGCGGCCTCCGGGTTAAGGAAGCCCCCAGATTGCCGCGCCCAGAACTGGGCGTAAAGTCCTCCTTGCGCCAGCAATTCGGAATGGCCGCCCTGTTCGACGATGCGACCACCATCCATCACCAGAATGCGGTCCATCTGCGCAATCGTGCTGAGCCGGTGCGCAATGGCGATCACGGTCTTGCCTTGCATCATGCCGTAGAGTGTTTCCTGTATCGAAGCTTCGACTTCGGAATCTAGGGCGGATGTCGCCTCATCCAACAGCAAAATCGGTGCATCTTTAAGGATCACACGCGCCAGCGTCACCCGCTGCCTCTGACCGCCAGACAGTTTCACACCCCGCTCGCCAACATGCGCATCGTAGCCAGTGCGGCCTTCCGGATCCTGCAGATCAAGGATAAACTCATGCGCTTCGGCCTGTTTTGCGGCGGCAATCATCTGTTCCTCAGTCGCATCAGGCCGGCCATACAATATGTTGGCCCGCACCGAGCGGTGCAATAGAGCGCTGTCTTGCTGGACCATCCCGATATGGCTGCGCAGGCTGTCCTGCGTAACCTTCGAGATGTCTTGACCATCGATCAGGATCGCGCCTTTCTCGACGTCGTAAAACCGCAGAAGTAGCTTTACTAGAGTCGATTTTCCGGCCCCCGACCGCCCGATCAGGCCAATCTTTTCGCCTGGCCGGATGGTCAGGTTGACGTGATCTAAACCACCAGTTTCGCGCCCATAATGATGCGACAGGTCGCGGATTTCGATCTGGCCATTGCCCAGCCGCAAGGATTTCGCATTAGGCTCATCCAACAAGTCGATCGGCTGTGCAATGGTCTGCATCCCTTCGGCAACGATGCCCAGTTCCCGGAAGAAACTGGTCAACGCCCACATGATCCACCCGGTCATGGCATTCAGCCGCAGCGTCAACGCAGTGGCGGCGGCCACCACACCGACCGTAGCGCTACCTTGCGCCCAAAGCAGGATCGCCCAGCCGACGACGCCCACGATCAGCACACCGTTCAACGCAACCAGTGCGGCATCCATGATGGTGAAAATCCGCATCTCGATCTGGAAAGTGCGGCGGGTTTCTGCAATCGCCTCGCGCGCATAATCCTGTTCCTGCGTGTCATGGGCAAACATCTTGATGGAGTGAATGTTGGTATAGCTGTCCACCACGCGCCCTGTTACGGTCGAACGCGCATCAGACGCGGCTTGCGACGCGGGTCCGACCCGCTTGACGGTCCACCGCACCAAGGCCCCATAGAACACCAACCAAATCAATAACGGCAGCAACAGGCGCGGATCAGCCGCCATCAGCAATATGGCCGCGCCGATCATGTAGGCGATCGAGAATGAAATCGCGTCAAAGACCTGAAACACCACCTCGCCCGCAGCGGGCGGGGTCTGAACAACCCGGTTTGCGATACGCCCTGCAAAGTCATTCTCGAACCAGCCAACTGATTGACGCAACACATGTTTATGCGCTCGCCAGCGGATCAGCGTGCCGAAGTTTGGCAGGATCGTGTTGTTGAGCAAAAGCACATCAACAAACTGCAAAATTGGACGAATGAACAGAATCAGCGCGGCGACCACGATCAGCTCGGTCCCGTGCGCCTGCCAAAATTCAGCGGGTGAACTTCCCAGCAAGTCCACAACGCGGCCCATGTAGAAGATTAGCCCGACCTCGACAGCAGCAACGATCACAGACATCAACGCGGCCCAGACAAAGATGCGCATGAACGGCTGCGAATAGCCCAGCATGAAGGGCCACAGCCGCGTAGGTGGGGTATCTATCTGTTCATAGGCGACAAAAGGGTCAACAAGGTTTTCGAAGTAGCGAAACATGGAGAGTGCCCCGATTGAGCAAAAAATAGGTCATGCGAAGAAAGATGGCGCCAGAACACCACCCCTACGGGTCAAAGTGTTCCGGGCTTTAGCCGAACCAGATCCCGTAATACATTCGCATTCCTCCCTCCATATGAGTCTGGCGCACCCTGCCAAATCAAATCGGATTTGTCATCCCCTTTTGAGACTTCAATTTATTCTGCCAGCAATTCTTCGCGGCTGAGCGTGAAATCCGATGCGATCCACCGCGCCTCAAGCTCGGCCAGTTTTGCGCCCAGCGCGGGACCCGAGAAGGCTGGGATCAAATCCGGCGCCTTGATCGGGAAACTGGCCGCCGCCCCATGTTGCAAGGCTTGGCTCAGGTCGTCTGACCATGGCTGTTCAAGAAATGCGTGGCGCAAAAGCGTCTCGTGTAAACCGCCTTCCGAGCCATAGCGGTAACCCAGTTCCGTGACGCTGGTCGTCGCCATCGCTTCGTCGCGCATCCGAGTCAGTCTTTGCAGTTGCGCACGGCTGAGGCGCAGGGTTTTTGCGAATTCGGGTGGTGCAATTGCAGCCAAACGGCGAATCGCTTCGGGCGTGGCGTGGGCGTCTTGTTCCAACTTGATGAGGATCGCCAAAGCCCGGTCGTCCGCGCCGGGTAAAAGCTGCGCCAGAACACCTGTGCTGCGCATGGCGGCAACCGACGGAGCGGGGTCAGGCGCAGCGAGAAGTTTCAGCATCTCGGCCCCAACCCTTTCGCGGGAAAGTGTCTCTAACCCGTCCAAATTCGCAGCAATCGCATCCAGCGCATCGGGGTCGAAGCCCTGGTCTGCATCACCATACCAAGCGTGAAAGCGGAAGTATCTGAGCGATCGCAGGTAGTCTTCGCGGATGCGATCACTGGCCTCCCCGATGAACCGCACGCGACGCGCCTGTAGATCCGGCAAACCGTTCAGCGGATCAAGGATCGTGCCGTCAGGTTTGGCGTAAAGCGCGTTCATAGTGAAATCACGACGCGCAGCGTCTTCTTCGACCCTGTCTGAAAAGGCCACAACCGCACGTCGACCATCCGTTTCGACATCACGGCGGAACGTTGTGACCTCATGAGGAATACCCTTGCTGACGACGGTTACCGTGCCATGTTCGATCCCAGTCGGGATTGGTTTCAGCCCAGCCTTCTGCGCCAGTTCCATAACCCGCTCGGGCTTTGCATCCGTGGCAATATCGATGTCTGAAACCGGTGCGTGCAGCAGAGCATTGCGCACACAACCACCGACGAATAGCGCCTGCGCCCCACCGTTAGTCAGTGCGGCGCACACATCCTGTGTGGCTTGTTCGGTTAACCAATCTTCTGTGATCCGCTTCATTCACTCATCCGCGCTGCCAGTCCCCGCAGCATCCGCGCCGTTGCTCCCCAGATGTAGTAGGGGCCATAGGGCACAGCATAGTAATACCGTCTTTGGCCGCGCCAACGGCGCGACTCGACGACATAATTCTCTGGGTTCAAGACATGCGCAAGCGGAACTGAGAAGACCTCATCCACTTCGCCCGGTTCGGCGATGGTTTCGAAGCTGGCTTCAAGGATCGCAACAACAGGCGTGACCGAAAAGGAGGTTACGGTTTCATGGGTTGGCAGATGGCCCAGTATGCGCGGCAATTCGGGTGGCAGACCGATTTCTTCTCGGGCTTCGCGTAAGGCGGTGGCCGTGACATCCGCGTCACCTTCATCCTGTTTTCCACCCGGAAAGGCAATCTGGCCCGGGTGGTGCTGCAACGCCGAAGAGCGCTTGGTCAGGATCAACTGCGGCACATCGCCGACTATGGAAATAGGCACTAACACACCCGCAGGGCGCAATTTGCGCCCCGCAGGCAGCACCGTCTCCGGGTTCAGATCAAAGTCACTGGACCCATCGCCATTACGACCCAGAGCCGCTGTCAGTTCCGAGATCAGATCACGCGCCATCCGGACCTTCGGCCTCGAACCCGACGGTCGTTGGATCCAGCACGTAGTGCGCACCGCAGAATTGACAATCTGCTGTGACGGTGCCTTCGTCCGTGGTCATTGTCGCAATATCCTGCGCCGAATAGATCGACAGGCTTTGGCGCACGCGATCTTCGGAACAGGTGCAGCCGAATTTTACCTGCTGCGCATCATAGACGCGAGGCTGTTCCTCGTGAAACAGGCGCACCAGAAGGTCGGTTGGCGCAACGGACGGCCCGATCATCTCCAGATCATCTACGGTGTCGAGCAGGATGTTAACGCGATCCCAGTTCTCGCCCTCTTCACCATCCACCAGATCCGAGGCGGTCAGAATCTCTCCGCTGCCTTCCCCGGATGCGGCAAAGGGCGAAGCCTTGGGCATGTGCTGCAACATAATCCCGCCTGCGCGCCAGTGTTCCCCGACACCGGGTTCGGTCGATTTGCCGAAGCTCAGTGAAAACCTGGTTGGCAGCTGTTCAGACTGTGCAAAGTAAGCCTCGGCACAGGCGCTCAGCGATCCGCCGGCCAATGGCGTGATGCCTTGGTAGGGCTGCGTGCCCTCGCCCTGATCGATCATGATGGCGAAATAGCCCTCGCCCACCTGATCGAAGGGGGCAGCATCGGTCAGCCGGTCACGATCAAAGCTGGCGTAGGCACGGATTTGCGCGGGCTCACCTTCGACCTGCGGCGCGTAGTAATCGGTTGCGATCATCCGTACGGCGCCCTTGGACTGCACCTGCAAAGACAGCTTCCAGCGCAGCGATACTGTCTGCCCGATCAATGCGGTCAGCAGGGCCATCTCGGCCACCAGCGCCTCGACCACCTCAGGGTAGTCGTGCTGTTTCAGGATGCCGTCCAACACACCGTCCAGCCGCGCCACGCGGCCACGCATGTCCGATACATCGAGTTGAAAGGGCAGGACCGTGTCGTCCCACGCGATTTTGGTTCCAATAGACATGGGGTTTCCTTAAGCGCCACAGGTTGGCATACCGCCACCATATAGGTTGAACAGTTTTGGTTGAAAGGGGCCTTACATGATCAGACGGTTCGGTGAAAGCCCCGAGGCAGATCGTAAATACACCCGGCGAGTCGGCGTTTATGCTTTGCTACCTCAGGGCAACCGTTTGTTGCTGACCTGTCAGCTGGAACCTGGCCCCGATCTTCAGCTGCCGGGCGGCGGCATCGATCCCGGGGAATCACCCATTACGGCGCTTCACCGTGAGGTTTACGAAGAAACCGGTTGGCTGATCGCCGCACCCCGGCGTATGGGTGCGTTTCGGCGATACACCTACATGCCGGAATACGACCTGTGGGCCGAGAAAGTCTGCCTAATCTACCGCGCCCACCCCGTCCGTCGCCTAGGCCCTCCGACCGAAGACATTCATGAGGCCATTTGGATGGAGACCGCAGATGCCGTTCATCTGTTAGGCAATGAGGGCGACGCCCATTTCGCCCAGCGCCACCTGCATGGGCTCTAAGGTCCGTTATATTCGAAAAACACGGCAGAGACGTCATCGGTCATGCCGCTGTCTGGCGACATCACCTGACTGAGTCGCCAGAACATATCCTCAAGGAATTCCGGCCCTCCGTTATCTTCAGCGCACTCGACAGCCATTGACCTAAGCCCGTCTTCGTCCAGCAAACTGCCATCGGCGAGCTGACATTCTGTAAACCCGTCCGAGTGCAACAGCAGCTTGTCGCCCGGCTGCATATAGGTTTCGGTTTGCTGAAACTGTGCTTCCGGCAGCAGACCAATTGGAAACCCACCTTCGCCCAAAAACTCGGTTTTGCCATCATGGCGCATCAGCAGCGGATGCGGGTGACCTGCCTGCACCATTTTTAGATGTCCGTTGCGAAGATCAACGATGGCATAAACCATCGTAAAATACTCTTCGATCCCGGTGTCGGCGATCAGACGGGAGTTGAGCAGAGACGCGACCTCTTCGGGCGGTAGCAAGGCGTAGAATTTGCTGAACCGGCGTTCCATCGCGATGTTCTGGTCGAAATGCGTACTGGACAGATACCCGCCCAGACGAGCCGTCATCATCGCGGACGTGATGCCATGGCCTGAGACATCGATACTATAGAACCCCAGCCGATTAACACCGGGTGAGAACATTCCAACAAGATCGCCGCCGATATGCCCACAGGGTTTCAAAAGCAGGCTGACCTGAGATTTACCGAAGGTTCCCTTCAACTCTGGCACCAGCGATTCCTGAATCTTTCGCGCCTGTATCAGGTCTTTATCGATCGCGTCATGGGCGAGCTTCAGCTCGTTCAGCGCGGTTTCGATCAGCTGGTTTTTGCGCGACAGCTCGCGCTGCATGTCCAGAATACGCGCACCAGCCGAGATGCGCGCACGCAGTTCATCCGCCTCAAGAGGTTTGATCAGGAAATCGTCTGCGCCTGCGTCTAGCCCTTTTGCGACCTCCTGCTTTTCGCTTTTTGAGGTCAGAAGGATGAAATAGCTATATTGATCACTATCCAGCTCTCGGAAGGCGCGACAGAACTCCAGCCCGCCCATGCCGGGCATAACCCAATCGCTAAGCACCAGATCGGGCGTATCGGTTGCGCAATACTCAATCGCAGCCTCGCCGCTATCGGCCTCAAGAACTTCGAACCCCCACTTCTTCAGCGAGGCCAGCAGAATGCGCCGCTGCAGACGGCTGTCGTCTACAACAAGAACCTTACGGATCGCGCCAAAATCCAGCTCGACCCGGGTCTCAACATGACTGGCATCCGGCACCATGAAGTCCCTGTACTTGCTCAACTCTCCAGTTGACAAAACGCTAAGGGCGTCAACTTAACATCCGATGAAAGATCGAGCAGCCAAAGTTTAACTCCAGATTTACCCGCAGCAGGATACCAATATGCAACCGCAAGAGGGTGGCATGATTCAGTGGTCCAGAGTCAGACAGTTACGTGATGAAGTCGGCGCAGAAGAGTTCGATGTGGTTGTTGATATCTTTCTGGACGAGGTTCAGGAGGTCATCAAGAAGCTGCGCGATGATACGGCCCGGATCGAGATCGAGCAGAACCTGCATTTCCTGAAAGGCAGCGCATTAAGTCTTGGGTTCGACAGCTTCTCGAAGCTATGTCAGGACGGCGAGCGACGGGCCGCTGCCGGCGACGGCGCTGCAGTCGATCTGGGTGAAATCTGTACGGCTTTTGACGCTTCGAAAGCCTTGTTTCAGGAGGGTCTCGCCGAAAACCTGCTCTAAATTACAAACTGCGCCAGGGTCTCGTCCTCGGTGATATCTGTATACGTGAACCCTGCGTCATCCAGATGCGCGAACAGACGCATAAAATTCTCGGGTTTGCGGGTCTCTATGCCGATCAGCACGGAACCAAAGTTGCGTGCCGATTTTTTCATGTATTCAAATCGTGCAATATCGTCCTCTGGGCCAAGGATGCCCAAGAACTCTTTCAACGCACCTGGGCGCTGCGGTAGTCGTAGGATGAAGTATTTCTTCACGCCTGAATAGCGCTGCGCGCGCTCTTTCACTTCAGGCAGGCGCTCGAAATCAAAATTGCCTCCAGAGGTTACACACACCACGGTCTTGCCGCGGATAAAGCTCTGGACATCGGCAACCGCCTCAATCGCCAAGGCGCCAGCTGGCTCCAAAACGATGCCTTCGACATTCAGCATCTCGATCATGGTGGTACAAATCCGATCCTCGGACAGGACCAGAACATCTGACAGATGATGATCCTTCAGCAGCTCAAAGGGTTTCGCACCAATTTTTCCGACTGCCGCGCCGTCTACAAAATTGTCCACGTGCTCCAACGCCACCGGATGTCCCGCTGCCATTGCCGCATGCAAGCACGCGCCGCCTTTTGGCTCCACAAATAAACAATGCGTCCGGCCCCCAAACCACGTGGCGACCCCCGAAGACATTCCGCCACCACCAACAGGCAGGATCACGTGATCAGGCACGCCGCCCAATTGCGCTTCGATCTCAACCGCCAGAGAGGCCTGTCCCTCGATCACATCAGCATCGTCGAACGGAGACAAGAAATGCCCACCCTGCTCTGCACACCAGGATTGAGCGGCGGACAGAGTATCGTCGAAATAGTCACCGGTCAGATGTATCTCGATATTGTCACCACCAAAGATACGGGTTTTCTGTATCTTCTGCTGCGGCGTTGTCACCGGCATGAAAATCACACCCTTCACGCCCAGATGCTTGCACATATAGGCCACGCCCTGCGCGTGATTGCCTGCGCTGGCACAAACGAATAGCTCCTGCCCCTGCTGCTTGCGCATCGCATTGAATGCGCCGCGGATCTTGTAGGACCGCACCGGGCTGAGGTCTTCGCGCTTGAGCCAGATATCCGCGCCATAACGTTCGGACAGATGGGCATTCCGCTGTAGAGGCGTTGCTGGAAAAACAGAGCGCATCGCCTGTTCGGCAGCGCGGGCACGGGGCATGAAATCAGTCATGTCGATTTCCCTGCCCGATCACCGCTGAAAGGGCAAGGAATACATATGTGTACGGGCTCAGGACAACTCGCGTTTCTCGATGAACACACCATAGATCGTCGTCAGGATGCTAACATTGATCAATGGGACGATCAGCATGCTCGCAAACAAGACAATGAAGATACCGATGATCGGGACGAACAGCAGCAGTGATGCCAGCAGCTGAAGCAACAATTGGAAGAGGATAGACAAGACGACCAGAAGTGCGATTGCTCCGCTTGCGCCAGAGGTCGCCTGCCAAGCTTCAGACAGCTTTAGCGGTTTTCCGATCGCTGCGGCGGGCAAAATCGCGGAGGCCCGATAGAAGCCGATGGTGAGAAAGATGATCAAACCCAGCCAAACCAGAATTCCTAGCACTGCAGAGGCTTGCGCCATCATGCTCATGATCAACGTCCCCGGTATCATGATTATTAGAGCGATTAGGCCGAGCATCAGGAGACGTCCGAAATAGGCGAGCACACGGTCGAACCTGAAAGACGGAACCAAACCGCTTGGATATTCCTCAAGAAGAACAAAGCGGTGCCACGACACGACAATCCACAGCATGACCCCAAATATAACGATCATAAAGCAGAGCAGAAATCCGGTGAAGGATGCCGCCGTTACACCGTCAGGAAAGCCAGTGGTTTCACTGTTAAATTCTTCAAAAGGGATGCCGAACAGAAAGAACAAGCCGATTGCTAGGAAGCCGCCAATCAACGCTGGTACAACAGAAATCTGCAATGCCTGTGTCAGATTCCTAAGAACCATTCTCACCGAATGCACGAATATCTCTAATCCCAGCATAAAAACCGCCCTCTCAACTATTCCTTGTTCTCTAACGGACCGTTTCACCTCAATTCCCGCCCTGCGTCAATCCACACAGCTTGCCCCCGCGTCCAAAACCCGCTAGGGGCCAGTCGTTCTACGCATAAAGGGAAGTCAGATGTCCGCGCCCAAGAAAGTTGTTCTGGCCTATTCCGGTGGCCTTGATACCTCAATCATTCTGAAATGGCTGCAGACCGAGTATGGCTGTGAGGTCGTGACCTTCACCGCCGACCTGGGTCAGGGTGAAGAGCTTGAGCCTGCCCGCAAAAAGGCAGAGTTGCTTGGGATCAAGCCCGAGAACATCTATATCGAGGACATCCGCGAAGAATTCGTCCGCGATTTCGTCTTCCCCATGTTCCGCGCCAACGCGGTTTATGAAGGTCTATACCTGCTCGGTACGTCCATCGCGCGACCTCTGATCTCGAAACGTCTGGTTGAGATTGCTGAGGCGACCGGTGCTGATGCCGTCGCCCATGGCGCGACCGGCAAGGGCAACGATCAGGTGCGGTTCGAACTGGCGGCTTACGCGCTGAACCCCGACATCAAGGTGATTGCCCCCTGGCGCGAGTGGGACCTGACCAGCCGCACCCGTCTGCTGGAATTTGCTGAGGCGAACCAGATCCCGATTGCCAAAGACAAGCGCGGCGAAGCGCCGTTTTCGGTCGACGCCAACCTGCTGCACACCTCGTCCGAAGGCAAGGTTCTGGAAGACCCCGCCGATATGGCCCCCGATTACGTCTACCAGCGCACCGTCCACCCCGAGGACGCGCCTAATGAGCCCGAGTTTATCGAGATCGGCTTTGAAAATGGTGACGCGGTCAGTATCAATGGTGAGGCGATGAGCCCCGCAACCATCCTGACCAAGCTGAACGAATATGGCGGCAAGCACGGTATTGGCCGTCTCGATCTGGTCGAAGGACGCTTCGTTGGCATGAAATCGCGCGGCATCTACGAAACTCCCGGTGGCACCATACTGTTGGAAGCGCACCGTGGCATCGAATCCATCACCATGGATCGCGGTGCGATGCATCTGAAAGACCAGTTGATGCCGCAATATGCTGAGCTGATCTATAACGGTTTTTGGTACAGCCCCGAGCGTGAGATGCTGCAGGCGGCCATCGACAAATCACAAGAGCACGTTACTGGCACCGTCCGCGTGAAACTGTACAAAGGTTTGGCCTCGACCGTGGGCCGCTGGTCGGATCATTCGCTCTATTCCGAAGCACACGTGACCTTTGAGGAAGACGCCGGCGCATACGATCAGAAAGACGCAGCAGGTTTCATCCAGCTGAACGCACTGCGCCTGAAACTCTTGGCGGCGCGTGACAAACGACTGAACAAGTAGGCAATCAGAATTCGAAAAACGGCCCCGGTGTCCGATAAGGCGCCGGGGTTTTTCTTTGCACGGTTCCCGTCAGGTCAGGCTTGCCCGGATCAGGCGTTTGTCTTTACGCATACGTCAACCAAAGAAGGACGGATCATGCTGCAAGACATCGCCGACGGAATTCAGAAAGGTCTGAATGGCAAGGGCTTTGACGGATCACTGAAATTCGATTGCGGTGAGGATGGCGTGATTGTCCTGGCCGACAACACTGCCTCAACCAAAGATCGCGAGACCGATTGCACCATCCGTATCTCGCGCGATAACCTGACCAAACTGCTGACCGGCAAGCTGAACCCGATGACCGGGGTTGCTTTGGGCAAGCTGAAGATCTCAGGCAATATGGGTGTGGCGATGAAGCTGGGGCAGTTGCTGGGCTGATAAACTCATCTCACCAGCGCGTGACAAATCATGTCAGCACATTGCACAAGCGCAATCCGGCGGGCAGCTTGGTTTCGGAAGGAGACCTGCCATGACCCGGACCACTTACCTTGATTGCCTGAAACCTTCGCTTCTGTTTGTGCTGATCCTGTTGGTCGCAATGCTGCGCGCCTTGCCAGCCCCGGCGGCGGGGACAGAAACGCTGACCGTAGCCGGGGGTTGTTTTTGGTGTGTCGAATCCGATTTCGAATCCGTGCCCGGGGTAATAGGTGCAGTTTCGGGTTATACGGGCGGTACGACCGAGAACCCAACTTATGATCAGGTCTCAAAAGGCGGAAGCGGGCATTACGAGGCGGTGCAGATCACCTTCGATCCCGCCCGCGTTTCCCGTGAAACCTTGCTGAACATGTTCTTCCGTTCGGTCGATCCAACGGACGCGGGAGGTCAGTTCTGCGATCGTGGTGAGAGTTATCGGACCGCCATTTTCGTCTCTAACACAGGGGAAAAGGCGTTGGCGCAGCAGGCCAAGAGCAGCGCGCAAAACGCGTTGGGTCAAACGGTGGTCACACCGATCCTGCAGGCCGGCACGTTTTATCCGGCGGAAGCCTATCATCAGGATTATTACAAGGGCGACAAGCTGGTCCTGACCCGGTTTGGTCCCAAGCGCCAAAAGAACGCGTACAAAGCATACCGCAAAGCCTGCGGTCGCGATGCGCGCGTCAAGCAATTGTGGGGAAGCGAAGCACCCTTTGCCGGTTCCTAATCCAGCTGCGCTTCGCGTACCTCTTTTAGATCAGGAATAACATCAGCTGTCCCGTGCCGCGTGACCATCAGGGCCGCGGCACGGTTTGCTTGTGCAATTGCCTGCTCCATTGGCATGCCCCGATCCATGCCCGCCAGCACATAGCCGGTAAAAGTGTCACCAGCACCCGTGGTATCCACGGCGTTGACCTTATGCGCCCGAAACGCCTGTGGTTTATGACCCCGCTGATAATACCGCGCACCTTTTGAGCCAAAGGTGACGATAACATGCTCGACCTGCAGGTCTGACGGGGCCAGGCCCGTTGCATCCTGCAACTGCTCGGCCTCAACCTCGTTCAGGATCAGAAAATCCAGATAGGGCAGAACCGCCTGTACCGCTTCGGCTTGAAATGGAGCGGCCGCATAGCACACGGTCAGCCCCATTTCGCAACCCAGTTTGGCGGCCTCAATTTGAGCATTGGTTTCGTTCTGCATCACCAGCAGGTCACCCGAAACAGCCGAGGACAACGCCTGTCCAAGTTGGTCGTTAGAAATGACGTGGTTTGCACCCTGAAACAGCACAATCAGGTTTTCGCCCTGCGCATCCACCGCAATGATGGCGTGACCCGTAGGTACATCCACCTCAGCAATATGCCGGGTGTCCACGCCATATTCGGTCAGCCTGTCTCGCGCCCAAAGGCCATCTGACCCGACCGCGCCGATATGCGAAACCCGTGACCCCGCGCGGGCCGCAGCCACCGACATGTTGGCCCCTTTACCGCCCAGAAACCTTTGCAACCCGCTGGCCGCCAGTGTCTCACCCGCTGAGGGCAAATGCGGCAGGGCGTAGACCATATCCGCGTTGATTGAGCCGAGGTTCCATACCGTCATGATTTACCCAATATCGCAGGAGGCCAGAATGGCCATGTTCAGAATGTCATTCGCGGTCGAAACCGTCGAACAGATCTGGATCGGCTTGTCGACTCCGGACAGGATTGGGCCGATCACGGTGGCTCCACCCATTTCCTGCATCAGCTTGGTCGAGATTGAAGCCGAGTGTCGTGCGGGAACAATCAGGATATTGGCTGGTCCGGTCAGGCGCTGGAACGGATAAGCTTCCTGCTGATCCACATTCAGGGCTACATCAACCGTCATCTCCCCTTCGTACTCGAAATCGACGCCGCGCTCGTCCAGCACTACCGGAGCACGGTGCATCTTCTCAGCACGTTCAGACACCGGGTAACCGAAGGTCGAGAAACTGACAAAGGCCACCCGAGGTTCCAGCCCCATATGACGCGCGACCGCAACCGCGCGTTCAGCGATATTGGCCAGATCGTTCTCATCCGGCCATTCATGCACCAGCGTATCGCCAATCAGAACGATCCGCCCCTTGTGCAACAAGGCGGTAACCCCCGCCGCGCCATGGGCGGCATCGGCGTCAAACACATGGTTGATGCGGTCCAGAACATGCGCCGACTTGCGCGTTGCACCGGTCACCAGACCATCCGCATGACCATGCGCCAGCATCAGAGACGAAAAGACGTGTCGGTCCCGCGCAGCGAGGCGGTGAATGTCCTTGTGGTCAAACCCTTTGCGCTGCAGCCGTTGATAGAGAAAATCCTTATAGGCCTCGAGATGTAAGGTATTGGCCGCGTTCACCACCTCAATCTCGCGCACCGCGTCCCCAAGACCAGCGGCTTCGAGCTTTTCTTTGACATCGTCCGGTCGTCCTACAACCAGCGCCTTCCCAAAGCCCGAGCGTTGGTACATGACGGCTGCGCGCAACACGCGCGGATCGTCGCCCTCGGCAAAGATCATCCGGCTTTGCGCCTGACGTGCCCGCGCGTTCAAGCCGCGCAAGATGCTGGCCGTCGGGTCCATGCGGGATTTCAGGCTCAGCTCATAAGCGTCCATATCGATGATCGGTCGTCGCGCCGCGCCGGTATCCATACCGGCCTTGGCAACCGCAGGCGGGATACGGTGAATCAGGCGCGGATCAAAAGGTGTCGGGATGATGTAGTCGCGACCAAATGTCAGCGACTTGCCGTAGGCCATTGCTACTTCATCCGGCACATCTTCACGCGCCAATCGTGCCAGCGCATGGGCGCACGCAATTTTCATCTCGTCATTGATCGCACGGGCATGAATATCCAACGCGCCGCGGAATAGATAAGGAAAGCCCAGAACGTTATTCACCTGGTTCGGATAGTCGCTGCGACCCGTCGCAACGATTGCATCAACGCGGACCTCATGTGCCTCTTCAGGTGTGATTTCAGGATCGGGGTTCGCCATCGCAAAGATGACCGGATTGTCGGCCATGCTCGCCACCATATCCTGCGTCACAGCCCCTTTGACCGACACGCCAAGGAACACATCCGCACCCTTCATGGCATCTTCCAGAGTGCGCAGATCGGTCAAGATCGCGTGAGCTGATTTCCACTGGTTCATGCCCTCGGTCCGGCCCTGATAGATCACGCCCTTGGTATCGCAGACAATGCAGTTCTCGTGCCGCGCGCCCATTGCCTTAAGCAGTTCGATACAGGCGATCCCAGCAGCACCTGCCCCGTTCAGTACAATTTTCACATCTTCGATCTTCTTGCCCGAGATATGCAGGGCATTCAGCAAGCCCGCTGCACAGATCACTGCTGTTCCGTGCTGGTCATCGTGGAAGACTGGGATATCCATCTCTTCCTTCAGGCGCTGTTCGATGATGAAACACTCAGGCGCTTTGATGTCCTCAAGGTTAATACCGCCGAAGGTCGGCCCCATCAGACGCACCGCGCGGCAGAATTCATCAGGGTCTTCGGTATCCAGTTCGATATCGATCGAGTTCACATCAGCGAACCGCTTGAACAGGACCGATTTGCCTTCCATCACCGGTTTTGAGCCCAGCGCGCCAAGATTCCCAAGGCCCAGAACGGCGGTGCCGTTCGAGATCACAGCAACAAGATTGCCTTTATTTGTATAGTCATACGCAGTCTCGGGCGCTTCAGCGATGGCTTCACATGGAACCGCAACGCCGGGGCTATAGGCTAGCGAAAGATCGCGCTGCGTGGTCATGGGAACAGTGGCCTGCACCTCCCACTTGCCGGGGGTCGGGTCGAGGTGAAAGGCCAGCGCCTCTTCTTTGGTGATCTTCGCTTTGGGCATCTTACAGGTCGTTTCCATGACTTAAGGGCTTTTGCCTCATAGCGCAGGCGGGGCCGCGCCTCAACGAGAATGAGTTTTCGGCTTTTACAGAAGATGCGGGATTTGTAAGGTCGCGCCCGGAACACGCCATAAGGGGGCCGCCTTTGTCCACAGTCACGCCGATGATGGCGCAATATCTTGAGATCAAAGAGGCTCATCCAGACGCCCTGTTATTTTATCGCATGGGCGACTTCTATGAGATGTTCTTTGAAGATGCCGTCAACGCGGCCGAAGCGCTGGACATCGCCTTAACCAAGCGTGGAAAGCATAACGGGATCGACATTCCGATGTGCGGCGTGCCCGTGCATTCTGCCGAAGGGTATCTGCTGACCTTGATCCGCAAGGGCTTTCGTGTTGCGGTCTGTGAGCAGTTGGAAAGCCCGGCGGAGGCGAAGAAAAGAGGCTCTAAATCAGTTGTTAAGCGCGATGTTGTGCGCTTGGTGACTCCGGGAACATTGACCGAAGACGCCTTATTGGAGGCGCGGCGTCATAACTTTCTGGCCGCCTACTCCCAGGTACGGGATGAGGCTGCACTGGCGTGGACAGATATTTCCACGGGTGCGTTTCATGTAATGCCATTGGCGACCGTACGCCTCAGCCCCGAACTGGCGCGGTTAGCCCCGTCCGAGCTTATCGTGGCCGACGGGACGGAACAGATGTTGCAAGAACCGGTGCGCGATCTGGGCATTTCGTTAACCCCGGTGGGACGTGCCAGCTTTGACAGCACTGCTGCTGAAAAGCGCATCTGCGGCTTGTTTCACGTCGGCGCGCTGGATGCATTCGGCAATTTTGGACGCGCCGAGATTTCGGCCATGGGCGCGCTGATTGACTATTTGGAGATCACACAGAAAGGAAAACTACCCCTTCTGCAAACTCCATTGAAAGAGTCCGAGGACCGGGTAGTGCAAATAGATGCGGCCACACGTCGTAATCTTGAACTGACCCGATCCTTGTCCGGTGGTCGCGCGGGCTCTTTGCTTTCGGTGGTTGATCGTACTGTGACACCTGGTGGCGCGCGATTGCTGGAACAGCGCCTATCCAGTCCTTCGCGCAATCTGGACGTCATTCATGCCCGACTGGACGCCGTGAGTTTCGCTGCCGAAGACAGTCTAATTGCTTCGGATCTACGCGAAGCCCTACGTAAAACACCAGATCTGGACCGCGCCCTATCTCGTCTGTCACTTGAACGCGGTGGTCCCCGTGACCTGACTGCCATTCGTAACGGGCTGACTCAGGCTGTTGCGATTGCCGGAATTTGCGAGGGCCAGGATCTGCCGATCCTGCTGGCAACTGCTCTGCAGAACCTCGTAGGATTCGATGATCTACTGAACCTACTCGATGAGGCATTGATTGCTGAACCGCCCCTACTGGCGCGCGACGGTGGATTTATCGCTCCGGGTTTTGACGCCGAGCTGGACGAGGCCCGCACGCTGCGCGACGAAGGCCGTTCTGTTATTGCAGGGTTTCAGCAAAAATATGCGGAACACACTGGCATCACCTCGTTGAAGATCAAGCACAACAACGTGCTTGGCTATTTCATTGAAACCACGGCCACCCATGCCGAGAAGATGCTGAGCCTGCCATTCTCTGAGACTTATATCCACCGCCAGACCACCGCCAATCAGGTGCGATTCACAACTGTGGAACTGTCCGAGATCGAAACCCGCATCCTGAACGCAGGAAATCTGGCGTTGGAGATTGAAAAGCGGCTCTATCAAAGGCTTTCTGACGAAATTCTGGACCGTGCCGCCCGACTGAACCAGGCGGCTCGAGGTCTGGCAGAACTGGATCTGACTACTTCTTTGTCTGATCTAGCGCGTGGGGAAAGCTGGTGTCGTCCGCAGGTCGACAGCTCGCGCAGCTTTGAGGTGGAAGGTGGACGTCATCCGGTTGTTGAATACGCGTTGCGCCAGCAAGGCGGCGATGCATTCATTGCGAATGATTGCGATCTCAGCGCTGTAGATGGTGCCGCCATCTGGTTGCTGACCGGGCCGAACATGGCCGGTAAGTCGACCTTCTTGAGGCAGAACGCGCTGATTGCCTTGCTTGCTCAGATGGGCAGTTATGTCCCTGCTGAGCAAGCGCATATCGGAGTGGTCAGCCAGCTCTTCAGCCGCGTCGGGGCCTCAGATGATCTTGCGCGCGGTCGATCAACTTTTATGGTCGAAATGGTTGAAACCGCAGCCATCCTCAGCCAGGCCGACGACCGCGCGCTGGTCATTCTTGATGAAATCGGCCGTGGCACTGCCACCTATGACGGGCTTTCGATCGCCTGGGCCACGCTGGAACACCTGCACGCCGCCAATCAATGCCGCGCTCTGTTTGCAACGCATTACCATGAATTGACGGCTCTGGCAGGAAGTCTGGAGGGCGTAGACAACGCCACAGTAGCCGTCAAGGAATGGGAGGGAGAGGTGATCTTCCTGCACGAGGTCCATAAAGGTGCCGCCGACCGATCCTATGGTGTTCAGGTTGCTCAACTTGCTGGCCTGCCCGCCTCAGTTGTCGAACGCGCGCGTGTTGTTCTGGACCAGTTGGAAAAAACTGAGCGCGAAGGAGGCAAGCAAAAAACCTTGATCGACGATCTGCCCTTGTTTTCAGCCGCTCCGCCGCCGCCACCTCCCGCCCCCAAGGCAACACCGGTCACGGATATGCTGGATGAGATTCTGCCGGATGAATTAACCCCGCGCGAAGCCCTTGACCTGATCTACAAACTAAAAGAGGCGGCCAAATCCTGACCGCCCCTTCATCTTCTCAAAAATACTCTCGCCGAAGGCTTGGCTTCTTTGAAGCCAATCAGCCCGCAGGCATCGACGAAACACCTACCTGCGCCGGGCGCAACAGGCGGTCGTGTAGCATGAAACCTTCTGCCGAAACCTGAATGATGTCGCCTGCTTTGGTGCCAGGAACCGGTGCCTCAAACATCGCTTCATGAACGTTCGGATCAAATCGATCGCCCACCTCAGGTGTAATTACTTCGATCCCGTGCTTCTGGAATACGTCCTTCAGCGCGCGCATGGTGAGTTCGACACCTTCCAACAAGCCGGCAGCAAGCTCTTTTTGCTCATCGGTCGCGGCTTCGAGCGCTCTTTTCATGTTGTCATAGACCGGCAACATGTCACGCGCCAGCTTGGATCCACCGTACTGCTCGGCATCCCGACGTGCCTTATCGCCACGCTTACGGGCGTTTTCAGCGTCGGCAAGCGCTCGCATGAATTTGTCTTTGTAGTCGTCGCGCTCTGCGCGCAATTCGTCCAACTCCAGAGCTTCATCGCTGATCTCAGCAAATTCCTCGGCCAGCTCTTCTGCTTCTGCGGACATGATGTCGTCCAGAAAATCTTCGTTCTTGGGCTCTGCCATCTCTTACCCTCTAGCTCCGGTCGGAAATCAGCTTCCCAACCAGTTGCGCCGTATAATCCACGATCGGCACGATCCGTCCGTAATTCAGACGTGTGGGCCCGATGACCCCAACCGCACCGATTATCTTACGATCAGCGTTCATATATGGAGACACCACCAAAGAGGAACCCGAAAGTGAGAAAAGTTTGTTCTCAGAGCCAATAAAAATGCGCACACCCTCACCTTCCTCGGTCAATTCAAGGAATTCAGCGATGTCACGTTTGCGCTCAAGGTCATCAAACAGGGTGCGGATTCGATCCAACTCCTCGGCCTGACCCGGCTCATTCAGTAGATTCGCGCGTCCGCGCACGATCAATCGAGCCGAGTCGCTGCCATCCCCGTCCCACGCAGCAATGCCGCTTTCGACCATCTCACGCGCCAAAATATCGATTTCCTGCTTCCGCGCATCTATCTGCGACAGCATCTGGCGACGCACTTCGCTAAGCGTACGCCCTTCGATCAGCGCATTGAGGAAGTTCGCAGCCTCACGCATCGAACTTGGTGTTTGCCCGGGCGGAGGTGTGAACAGCCGGTTTTCGACCTGCCCGTCCGAGAAGACCAGAACCACCAAGGCGCGATCATGACCAAGTGAGACGAACTCAATATGTTTGATTTCGGCCTCATGTTTGGGTGTCAGAACCAGCGAGGCGCCTTGTGTCACGTGTGACAATGCCGAACCCACACGATCCAACATTCCACCAACATCGCCTGCGTTAGAGCCTAGTGTTTCGTCCAGCTTCTGCCGATCATCCGCGCCCAGATCGCCCATTTCAAGCAATCCGTCGACGAACATCCGCAATCCCTGCTGCGTCGGAATCCGACCAGCACTGACATGCGGGCTGTCCAGCAGGCCCAGGAATTCCAGATCCTGCATCACGTTACGCACGGTCGCCGCGCTGACTTTTTCCGAAAGCGTGCGTGTCAGAGTGCGGCTGCCGACCGGCTCACCGCTGTCCAGATAGCTTTCGACGATCAGCCGGAACACCTCACGTGACCGGTCGTTCATCTCGCTCAGAATTTTGCTCGCTTCGCTCATCGGCAATCCTCTGCTGGATCGTCATTAAATAGCAGGCACAAGAAAGGTCAATCGGGGTTGCATCGTAACGCTGCAGAGCGGTATCCCCAACCCAGCAAACAAAGGATTTTCCATGCGACCCTCAGGACGTGATCTAAACGAAATGCGCGCCGTTTCAATTGAAACCGGCTTTACCAAACATGCCGAAGGTTCCTGCCTGATTAAGATGGGTGACACCCATGTACTGTGCACCGCCACGATCGAGGACCGCGTTCCACCATTTATGAAAGGCTCGGGCCTGGGCTGGGTCACCGCCGAATACGGCATGCTGCCCCGCGCGACGAATACGCGGATGCGGCGTGAAGCGGCAAGCGGCAAACAAGGTGGCCGCACCGTAGAAATTCAACGCCTGATCGGCCGTGCGCTGCGCGCCGGCGTCGACCGGGTTGCACTGGGTGAACGTCAGATCACTGTCGACTGCGATGTAATTCAGGCCGATGGCGGCACACGTTGTGCATCGATCACTGGCGGTTGGGTGGCGTTGCGTCTGGCCGTGAACAAGCTGATGAAAACAGGCGATGTAATTTCGGACCCTTTGGTTGATCCCGTCGCCGCCGTATCCTGCGGGATTTATGCCGGTCAGCCGGTTTTGGACCTCGACTACCCCGAGGACAGTGAGGCCGGCGTCGATGGCAACTTCATCATGACCGGCTCTAGCAAACTGATCGAAGTGCAAATGAGTGCCGAGGGATCCGTCTTTAGCCGCGCACAGATGGACCAATTGATGGATCTGGCGGAAAAAGGCGTGGCTGAACTGGCTGCCTCACAGAAAGCTGCCACCGCATGACTCGTAAGTTCAACGGGGACAAGCTGCTGGTCGCCACGCACAACAAAGGCAAGCTTGAGGAGATGGCACATCTCCTCGAACCCTTTGGTGTTGCCGTCGTGGGCGCCGGCGAAATGGACCTACCTGAACCAGAAGAGATAGAGGATACCTTCGTAGGCAACGCCCGGATTAAGGCCCACGCCGCCGCGCAAGCCACCGGCCTGCCCGCCCTGTCGGACGATTCCGGAATCACCATCGACGCGCTGGATGGCGCGCCAGGCGTCTACACCGCCGATTGGGCAGAAACCGGCAATGGCCGTGATTTTCTGATGGCGATGACCCGCGCACATAACGAGCTGGAAGCGAAGAGCGCTGCCCACCCTCGCACAGCGCAATTCCGCTGTACTCTGGTTCTGGCCTGGCCCGACGGGCATGACGAGGTGTTCGAGGGCGTGGCCCCTGGACATTTGACCTGGCCAATTCGTGGCAAGGATGGCTTTGGCTATGACCCAATGTTTGTCCCCGAAGGGCACGACATTACCTTTGCCGAGATGGACCGTTGGGAAAAGAACAAGATCAGCCATCGCGGCCGCGCGGTGGAGATGTTCGTGAAAGGCTGCTTTGGCGGATGATTGGCGTAACGGGGGCTTTGGCCTGTATGTGCATTGGCCCTTTTGCGAGGCCAAGTGTCCTTATTGTGACTTCAACAGCCACGTTTCAAGAAATATTGTTCAAAAACAATGGCTTAATAGCTATCTGAATGAGCTTAAACGCGCAGCCAGTGAAACGCAAGGTCGGGTGCTTAACACCATCTTTTTTGGCGGTGGCACGCCTTCGCTGATGGCACAGGACACCGTCTCCGCCATCATCGACGAGGCCCGCGCCCTTTGGCGCCCTGCCAACGATATGGAGATCACGCTTGAAGCCAACCCCGGCTCAGTCGAAGCCGGTCGCTTTGCAGCCTATCGCGATGCTGGTGTGAACCGTATTTCAATGGGTGTGCAGGCCCTCAACGACGATGACCTGCGCCGTCTGGGTCGCATTCACACCGTGGCTGAAGCCCGCGCCGCTTTTGATATTGCCCGTAGCTGCTTTGACCGTGTCAGTTTTGATCTGATCTATGCCCGACAACATCAAACTCTGGACGCGTGGCGCGCTGAGTTGGCCGAGGCCCTGTCGATGGCGATCGATCACCTGTCGCTTTATCAACTCACCATCGAAGAGGGAACGGCGTTCGGAGATCGCTATGCAGTTGGTAAGCTGCGCGGTCTGCCCGAGGATGACAGCGCGGCGGATATGTATCTGGCCACGCAAGAGATATGCGAAGCCCATGGTTTACCCGCCTATGAGGTCTCAAACCATGCCCGACCCGGAGCGGAGTCTCAGCACAACCTGATCTATTGGCGCTATGGTGATTACGTGGGTATCGGGCCTGGTGCACACGGGCGGATCACCCTTGATGGCCACAAATTCGCGACCGAGACCATTCTTTCACCAACCAAATGGCTAGCCGCCGTTGAAAATGGAAGTGGGGAAAGCAACCGGTTCAAACTAACACAACGTGAACAAGCGTCTGAATACCTTATGATGTGTCTAAGGATCTCAGAAGGCCTAAATATTGGTAGATACAAGCAACTCTCGGGCGAAGACCTACCGCAGGAAAAGCTTTATGCACTGGCCGATATGGGCATGTTGATCCTGGAAGACGACCAGCTACGCGCCACATCTCAAGGCCGCGCCGTTCTCAATGCCATTATCCGAGAGCTATTGGAGTAACAAATGCAATATCTCTGGGCTGGATTGGGGTTGGCCTGCGTCGCGCTCGCCATGGTTGGAGTGGTCTTACCCTTGCTTCCAACAGTGCCGTTTCTTCTGCTCGCGGCATTTTTCTTTGCGCGCTCTTCATCAAGGCTGCATAATTGGCTGCTAACCCATCAGACCTTTGGTCCGCTAATTATCGACTGGCAGAACTCGGGCGCAATTAGGCCTGGCGCAAAAAAGGCGGCCACCCTTTCAGTTGCCGCCGTATTTGGCCTGTCGGTGTTGCTGTCCATGCCTTCACACGTCCTGATCATTCAGGCCGTTGTGCTAAGCGGCGTCATGCTTTTTATCTGGACCCGCCCTAGCGGCTAAGCTTGGCGCAAAGATCATCCAGCTGATCAAGGTTTTCATAGGACAACACCACCTGTCCCGTTTCAGATCCGGGTTTGTGGTTGATGGTGACCTTCATTGCCAGAATAGCTGACAAATCCTTTTCGAGGGCGCGCGTATCTGCATCTTTCCCAGCATTCAGATTTCTGGGTTTCAGCGCTGACTTATCCGCACCACCCTGTTGTTTCTTGACCAACGCTTCAGTAGCCCGCACGGAAAGACCGTTACGCACAACTTGTTTCGCCAATTCCGAAGGATCTTCTGCTGTAATCAAAGCCCTTGCATGACCGGCAGACAATTTCCCCTCAATCACAAGTGTTTGCACATCCATCGGCAAAGACAGCAGACGCAACAGGTTGGCAATATGGCTTCGGCTTTTACCCAAAGCTTCGGCAAGTTTTTCCTGCGTGTGTCCAAAGCGATCCATCAACTGCTTGAATCCTGCCGCTTCCTCCACGGCATTCAGATCAGCACGCTGAATATTCTCGATAATCGCGATTTCGAGCACCTCGGTATCATCAAACTCGCGAATAATTACTGGAATATCATGGAGTTGTGCCATCTGAGCGGCGCGCCACCGGCGCTCACCGGCGACAATCTCATATTGGCCACCTGCTATACTGCGCACAATCAAAGGTTGAATAATGCCTTTTTCTTTGACTGATGCGGCAAGTTCATCCAGCTGCTCTTGCGCAAATCGACGTCTCGGCTGATCTGGGTTTGCCTGCAACTTCTCAATCGGCACTGTAAGGTCGGGGCGGCGAGATTCCGACGAGATACGACCATCAGCTTCTGGTGCCACATCAGCCATTAATGCCGACAATCCGCGACCTAGTCCTCGGGGTTTCCCTTTCCTGGCATTCATGTTGCCCTCCTGACGGCCACTTAGATGGCTACTTTGTTGTTCTTATGCATGACTTCTCGCGCCAAATGCCGATATGCCATCGCGCCGAGTGAGCCCGAATCATATTGCAGTACAGGAAGCGCATATGATGGCGCCTCGCTGACCCGCACATTTCTGGGTATCTTGGTCTTAAATACCATCTGACCAAGATTGTCACGTGCGTCCTTTTCGACCTGACGGGACAAGTTGTTGCGGTTGTCAAACATAGTCAACACAACACCTTCGATCCTGAGGTCAGGATTCGCGGTCTGACGTACTTCGCGGATAGTCAGCATCAACTGCGACAAGCCTTCGAGCGCAAAGAACTCGCTTTGCAAGGGCACAAGGACAGAATGAGCTGCTACCATGGCGTTTACAGTGAGCAAATTCAAAGATGGCGGACAATCGATCAGAACAAAATCCAAATCAAACGAGTCAATCGCTCTCTGGCGCAGCGCATCATGCAATAGATAGCTGCGTTTTTCATTCGAGATCAGTTCAATATCTGCTGAACTTAGGTCAACGGTGGCCGGAATTACAAATAGATCTTTAATTTCTGTTTCCTGTACCACTGCTTCCAATGATGCGTCGTCCAATATTAGGTCATAGGTTGTCCAATCGCGATCTTCGACCCCCAATCCCGTTGAGGCATTGCCCTGGGGGTCCAGATCTACGACTAAAACCTTGCAACCTGCCTCGGCCAACCCGGCTGCCAGATTGATTGCAGTCGTGGTTTTCCCCACCCCGCCTTTTTGATTCGCAACCGCGATTATCCGAGGTCCGGCAGGACGAGACAGATCAACCACGCGCAACTCCTTTGATTTTCAGGATAACAGACTGAGGTTCTGTAAGACTTTTAATAGGATCGGCGTCGAAATTCCATTCCTTGCGTGCGTCTAAAAGCTCTTTTTTCCAGGTTGCGCCTTTTGGCAACAGAGCTACGCCATTTTCATCTAAATGCCTGTCGCAAAAAGATAATAAGGTGGTCAAATCCGCTAATGCCCGAGCCGACAAGATATCCGCGCCCAAGGGATCAATTGCTTCGATTCTTCGTGCTAAGACCGTGCAATTCGCCCCGCATTCCCGGGCCACATTTCGAAGAAATGCGGATTTTCTCTGATCACTTTCGACCAGCGTAAATCGGGTTTCTGGTGCGGACTCTATTGCCATGATTGCACAGACCATTCCGGGAAACCCGCCGCCGCTGCCTAAATCAACCCAATGATCTACAGGCTTTGATGTTCTGAATACTTGAACTGAATCTTGAATATGACGAACCCAGATATCCTTTAAGCTGTTCCTTGATACTAGGTTGATTCTTGGATTCCAACGCTCAAGCAATGCAACATAGATCGCGAGACGTTCGAATGTTTCACGTGAAACATTCAGTTTCTCAGCGATGGCAACGTCTTGACCTTTCATGCGTTGCGAGCTTTCACGTCGCGCCGGAGCTTAGCCAGGACTAAAGTTAATGCAGCCGGTGTCACACCTTCAACGCGACCAGCTTGAGCAATATTGGCCGGTTTGGCTTGTGACAGCTTTTGCTTCATTTCCGACGACAATCCGTCCAGCCCAAAATAGTTGAAATCCCGAGGTATTTCATGGGCCTCGTCTCGCTTCATTGCTTCAACATCACGTTGCTGGCGCGCTATGTAGTTTGCATACAAGGCATCGCGTTCAACCTGACGGCGGATTTCCCTCTCTGTCCCTTCCAATTCAGGTTCAAGCAGGACAATATTTTCAAAAGAAACGTCAGGAAAGGCGAGTACTGCCATCCCGTCGCGACGATTTCCATCCTGATTGACATTAATCCCTGCAGCCAGAATTTCTTTGGGAGTATACGTTCGCGCAGTTAGACTGGCCTTGGCAGCCGCTAGCTTTTCGAGCTTATTCGCGAATAGGCCCCGGCGCTGCGTCCCAACACAGCCCAGTTCCTCCCCTATCGGGGTCAGTCTTTGATCCGCATTATCAGCACGGAGGGATAGCCGAAACTCAGCCCGTGAAGTGAACATCCTATAGGGTTCGGCAACCCCACGGGTGGTAAGATCATCAATCATCACCCCGATGTAGCTGTCCGAACGGGTAAAATAGAAGGGCACTCGAGACTGCACCTCTAACGCAGCATTCAAACCGGCGACCAGGCCTTGTGCAGCAGCTTCCTCATATCCTGTAGTGCCGTTGATCTGACCCGCAAGATATAGACCAGGCACATCAGGAACGGACAAAGATGCCGACAGGATACGCGGGTCAACATAATCGTATTCGATCGCATATCCTGGTTGCAGGATTTTTGCATGTTCTAGTCCAACAATCGATTGAACGTAGGCAACCTGAACATCTTCCGGCAACGAGGTAGAAATACCATTTGGGTATACTGTATTATCCTGAACCCCTTCCGGTTCCAAGAATATCTGATGGGACTCCTTGTCCGCAAATCGAACGATCTTATCCTCAATGGACGGGCAATACCTTGGGCCGACACCATCGATATGACCGCCATACATGGCAGAACGCGATAGATTTTTTTCTATAATCTCATGCGTTTGTGCGTTCGTGTGAGTTATACCACATGCAATTTGCGGGGCGGTCACCGACCTAGACATGAATGAAAACAGAGTTGGCTCCGCGTCGCCATCCTGACGTTCCAGTATATCCCAATTTATGGTCCGACCATCCAATCGGGGCGGTGTACCGGTCTTCAGCCGCGCCATGGGCAATGCAAACTCATCTAGACGCTCTGCCAGCCGAATTGATGGGCGATCTCCCATACGTCCTCCGGGCTGAGACACGTCCCCGATATGAATTACTCCGCGTAAGAATGTTCCAGACGTCAAAATGACCGCCTGCGCCGGAACCTCGGAATCGTCAGCCAGCTTAACCCCGACAACACGATGACCGTCCATCAGAAAGTCGGTTACTTCGCCTGTGATAACCGATAAGTTGTCCTGTTTCTTAGTTTCCTCTGCCATCGCAGCCCGATAAAGGGTCCGGTCGGCTTGCGCCCTCGGACCCTGGACCGCCGGGCCTTTGCGCCGGTTCAACAAACGAAACTGAATACCGGCACGATCCGCGACGCGTCCCATTACTCCGTCAAGAGCGTCGATCTCTCGAACCAGATGTCCTTTACCTAGCCCTCCAATCGCAGGATTACACGACATGACGCCAATGTCCCGTTCAGACAGAGTCACCAAAGCAGTTTTAACGCCCATGCGCGCTGCCGCATGTGCGGCTTCGGTACCTGCGTGCCCGGCACCGATAACAACGACATCAAATTTTGAATGTTTCACGTGAAACACTCCTCATTTACCTAAGCAGAAACTAGCAAAGATCTCATCCAGAAGGGTTTCGACATCTATTCGTCCAACCAGAGATTCAAGAGCGCGAATGGCTGTTCGCAGTTCCTCAGCTGCTATATCATACATATCTGGCCCCAATTCCAGAACTGTCTGTCCCGCAGCCAACGCTTCCGCTGCCTTTATCATCGCAACGCGATGGCGTTCACGGGTCGCAATACCATGACTAGTAGCCCGTTCACTTAAGATACACGATATATTGTCGATAAGGTGGTCAATTCCTTGCCCGGTTTTACCGGATATCCCACGCCCATCAGCTGCTCGTAAGTCAGATTTTGGCAGTACATGAATATCATCTTCCTGCATCTGGATACCTAAATCGTCAGGTGTATCCGTTAGGAATACACGCAAGTCAGCAACATCTGCCCGTTTGCGAGCCAGCTCGATCCCTAGATTTTCGACATGATCGTCGGTTACTCGCAAACCGGCTGTATCAAGCAGAGTAACTGGCAATCCTGCAAGATCCATACGCACTTCGATCACATCCCGCGTCGTACCGGCATATTCAGATGTAATAGCCGCCTCGCGTCCAGCTAAGGCGTTCAACAAAGTCGACTTACCTGCATTAGGAAGACCAACAATGGCAACTTCAAAGCCAGAGCGAATCCGTTCAGCGATGCGAACACCTTTCGCCTCTCGGGTCAGTTCGCCCATGACACCTGAAATCAATGTGCGGACTTCGGGCGTTACATCTGTGGGCACCTCTTCATCGGCAAAATCGATCACAGCCTCAAGCAATGATGCCGCACGGATCAAATCGCGCCGCCACCCTTCAGCTAAAGTGCCCAAAGCACCTGCCAAAATCGTTTGCGCCTGTTTCCGTTGCGCTTCGGTTTCTGCGTCAATCAGATCGGCAAGGCCTTCGACCTGCGCCAAATCCATTTTACTGTTTTCCAAAGCGCGCCGGGTAAATTCACCCGGCTCTGCCAGGCGGAGATCATCCATATCCGACAAAGATGCCAATACGGCGTTAACCGAAGCCATGCTGCCATGAATCTGAAGTTCGGCCACGTCCTCGCCCGTAAAGCTAGAGGGAGCCTTGAAGGTCAGGACCAAACCCTCATCCAACCGCATCCCATCGGCGGCGCTAAGCGTCCGAACCGTCATCCCGCGTGATCGCAGGCCTCCACCGGCCAAAATGTTGGCCGCAGAATGCGCCTGCGGGCCAGAGAGGCGGATGACCGCCACCCCCGCTTTGCCTTGCGCGCTGGCCAAGGCGAATATCGTATCCATTCGAAGGCCTCGCGTTGGTTAAGACCTGTGTCAGGTATTCATCGAATCGAAGAACTCGCCGTTCGTCTTCGTCTGTTTCAACTTCGACAACAGGAACTCGATCGCATCGGTCGTACCCATCGGGTTAAGGATGCGGCGCAGAACGAAGGTCTTGGCCAAATCACCCTTATCGACCAGCAGGTCCTCTTTCCGGGTACCAGACTTGAGGATGTCGATGGCAGGGAATACACGTTTGTCTGCGATTTTGCGATCCAGAACGATTTCCGAGTTACCGGTGCCTTTGAACTCTTCAAAGATCACCTCGTCCATCCGGCTACCAGTGTCGATCAGTGCGGTGGCGATAATGGTCAGCGAACCACCCTCTTCAATGTTCCGCGCAGCACCAAAGAAGCGCTTGGGCCGTTGAAGGGCATTTGCGTCCACACCACCGGTCAGAACTTTACCCGAGGAAGGCACCACGGTGTTAAACGCCCTACCAAGTCTTGTGATCGAGTCGAGAAGAATAACAACATCTCGTTTGTGCTCGACCAGACGCTTGGCTTTTTCGATCACCATTTCCGACACCGCCACGTGGCGCGTTGCGGGTTCGTCGAAGGTCGAGGACACGACCTCACCCTTCACAGAACGCTGCATATCCGTCACCTCTTCTGGTCGTTCGTCGATCAACAGGACGATCAGATAGCATTCGGGGTGATTCTGTTCGATCGAATGCGCGATGTTCTGCAGGATCACCGTCTTACCGGTCCGTGGCGGCGCCACGATCAGCGAACGCTGACCTTTACCAATCGGCGATACCAGATCAATCACACGGGCTGATTTGTCCTTGATGGTGGGATCTTCGATCTCCATTTTCAAACGCTCATCCGGGTACAGAGGCGTCAGGTTGTCGAACAGGATCTTGTGTTTGGCTTTTTCTGGATTCTCAAAGTTGATCTTGGTGACGTTGGTCAGCGCGAAGTAACGCTCGTTTTCATCGGGCGCTTTGATCTCACCTTCAACCGTATCTCCGGTCCGCAATGAGTGTTTGCGGATCATATCAGGCGAAACATAGATGTCATCTGGGCCTGGCAGATAGTTCGCCTCGGGCGAACGCAGGAAGCCAAAGCCATCCTGCAACACTTCCAGCACGCCATCGCCACCGATGGTCCATCCCTCATCCGCGCGTTCGCGCAGAATCTGGAACATCATTTCGCCTTTGCGCATGGTCGAGGCGTTCTCGATCTCAAGCTCCTCGGCCATGGCGAGCAGGTCTTTGGGGCTTTTGGCCTTAAGGTCAGCCAGATTCAGGGATTCAGTTGTCATGATGATACGAACCTCGGCCGCTTGGACCGCGGCGCCAGAGTGGAATTTCAGAACGGAAGATACCTCGCCCGGACGGGCGCGTTACGCGATAGATAAGCGCTTACTTAAGAAGAGTCAAACAGGCCCTTAGAACTTCAGAACGACCGCCAGAACGATCACAACCATCAGAATGGTCGGAACCTCATTCATCATGCGATACTGCCGCCCAGTGAGCTTATTTCGCCCCTCAGCAAGGTCCTTGCGCCGGTCCATCAACCAATGATGAAACCAGGTCATCCCGATCACAGCTGCACCTTTGACCCAAGGCCAGCTCCAATCCCATCCGACGATACCGGGCGTGAACACCATGATCAGCCCGCAGACCCAGGCCACGATCATTGCTGGACGCATGATCACGCGCATCAGCTTTTCTTCCATTTCAAAGAAAATCTGTTGCGCACCCTCGACGGCCTGCGCCTTTTCAACGTGATACACGAACAATCTGGGCAGATAGAATAACCCAGCCATCCATGAAATCACGGCCATGATGTGCAGCGATTTCACCCATGGGTATATTGCGAAAAGAAAATCGGTCATCGGGTTTTCCGGATTTGCCTGAAACCCTCCTAATAAAAAAAATAAGAAAGAAAAAGGATGATGGTTTTGTAGGGAGGTCAAAATCGGTGGATTACTTTTTTGTCCTGCGTTTTTCCCCAGGTGGACAAAACAATTCGCTGAGCTGTACAATCTATTGATATTTCAAAAAACAACATAATTACAGATACTTAATGTGATCGCTCATAATGTTCTCTGTGGATAACCAGTAGGGTATCTTGGGATAGTCTGCTTATCCGATCTTTTCGACTTATCCTTGTCCTGTATGGACAGGATCCGGGCGACTCGGGGAAGTCTTGTGCTAAAATCCCGGGGTTGTGTGTCAACCGGAAAGTCATACAAACCGTTCAAGACTACTCAATGATTTGCACACGGGGTTTTCCACATGACTGTCCCCATAGTCCTTGCCTCGGGGTCCGAGATCCGCGCGCAGCTGCTGAAAAACGCGGGCGTCTCGTTTTCAGCTCAGATCGCGCGTGTAGATGAAGATACGGCCAAGCGTTCGCTATTGGCCGAGCAGGCATCGCCCCGCGATATCGCTGATGCACTGGCCGAGATGAAAGCGCGCAAAATTAGTGACAAGGTTCCGGGTGCCATGGTCCTGGGCTGTGATCAGGTGCTAGATTTCGAAGGGCAGTTGCTATCAAAACCTGATACGCCGGAAGATGCACTGGCACAGCTCAAAGCCATGCGCGGCAAGCGACATATGCTACTTTCCGCAGCAGTAATCTATCAGGATGGCAAACCGATCTGGCGGCATGTCGGTCAGGTGCGCTTGCGGATGCGTGCCAGCTCGGATGCCTATCTGCGCGATTATGTGGCGCGCAACTGGGAAAGCATTCGTCATGCGGTGGGGGCCTATAAGCTGGAAGAAGAAGGTGCACGTCTGTTCACTACCATTGACGGCGACTATTTTAACGTCTTGGGTATGCCCCTGTTGGAGCTGCTTAACTTTCTGGCCGTGAAGGGAGTGATCGATCAATGACGGACCATCGAATTCCTCTGGCCGGAGTGATTGGGCATCCGGTTGCGCATTCCCGGTCACCAAAGCTGCACGGTCATTGGCTTAAAACCTATGGGTTGGCAGGGCATTATATCCCGATGGATGTCGCGCCGGCCGATCTGGAAACTGTTCTGCACACGCTGCCCAAAGCCGGGTTTGTTGGGGCCAATGTGACTGTGCCGCACAAGGAAGCGGCTTTGCGCTTGGCAGATCACGTCTCGGACCGGGCCTCGGTCTTCGGGGCGGCAAATACGCTCGTATTCCGCGAAGATGGCTCGATTCATGCGGATAACACGGATGGGTACGGCTTCATGGCAAATCTGCGCGCGGGTGCGCCGGATTGGAACCCAGCGGATGGTCCGGCGGTTGTGTTTGGTGCAGGCGGGGCCGCCCGTGCCGTTCTGCAGGCGCTGGCAGAGGCAGGCGTGCCCGAAATCCTGCTGACCAACCGTACCCGCACCCGCGCCGATCATTTGAAAGAAGAGTTCGGCCAGCGGATCACCGTCGTGGATTGGGTACAGGCAGGCAACGTGATCGAGAATGCCGAACTGGTCGTCAATACGACTTCCTTGGGTATGCAGGGGCAGCCGGAACTGCGCGTTCCGCTGGACGGATTGCAACCCGGCGCTGTTGTCACCGACCTGGTTTATGCACCGCTTCAAACGCGTCTCTTGCAACAGGCGGAAGAGGCGGGATGTACCACTGTCGACGGGTTGGGAATGCTGCTGCATCAGGCTGTTCCCGGATTTGAACGCTGGTTTGGCGTCCGTCCTGAAGTTGATGCCGAAACGCGCGCGGCGGCCTTGGCATGAGTTTTGCGCTCGGGCTCACCGGATCAATCGGAATGGGCAAAAGCACGACCGCTCAGATGTTCGCAGATGAAGGTTGCGCGCTTTGGGATGCGGATGCGGCGGTCCATCGGCTTTATGCAAAGGGTGGTTCTGCAGTTGAGCCCATGCGCAACGCGTTTCCATCTGCGATTGTAAAGGAAGCCGTTAGCCGCGAAGCTCTAAAACAGATCATTTCGAATGATTCTAATGCATTGAAAATGATTGAGAATATCGTACACCCCTTGGTTGCTGAGGATCGCACGGCGTTTCGTGCAGCGGCCTCAGCCGATATCCTGGTGTTTGACATTCCATTGTTGTTTGAAACCGGCGGTGAAACTGCAATGGACGCCGTGGTCTGTGTCCGGGTTCCGGCTGATGAACAAAAAAGGCGTGTCATGGCGCGTGGTACGATGACTGAGGAACAGTTTGAGCAGATCCGTGCCAAACAGATGTCTAATGACGAGAAATGTGCCCGGTCTGATTTTGTGATTGAAACGGACAGTCTGGACCATGCCCGCGTGCAGGTGCAGGATGTGATCAGGCAGATACGGGCGAGGATGACAGATGCGTGAGATTGTACTCGATACCGAGACCACCGGGTTTGATCCCGAAAGCGGTGACCGGATTGTCGAGATCGGCGCAGTGGAGCTGTGGAACCACGTGGCCACGGGAGAGACCTATCATGTCTATATCAACCCGGAACGCTCAATGCCTGATGAAGCCTTCGGGGTTCATGGAATCGGCCCAGATTTGTTGGAGAATCCACGCCCGCCGGAAAAAGGCGAAGTGACGCTTAAGGACAAGCCTGTCTTTGCCAAGGTTGGGCATGGATTTCGCGATTTTGTGGGCGATGCCAAGCTGGTGATCCACAACGCCTCGTTCGACATGAAGTTTCTGAATGCCGAGTTGAGGTGGATGGGCGCGTCACTGATTCCCATGGATCAGGCAATCGACACACTCGCCATAGCGCGTAAAAGGTTCCCGGGCTCGCCCGCCTCGCTGGATGCGTTGTGTCGTCGGTTTGGTATCGATAATTCGAACCGGGTGTTACACGGGGCGCTTCTGGACTCGGAGATCCTTGCAGAAGTGTATCTGGAGCTGATCGGAGGACGTCAGCCTGATTTCGGCCTGTCGGCAACTACAACCGCGATGGCCGGAGGCGGAGAAGAATGGCGCCCAACTGCACGACCCAATGCATTGCCACCCCGGTTTACCGAGGATGAACGCGCAGCACATCAGGAATTTGTGGAAAAACTGGGCGACAATGCCCTGTGGACCCGCGCCTGACCATAGCCAGCCGCGGGTCAATGTCTTAAGCGTCGGTTTTTTGCGCTTGTGCGGCCTGACGGCGTGCCAGTTCGTTGCGATAAAGTGCCACGAAATCAATGTTATCCAGATTGACCGGTGGGAACCCACCGTCGCGGGTGATGTCGCTGACGATGCGACGCAGGAAGGGGAACAGCATGCGTGGGCATTCGATCATAAGGAACGGATGCACCTGATCCTCGGGCACGCCCTCCACGTGGAACAACCCGCAATAGTCGATCTCACACAGGAACAATACGTCTTCCAGGCCTTTGGCTTTAGAAGTCAGCTTCAGCTTGATCGAAACTTCGAATTGATGCTCGGTCGGGCGCTTCTTGGCATCCAGATTCACCTGAACCGAAATCTCTGGCTGTACATCGCCTGAGACGCCTTTCTGCGCCATCACGTTCTCAAAGGACATATCACGAATGAATTGCCCCAGGACGCGCATTTGAACCTGTGGTGCGGCTTGTGCCGCTGTGTTTTCTTTGGCGTCTTCTTCGGCCATTTATCTACTCCGGAATTGAAATTCGACACTGCTTATCAATTTGGGCGCGGTACCTCAATGCTGGTGCGGACCTTCCACCCATTTAGAGGGCTTTCCGGGTTCGTTACGCGGCCGGACTTCAGTGAATTCACCATCAATCATGTCGTCCTGATTGAACGGGTCAGGACCTGATCGAAACTGCGCGCCGGTGCCCATCTGGAATTGGGTGATGGTCGCCTTGGATTTCAGATAGCGGAACACAGCAACGCGGATGCCCGGAACCAGCAATGCAAAACCAACCGCATCGGTGAAAAATCCGGGGGTCAACAACAATACACCCGACAAAAGGATCATAGCCCCATGTGCAAGCGGTTCGGTCGGGTCGTCCAATTCGGCAAAGGATCGCTGTAGATTGGCCAATGCCGTGCGACCTTGTGTCCGGACCAATACAGTGCCCAGAACGGCGGTCAGGACTACGATTGCAAGCGTTGGCCATAGTCCGATCAGCCCGCCAACTTGTATGAACAGGGCGATCTCAACGATCGGAACTAATAAAAAAGCCAAGAACAGGTACATTTGCGGTATCCTTTAGCATGTGCCGGGCTGTGGACTTGCGCCCAACTGTCACCTACATAGTGGCTTGAGGCCGGGTTCACAAAGTCCTGGCGCTGAAAAGAGTATGAAATGAGCGACAACCCTATGATCCAGTTGCTGGTCCTGGCCGGAATTGCCGTTTTCCTGATCCTGCGTCTGAAAAGCGTATTGGGCACACGCGAAGGGTTTGAAAAACCACCCCTTCAACAACAGCCAGATACCAATGGTACGCGCCGTGATTTCGAGGTCATCGATGGCGGGCCGGATCACGATATTACCGATCATGTAGCCGAAGACAGCGAACAAGCGCAAACTCTGGCCGCGATGAAGCGGGTTGAGCCCAGTTTTTCGGTTAGCGAATTTGTTCAGGGTGCGCGCGGTGCCTATGAAATGATCGTGATGGGGTTCGAAAAAGGCAATCTGGACGAGATTCAACCTTTCTTGTCCGAAGAGGTTTTTGACAGTTTTGTCTCAGTAGTCGCTGATCGTGAAGACAAGGGCCTGACCATCGAAGCCGAATTTGTCGGCGTACGTGAAACTACTCTGGCAGATGTTTCGTTCGACAAGGACAGCAATCAGGCCGAGATCACCATGCGCTTTATCGGTGAGCTGACCTCGGTCGTACGTGATCGCGGGGGGGATATCATCGAAGGCAACCCCAATACGGTTAAACGCCAAAAGGACAGCTGGACCTTTGCTCGTGTAATGGGCGCGGACGATCCGAACTGGCTACTTGTTGCCACGGACGCATGATTGCAGCGATTCGGTCGCTTTTACTGGGGGTCGTCATGACCACTGCCAGCGCCAGCGCCGCCGGAGCCGAGGCGACGCGATCCATCCTGTCATTTGATGACCTTGATGGCTGGGCTGCCGACGATCACGGGGCAGCCCTTTCGGTTTTTCTGAGCACCTGCGGCGATCTGAAGGATCCGGATTGGCAGGCGCTGTGTGGCGTTGCCAGAACCTATGAACCTCAGGCCGCACGGTCGTTTTTTGAGCTGTTTTTCCGCCCGGTTCTGGTTGAAGACGGCGATGACGCGTTGTTCACAGGGTATTTTGAACCCGAACTGGACGGCTCTAAATATCCAACCAGCAAATACCGCTATCCGCTCTACCGGATGCCTCCCGAGGCGCGAGGCGCTGATCGGTGGCTTAGTCGCCGCGAATTGCTGACCGGAGACGCGATGACGGGCCGCGGGCTTGAGATCGCATGGGTCGATGACCCGGTCGAGTTGTTCTTTCTGCAAATTCAGGGTTCAGGTCGTATTCGCTTGCCCGATGGAGGTGCTCTGCGAGTTGGCTACGGCGGTGCGAACGGGCACCCTTATCGTTCAATCGGAGCCGAATTGATCCGACGTGGCGCGCTGGGCGCGCACGAGGTCAGTGCGCAGATGATCCGGGCCTGGGTACGCAAGAACCCCGAAGCCGGTGCCGAGTTGTTGTTTCACAACCCCTCTTATGTGTTCTTTCGTGAAGTGAACCGAGTTGCCCCAGAACTCGGACCTCTGGGGGCAATGAATCGCTCGGTCACCACGATGCGTAGCATCGCAGCGGACCCGGCATATACGCCCCTCGGGGCACCGGTTTGGGTTGAGAAGGATGGCAAGACCCCGTTACGGCGATTAATGATCGCGCAGGATACCGGTTCAGCCATTAAGGGTGCCCAGCGGGCGGACATTTTCTTTGGTACTGGGGATGAGGCGGGGCAAGCTGCTGGCCGTCTGAAAGACCCTGGCCGTATGGTCGTGCTTTTGCCGATTCAGCGAGCCTATGCCCTGTTACCGGATGAATTCTGATGACACGGCGCAAACTGACGTCAGAAGAGATCGAGCTGTGGCGCAAGGTCATCAAACAAGCTGAACGATTGCACCCCGAAATACCGCAGACCATCCACCCCACGACGTTGCCAAAACCCAAACCGACCAAGACCCCAAAGGCGCGCATCGAAGCGTTTGAGTTGGGCCAGACAGCGCAATCCAAATCCACGCGGAATAATCTCAAACCCTCAATCACCGAAGGATTGCGGGCAAATCCTGTACAAATGGATACTAAGGCATTTGCGCGCATGAAACGTGGCAAGCTAAAGCCTGAGGGCAAGCTGGACCTGCATGGGATGCGTATGAGCGCGGCCCATCCTACTTTGGTCCGTTTTATCCTGACGGCGCAGGCGCAAGGCAAGCGGTTGGTGCTGGTTATCACTGGCAAGGGAAAGGATCGCGACGAGCCCGGGCCAATTCCGACCCCGCGCGGTGTTTTGCGCAATCAAGTGCCACACTGGCTTTCTATTCCACCCTTAACGCAGGCGGTGATGCAGGTGACGCCCGCACATATCAGTCACGGTGGCGATGGGGCTTACTACGTGTACCTCAGGCGGGTTCGCTAACCCGATTGAAGTGCGCGGGCTATGCCGATCCGAACCAAGCCGCAGACGCACAAGAAGAATGCTGCGATCCAGAAGAATTGAGTGTTCAGTGAAACGCCTTTGTCGATCAACATACCGGTCAAAGCCGGTCCGATTGCTGAACCCAGAACCATCACTGCAGCGGCCATGGCCTTGATTGCTCCTATGTGGCGCGTGCCATAGAACTCGGCCCAAAAGGCGCTGGGCAATGGATTATGCGCACCAGCTGTCAGGGCGAGAAAAACCATTCCAATCAATGCCCCGCCAATCGAAGTTGAGACCGACAGGATGGCAAATCCGACGGCCATCGGTAATTGATAGTAGGGCATCATCCGGGCCGTGCCCCATTTGTCCAACGCCCAGCCCGCTGCAAACATCGATAGAATCGAAACCCCTGTGAAGACCGGAAACAGAGCGACCAGTTGTATATGTGGCCAGCCTTTGATTTCGGCGAGATGCACCTGATGAAAAAAGAAGGCGGTGATAAAGGCCGAAGGCGCAAGGATTGCGGGTGCCATAAACCAGAACAACGGGTTCAACAGCGCCTCGCGGCGCGTCCATTGGCGACCCTGCATGCCGACAGACGAGGCATTGGTCGCCAAGCTTTGCGGTGTTCGTTCCTGACGCAGCAACCGGATCAGTACGGGAATACCCAAAAGGGTTATGCAAGCTGCAAGCCCCCATAAACAGCGCCAATCCAGAAACGCCAGGGCAGCAACGAATGTCAGGGGCAAAAGTGCCTCTCCGATTGCATACCCTAATGTTGCGATCGACAAAGCCTTGCCTCGTGTCGCTGTAAACCAGCGCGCCATCGCGACGGCCGCAAGATGGCTGCTCATCCCCTGACCGAGAAGTCTGAGAAAGAAGACCACAACGGGCAACAGAATAAGCCAAACATTCAGTGCCATTGCCAACGCGGCTAATGCCAGGCCGGTCAAAACCGCGGGGCCCAGCACACGTACGCGAAAGATATCGGTAAGACCTCCGGCCCAGATCATCACCACAGCGGAAACAGTTGTGCCAAGCGAATAGAGCCCACCCCAGGCTCCGTGACTTAGCTCAAATTCCGCCCGAATTTCTCCCGCGAAGATCGAGATGAAAAAGGTCTGTCCAAAGCTGGAGAGAAAGGTCAGCAGTACTCCCGCGCCCAGCCAGTTTGCATTCTGGACCAGAAATCGACGAAGGCCGGATCGCGTCACGGGGTGCTGACCTGCGCCTGCCCGGTTTCGGTCAGAATGATTTCTGTAGCGCCATCCGTATTACGTTCGCTGGGAGGGACGAGCACATCTATGCCGGGCCGGTCAGGACCGAATGTATTGCTGACCCTGCGGACCGAGCTGAGAATCGCCAGAAGTGCGGGCGAGGTTGCGGCTACGAAATGGGACGACCCTGCATCGCTGTTGAATGCGGTCGTGTCGATCACGTTTATCGGGTATTCGGCCAATGCGTCGGCCGAACTGATATTGCCCAGTCTCTTACTGTCCGCAGTACCGCGCAACCGCGCCGACAGGTTTAGGATCTTATCTTTCCTGGATACCATCACCACAAACGGATCTGGCGGGTTTTTGATACTGTTCATCTGTGACCTAAACAGATCGACATCCAGATCGGGCGAGATCAGGATAACCCCCTCCAGATTGCGGTTTGACCAGCCGGGTTCACGCAGTTCGGCTTGCCGCATCATTTCCATCGACAATGCACTGCCCATCGAATGCGCGATTAGGATAACCCGTTTGACGCCCATTGATTTGAGCAGCCGGATCGTCTGCTCCAACCCATCGCGGGCAAACAGCATACTGTCCAGATCATAGGCATATCCTGTTCCGCGCGCCTGGCTGGGCCAGGAATAGATCAGAGTGGTTCCGGGGATACCGATATCATGGCTTAGCTGGGCTGCACGAAAGGCAGTTTCGGTTTGCGTTGCGTTATAGCCGTGGACAAAGATCACCACATCATCCACACCACGCAACCGGGTCTTTAGATCTTGCGGACCTGAAAACTCGGTAACATCCGCTACAACAAACTGTTTGTTCGGATTCGGGTTCGCGTAGGAGAAATTTAGGTCACCCGGCGTGTGCGACGGCGGGATCGAGACGGTCATCTCAAGATACCGCAAAGCCTCGGCGCGTTTTGCGCCATAGCTACCATCCATGTCGCGCGCACGGGTCGTCGCTGCAAAGACCGTTGCAGGGGTACCGACCTTCAGCGCTTTGGGCGTTATCTCGGTTATCGAGCGGTCCACGCAGGCGGCCAGCAGGCACAGGTTCGCGATGATGATCAAATAGCGCAGCACTGTCTGCCCCTACTAAGCAGTTACAGGGCCACGCTACCTTATTCCCGCTCAGCGTCCAGTCTGAGGATGCAGATTACCGGCAAAAACCGGCTGGCATCTGTTACAGAACGTAACGGCTGAGGTCGGTCGATTTTGTCAGTTCACCTAGATTGGCGTCCACAAAACCCGCATCAACCGTAATCTCGGCACCTGCCTGATCCGGCGCGGTGAATGAAAGCTCTTCGAACACGCGCTCCATCACTGTGTACAGCCGCCTCGCACCGATATTTTCAATGCTCTGATTCACATCAGCGGCGATCCGGGCCAAGGCTGCGATTCCGTCTTCGGTGAAGCTGACCGTGACCTCTTCGGTACCCATCAGGGCGGTGTACTGGAGGGTCAGCGCATTATCGGTTTCGGTCAGAATGCGCACGAAGTCTTCTTCGGTCAGCGCTCGCAGTTCCACGCGGATCGGCAGTCGACCCTGAAGTTCCGGCAACAGGTCGGAAGGCTTGGCGATATGGAACGCGCCGGATGCAATGAACAGGATATGGTCGGTTTTCACCGGTCCATGTTTGGTGCTGACTGTGGTTCCTTCAATCAGCGGCAGCAGGTCGCGCTGAACCCCTTCCCGGCTGACATCGCCACCGCGCGCGTCCGAGCGGGCGCAGACCTTGTCGATCTCATCCAGAAACACGATGCCGTTCTGTTCGACGGACTCCAACGCCACGCGGGTGACGGTTTCGTCGTCTAGCAGCTTGTCGGCTTCTTCCCCGATCAGGGCATCGTAGCTTTCGGCGACGGTCATGCGCTTCTTGACCGTGCGACCACCGAAGGCTTTGCCGAATATATCGCCCAGATTCATCATCCCCATCTGACTGCCGGGTTGGCCCGGAACGTCGAACATTGGCATCGGGCTTGAGGTATCGGACAGCTCCAATTCGATCTCGGTATCGTCAAGCTCGCCGGCCTTAAGCTTCTTGCGGAACATCTCACGCGTGGCTTCGCGGGCGTCGGTGCCTGCAATCGCTTCGATCACGCGATCTTCGGCCGCCTGATGGGCGCGGGCTTTGACATCTTCCCGCATGAATTCGCGGGTTTGCAGGATCGCAGCATCGGCCAGATCGCGCACGATCTGTTCAACATCACGGCCGACATAGCCAACCTCGGTGAATTTGGTGGCTTCAACCTTAATAAACGGCGCGCGGGCCAGTTTGGCCAAACGGCGACTGATTTCTGTTTTGCCAACGCCGGTGGGACCGATCATCAGGATGTTTTTCGGATAGACCTCGTCGCGGATATCATCCGGCAACTGTTTGCGCCGCCAGCGGTTGCGCAGCGCCACGGCGACGGCGCGTTTTGCGTCTTTCTGCCCGATGATAAAGCGGTCCAGTTCCGAGACAATCTCGCGCGGGGTCAGGTCGGTCATAAGTGTTCTATCCGTATGTTTCGCTGCGGAACCTAATCATACGGCGCGAAAACACAAGCCGATCACGGAAAGATCACGGCAACTCACAGACAGCACACGGAAATTCGTGGCGATGTGAATCGTCAATCATGCGGCAACTGCTGCATAACCCTTTGCGACGGACACCCCAGTCCGCATCATTTTACGGAGATACCTCATCATGATGACTCGTCGTTCGCTTTTTGTGAAAGCTGCAGCTACAGGCGCAGCGCTGACCCTGGCCGGCACGACCTCTGCCCTGGCCGGCGGCGCCAAAAAGAATGGCACATTCGAAGGTCGCTCGAACCACATCACCACTGGTTCGGTGAAGCTGGTCAAAGACGGCGAACGTTACATCGTTGAACTGGGTCAGGACTTTTCGCTGGATGGCGGCCCGGACCCACGCGTTGCGTTTGGCAAGGACGGCACATATGCGCCCGATAGCAAGCTAGGCGCGCTGCTGCACCTGACTGGCAAGCAATCCTATGCCGTTCCGCCAACCATGGATCTGTCGGGCTATAACGAAGTCTACATCTGGTGCGAGGTTGCTGGTGTCCCGCTGGGCGTCGCTTCGCTGAAGTAATCACGACTGTCAGAGGTCGGAGTTTCTGGCCTCTGACACGCCGTTAGGTAACAGCGCAACTGTCTGTTACACTCGCCCCAAGATATTGGAACTGGGGGCGTTTTTATGACCAAGATTGCCAAGATTACCTTGCTGTTCGTGGTCTTTGTTGACCTGATCGGACAGGGGTTGGTGTTTCCCATAATCAACTCTCTGATCATGGAAACAAAGTCGGGCTTTCTGCCGGAAAGCACGGCCATGGGCACCCGGCATTTCTATTATGGTCTGGTGATCGGCTGCTTCTTTCTGTCTTGGTTTCTGGGGGTGGTCTATGTCTCGAAAGTCTCAGATTCCATCGGGCGCAAGAATGCCCTTCTGGTTTGCCTGACCGGAGCGCTGGTCGGCTACGCCCTGACCATCGCCGCGCTTTATATGAACAGCTTGCTTTTACTGATCATTGGCCGGTCGATCACCGGATTTACCGCTGGCAATCAGCCGATTGCGCAGGCTGCAATGATTGACGGCAGCACGGATGCAGCTGACCGAGATCGCAACATGGGCTACATCGTGACCGGCGTCAGCTTTGGCCTTGTGGGTGGCCCGATTATCGGCGCGGTCCTGTCGGATGCCGCCTTGCTGGGCAGTGCAGCGACGTTAAAGACACCTTTCTACGGGGCGTTTGTTCTGGTCCTGATCGCGATCTTCCTCGTGACCACATTCTTCAAGGATACCAGGACCGAGCGCGAACCCTTTGTCTTCCGTCCCCGTGACATCACCGATAGTCTTATAGCTGTCCGTGAGCACCCGTTGGTTCTGAAAATCATGCCCGTCTATGCGCTGTTCATGGTTGCCAACGTCACTTTCTATGTGTTCGTCGACAACTTCCTGACCAGCGCGTGGGGCTATGGCGTGATCGGAGGTAGCATGGCGATGGTGGTGATTGGCGTTGCGCTAGCCTTCTCCAGCACCTTCCTTGTGAAGCCTGCACAGGAACGATTCAGCAAGCACCAGATCATCTATACATCATTGGTGGTTATGGTGATCTGCGGCTTTGGCTTTGCCTTCAGCCCAAGCGGTGTGCTGAGCTTTATCCCGGTCTTCTTCTTCTATTTCTTCTTCGGCGTGTCCTACCCGACACTGCTGGGCTTGTTCTCATCCAGCGTTTCCGAAACGGATCAAGGCTGGGTTATGGGCGTAACCACAGCCGTGTTCTGCCTGGCAGGCGGCATCATGTCCCTGATTGGAGGCGGATTGATGAGCATCGATATCCGCGTGCCCTACTACATCGTAATCGTGACCGCGCTGATGGGTCTGATCGGGATGCACATGCGTTGGAAAGGGAAAGAGATCAAAGCGCTGTTAGCCTGAGTCGTTTGCGTTTGATTTGAATCGAAATACGCCGCCCCTCCCTTCGGTCGAACGCGCATTTCGATCCATTGCTTTTGGCTAAAACGCAGAACGTCTTAAATCGTTTCGACAGTCAGGTTGCCGTTTGTGTAGACACAGATATCCGCCGCAATTGCCATGGCTTCGCGCGCCACATCTTCGGCCGGTTTGTCGCTGTCCATCATCGCACGAGCCGCTGCGAGGGCAAAGTTGCCACCCGACCCGATGGCGGCCACGTTATGTTCGGGCTCAAGCACATCCCCTGCCCCGGTGATCACGAGCAGATCCTTGCCGTCGGTTACAATCAGCATTGCCTCAAGCTTTTGCAGGTATTTGTCGGTGCGCCAGTCCTTGGCCAACTCGACCGAAGCGCGGGCCAGTTGGCCGGGTGTTGCCTCAAGCTTGGCTTCCAGCCGTTCCAGCAGCGTGAACGCATCCGCTGTAGATCCGGCAAACCCGGCGACCACCTCAAACCCGCCCGGTGTCAGGCGACGTACTTTTCGCGCGGTGCCCTTGATCACGGTTTGGCCCAGGCTGACCTGCCCGTCCCCGGCGATGACAACCTGCCCGCCCTTCTTGACGCCAATAATGGTGGTGCCGTGCCATCCGGGAAAATCGCTGTCTGCCATGAATGCCTCCGTTATCCGTGCTGCCATATATGGGCCGGGCACGGGTTCTGCGCAACCAGTTCTCAAACCGCCCAAAAGATATGCAGAAAATGCAAACCGGGACTGTTGAGTCAGCATTTGTGAGACTCAGCCGCCGGAGTTACATGAGGCTCACAACCGACAACGGGTCGGCTGTTTCTGTTAAAAAGGACTACGCACATGGCAAACGCTGTCGCAAAAACCCATGCGCCGCTCGGAGCAGTCACCATCCTGCACGCAGTGGACGTATTCTCCCACTCATTCGAAAATGTTGTCGAATGGTATCAATCTCGCAAGACCCGCAATGAACTGGCGCGTCTGAGCGATGAGCAACTGGATGATATTGGCCTGAACCGTGCCGACATCACCAAGTTCTGATCTAGGATCAGAATTAGACGTAAGATGAGCCGCTCAAACGAGCGGCTTTTTCTTTTTCAGCTCTTGACGAATTTACCCGCCAGATCAGGCAGATATGCCTCAACCGCAGCGGTGGCGACAACATGAAGCGTGCCTGCCCCGGCGTCCTCGACATCCAGCCCGCCTTTGACGGCACGGACCGAAGCGCGCCCCCGCGGAAGATCAGATGCGACAAGATCACAATCAACCGCCTCGGGCCGCTGCACTCCAATCGTGACCTCAACGCGCATCTCTTCGTGGCTGATGCCCAGCTTAGAGAACAATGTGATTGACGAGTGGTGCAGTGCGTCCTGAACAGCGCGGCGCGCGGCCTTGGTATAGTCCTGACCATAGAGGTCATTGCCGGTTCCCATCTCCAGAATGATGCGTTTCTCGGTCATTGCGCGGGCTCCATGTCAAAAGACACAATGATCGCCGCATTGGCGATCACCGTGCGGCCCTCGATGTGGGACTTTTCAATATCCAAGCCGCCTTGCGTTACCGTGATATTCGGTTGGCCGTATGGAAATACAGCTTTCAGCGCTTCGGTATCTACCTGGTCTGGTTGTTGGACGCCAATCTCGGCATCAATAATCATGGCTTCTTTCGGAAACCCGAACAGCTCTGCCATGTTCACCGAGTTATGCCAGAGTGCATCTTTGATGGCGCGCAACGCCGCCTCGGTATAGTCCTCACGCCGCAACGACGTGCCCAATCCGAATTCTACCAGAACTCGTGTTTTTCCCATTTCTTGTTCCCGTCAGATCAGCACATCCGTGCGGTCAACCAAAAAAGGCGTCCCGCATGAGACGCCTTTGATGCAATTGGTTCACACCGGCTCAGATCGACTCGTCGATCCAGCTTTGCAGTGCCGCTTTGGGTGCAGCGCCCGCACGGTTTGAAACGACCTGCCCATCTTTGAAGATGAACAGCGCCGGGATGCCGCGTACGCCCATGGCAGCCGCCGCGTTCGGGTTGCTGTCAACGTCCACTTTGGCAATCTTCACCTTGCCGCCATATTCACTGGCTAGCTCTTCCAGAGCGGGGCCGATCTGCTTGCAGGGGCCGCACCACTCGGCCCAGAAATCCACCACGACGGGGATATCAGAATTCTTGACTTCGGCGTCAAAGGTATCGTCGGTTACGGCAACGGTCGACATGTCTGTCTCCTGAATGGGAATGCTTGGGTTGAGAACGTAGGTGCCGTTCGGGAGGAGGTCAAGATATAGCGCTACGCCTCAGGGCCTCTGTCACTATATCGTGTGGCAGCCACATGAGATGTGCAGTGCGGGTCCATAGTATTGCGGTGTGGATCTGGTGCCTGGGAAATATTTGCGACAGGGCATTTGCATAGGCCCCCATCTGGCGCAACAACCCCTCGGGGCAGGTTTCAGGGTTGTCCGGAACAGTCGCATTTGATTTGAAATCAATCACATGAACGTCCGTATCGGTAACGATCAATCGGTCGATCACCCCGTGCATTCGGGCGCCGTCTAAATCGGCGGAGACCGGGACCTCGGCCAGTGCATCCGGTGCAAATACCGGTTTCAGATGATCGGCGATCAGGACGGCCTCGGCTTCGTTCAGCAACTCCTGGCGTTCCACATCCTGCAAATCGGCCAACAGCCGTGTGCAAAGATGCGTCCATTGCTCCCGAGCAACAGCGGGTAGATGTTCCAGCAATAGGTGCAGCCGCGTTCCACGGAGTTTCGCCGCCTCTTCATCCTGCCCGGCATCTCCGGGCAGAGCCTTGGCCCCCCCCAGATCAGAAGGGCTTAAGGTTTCAACTGGCGTTGGTGCTGGCGGCGCTGGGTGATAAAAAAATTCCGGCAGGTTTTGTTCGATTTTTTGGAGGCTGTCATGCTCAACAACAGGCAGTGCGTCCCAGTCTCCATGCGCCAGCCGGAGTGTCTGGGAACCGGGGATCTGACTGGCCCCTGCGCGCGCCATCGCGGCCTCGACCATTTGATACCAGCTGCTGACATCTTTACCCACATCTCCGGCTGCGGCGACTATCAACCACTTTTCTGCTCGCGTTAGAGCCACATATAGAAGACGCAGCCGTTCATTCTCCTCGCGCCTTCGAGCTTCTTCACGCGCCGTAGCAATCAGTGAGGGTGAGGTATCAGAGGGCACTTTCCACAAGGGGGTATCCCCTGCCATCATGATCTCGGCATCGCGCGGCGGCTGCCGTTTGCCAGTGTCGGGCAAAATCACGATCGGTGCTTCCAGCCCTTTCGAGCCATGAACGGTCATCACTCGGATCATGTTGCCGACACCGCTCATCTGGCGCTTGATCTCAAGGTCATCGGTTTGCATCCAGAGCAGAAAGCCGGTGAGGCTGGGAATATCCGTCCCTTCATAGGCCAGTGCCTGTGACAGCAATGCGTTGATACCGTCCTCTGCCTCGGCCCCTAGCCGGCCCAGCAGTTTGCGACGCCCGCCGTGACGCGTCAGAATACGCTCGATCAGGTCATAAGGGCGGAGAAAGTCGGTTTGCCCGCGCAGATCGTTCAGAACTGCAAGCGTATCCGGGAATTCCTCGGCACGATTGCGTAGCGCGGCCCAAAGATAGGGTTCTTCCCTGCGATGGGCCAGATCGAACAATTGCTGTTCGGACCAGCCGAACAAAGGGGACTTAAGGACCGTGGCCAGTGACAAGTTGTCCTCGGGTGTGGCCAGAAAACTTAGCAACGCGGCAAGATCTTTGACCGCCAGCTCCGCGCCTACTTTTAGGCGGTCAGCGCCCGCAATGGGCAGATCAGCAGCTTTGCAGGCACGAATGATCTCTGCAAACAGGTCCGAACGGCGCTGGACCAGGATCAGAAAGTCGCCGGGCTGAACCTTGCGGCGAATATTGGTGCCTTGAGTTTCTCCATCGTCGGGTATTGTCGCGCCGTCATCGATCATGTCCCGGATCGACCGGGCCACCTGCTCTGCCAGAATAACCGTATGATGCCGTGCGCCGGGTCGGTCGACCGGGTCGGTCCAATCAGTATCTTCCTCCTCCTCGACCTTTTCGACCACAGGCCACAGGTCAACACGACCGGGTAGATCGGCCTTGAAGGCACGGTGCAGCGAGTCCTTGTGGAACCCGGCCTCGGCACGGTTTTCGAACAGGATATCGACCAGCCCTAGGATCGCACTGGATGAGCGGAACGAATACTCCAGCGTTGAATCCCACAGTTTAGAGCCTGATTCTCGCAGCTTTCGCCCAAATTCGGCCTGCATCCGGTCAAAGGCTTGCGGGTCGGCGCCCTGAAAGGAATAGATCGATTGCTTCTTGTCTCCAACAACAAAGATCGTGCGCTCAACCCCGGATCGGGCCCCTTCCCCGCTGGTGAATTCCTGCGCCAGTTTCTCGATCACATCCCATTGATCTGGACTGGTGTCCTGCGCCTCGTCCACCAGAATGTGATCGATGCCGCCATCAAGCCGGTACAGCACCCATTCCGCCACCGCCGGGTCATTTAACACCTGCCGAGCGCGCAGGATCAGATCATCAAAGTCCAGCCAACCCCGCAGCTGTTTTCGCCGCTCGTATTCAGGCAGGAAAGCGGCAGCAAAACGATGTAAAACGTGGGTTTTCTGCGCAGCCATCAACGCCAGCCTCTGTTCCCGCGCGGCCTCTACCCGCAACATGAGGGCCTCAAGCTGGGGCAATCTGTCGGCCAACACCCCTTCGCGTAACGCCTTGGTGGGGAAACTGTTGATCTTAGCTGTAAACGGTTCTTTTGCGGCCTTACCTGTAAGCAATACGCTTTCCAGCACAGCGAGGTCGTTCAGCCGCGCATCGACAAAGCCCATAAGCTTGTCGGCAGCTTTGGCGTTGTTTCCGCCGCTCTCTTTCAGGGCAGGTAAGATGGACTGGATCAGGTCGACTTCTCCACCCAGAAATACGCTTTGCAGCAAGGATTGTTCATCAAATCCTTGTGGCAGATCAAAACGTTGCAATAAGTCCGGCCAATGCAGAACTTCCTCAAACTGGTTTCGCCTCTGCGCCACGGCGGCGGTTAGTTTGTCAAAGCCGGTATCTGTCACAAAACGGGCCACATCCTCGATCAGTGCGGCCTGATGACCTTCGGCAAAATCCTCAATGATCTCTTCGCGCAGCAGGGCGGCGGCCCGATCTTCCATTTCGGCGAACTGCGGGCTGACCCCAGCCTCAAGCGGGAAGCGTCGAAGCAAAGAGGCGCAGAAGGAGTGGATCGTTTGGATCTTCAAGCCGCCAGGTGTTTCGATGGCGCGGGCAAACAAGGTGCGCGCTTGTGCCAAACGGTTGGGATCGATCACACCCGGAACACCGAGTTCAACCAGTTCTTCCTGAAGGGCGCAGTTGCCCAGCATCGCCCATTTACCAAGACGCTTGAACAGACGATTTTGCATCTCGCTGGCGGCGGCCTTGGTGTAGGTCAAGCAAAGGATGTGCTGCGGCTGGACGCCATCCAACAACAGCCGCGCGACCCGGTCGGTCAGCACCCGGGTCTTGCCCGAGCCCGCATTGGCTGCCAACCAGGTTGACGCGTCGGGGCGCGCGGCCTGAACTTGCCGTTCGGTGGCATCATTGCGGGCGCTCATGTCAGGTCCTCCGGTGCGGTTTCTGCCGACCGATCCCACTCTCCGAAACGGGCGAGATGATCATAATCCCCGACATCCGTATCCTTGTGTAGCATCCGGCGTGACGAGAACCCCTGATCAGGTTCTAAATAAGCAGATATGAGCTCTTTCAGTTCGGCCAGTACCTTGTCGGTCGGCTCTTTCTGCAAGGGCGCGGGTACCTCTTTGTAGGTGCCGCCCATACCGATGAAAATCGCCTGCGCAACGGGAAGCGGGTCGAACCCCTCGATACCGCCCTGTTCGGCCATTGCGGCTTCGATCAGCAGTTGTTTGTCAAATTTTGCCTGCTGGCTTTCCGTTGGCGGGGTTCCGGTTTTGTAGTCGATGATCCGCAAAGTCCCCTGTCCGCTTCGATCGATCCGATCTGCGCGTCCGGCAATGGTGAAGTCCAACGGGGCCAGCGCTAGACGCATTCCAACTTCAAAGGCCACCGGCCCACCATCGGTGCGGCGGTGAATCTCGGCGGATAGAAAACTGTCGGTGATCCGCTCTAGCCGTGCCAACCACAGCTTTCGCGCTGTTGGCCATGCAACGTGTTGCAGCAGCAGGGCTTCGGCCCGTTTCAGGAAGTTTTCACGGTTCAGCAACGCCGGATCCAGCACACTGTCGCGAACGAACTGTTCCAGCACCTCGTGGATAACGATGCCACGTAACAGCGCGTCCGGAGCCTGTACTAACGGGTCCAGAGGCTTCAGGCGCAAAACGTGTCGGGCGTAGATGGCGTAAGGATCGCGGATCAGACGCTTGATCTCGGTCACCGATAGTCGTCGCGGACGTGCTGCGACGGGCGGACGTGGTGACGGTCGGTGAGCCGCTGCAATTTGGGGCGCATGTTCCAGTGTTTCTGCCCAATCCAACCATTTTTGGCCACGCGCGCGCATTGCCGCCAAAGCATCGGTTCCATCTTGTTCAGGCAAGCCCTGCAAAAGGTTGGTCATGCGGTTTAGCCAGCGAGAGGGTACGGTTTCCGCGTCATCCGAGCGGATCGCGCGGGTCAGAACCACCTCCGGTGCACCTGCAGCTTGTTGGAAGTCATGCGCGGATAAGCCGATCCGGCGCTCGGGCAGCAGAAGCCCCGCTTCGTTGCGCATCTGTCGGTTCAACCAGGGATCGGGTGTCGCAGCCTCAGGCCAGCTGCCTTCGTTCAGGCCGCCCAGTATCAAAAGATCTGCGCTCTGTACGCGCGCTTCAAGTGTACCCCAGATCATCAGATACGGATGGGGCGCATCACGGTCGCGAACCTCCTCACCTGCCAATAACGCGCCCAGAAGATCCGCAAAATCATGGGCGGTCATCGCGCCACCGTGGTGTGCCTCGCCCTCCAGTGCTGCCATTACCGCAAGCGCCTTTTGGCCGGCATTCTTGTCCCACAATGTACCCGGTTCACCGGTGGTACCCGCCGAGATTGTTTCGGCCAGTGTGCGAAGTTGCGCGACCCAGTCCGACAGTGGTTGCTCCTGTGGCCGGTATTGATCGCAGAATGCATCGATCACCCAGCGAACCCAGTCTTCGGGCGCTTCGTTGCGAATAGCAAAGGCTGTCAGGCTCACACTGTCGGGAAAGGGCGGGCCGTGGCGGCGCAGGTCGAGTTCCAGATCGCGGGTGTGTAGCAGATGGGCGCCCCGGTCGCCGCCATCATGGCAAAGTGGATGCTTGAGCAGTGTCAGCAATGCCTCACCATCCAGACGGCGCGCGAACAACCCAGCGACATGGCGCAAAAACCGACCGGGTGGAGACAATTGTAGCGGTAAGCCCGCGCTGTCATCGGGCAGGATATTCCACCGGTCCAACGCGGCGCTGACCTGACGTGTCAACATCCGGTCAGGCGTTATGAGCGCGGCGGTTTGCCCGGTTTCTGCGGCCTGACGAAGGCGCAGCGCAATGGCTAATGCCTCAGCCCGAGGAGAAGACGCTTCGATCAGCGTGACATCCTTAGTTGCACCATTCAGATCAGCAAGGTGAGGACCCTCGGTCATCCAGGCGTCAGTCACCGGGGCAGGGCGCAAGGCAAGTGAGATCAGCTTGTTACGCGCAGGTGAGGGCGCCTGATCCGGGGTCCAAGGCTGAATTTGATCGGGACCAAGCCCAAGCCCGAGCATCAGTTTGCGGAATCGATATTGCGGATGATCCTCGGAGGTCAGGGCGTCATCCAGATTGCTCCAGACATGCTCGGGCTGGTCGAAATCATAGCCTGGCAACACCAGGGCCCCTTGCGGCAGGCGCGCGACGGCCTGCATCAGCATTAAGGTGGTTCCGCGTGATCCTGTAGAGCCCGCCAATATAACCGGATGTTCAGGCGGCGAGATCTGCCAGCGCGCGATCAGGTTTTCGACCACGCGGCGCTGCCGGGCCTGCGCGTCAAGTGTATCTGCGCCAGACTCCATGAACTGATCTGCGATGCCGATAAATGCTTGTGCCCGGGCCCAATGGCCGGACATGTCGCTGACGTCCAGTTGCCTGATCGCCTCGGGTGAGACGCCCTCACCCTGCATCTCGTCAATCAGCGCGGCAAGGCTGTCGGACAGATCAAAAAGCGAAGAACGCGCGGCCAGATCGGGTTGTTGATCCAGCAATTTGGCAATCAGCTGCGTCAATTCCAGCCTGCGACGCAAGGGTGGAATTGCGGGCGGGATCTGCGCGAGATCCGCGCTTTCGCCCAGGTCGGTAACCAAAGATAACCGCGGGAGTAAGCAGGGCGGTCCTTGATCAAACAGATCGCGCACCCGGCGTGCCATGCGGCGGGTGTTGATCACCAGTTGAACCCGGGCCAGCGCTTCGGGCGGCAGCCCCTCAAATCGCTCATGCAGCCCGTCGACCAGCACCTTGGGGAAATCCGCTCCCGGAGGGACCGCGAAGACCCGGGGCAGGGCGCTGGGCTCAAACATCGGCAATCAGCCCTTCGGCCAGATCAATACCTTCGGGATGCCCCACATCGCACCAACGACCGGGGTAGGACAGTGCAAATAGGCGATTATGCCGCAGCATTTGATCCCACAACAGGTTCAAGGAAAACACGTCCTCATTGATGTCACGCAGCCCGTCGGTTTTGATTATCTGAGCCCCGCCATATATCAGACCTGCGCCTCGGGTGATCCGCCCGGTGCTGTCCTGAGTAAAATCACCCGGACCGGCATGACCAAGGGCCTGTCCGACCGGAATGCACATTAGAAGCGCATCCATTTCATTTGGATCCCAGTGATCCCTGAGCAATTTCAGCGGGTTTGGTCCGGCCCAGATCGCATCGCTATTCAGGGTGAAGACCGGCTCGGGACCAAGCAGCGGCAACGCTGCGCGCAACCCGCCACCGGTGTCCAGAATGCGCGGCTCTTCGAGCGACAGCGCCACGTCGTGGCCCGTCAGATGATCGGCAATCTGGTCGGCGCGATAATGCAGGTTGGCGACAACACGTAATGGTCTCAGCGCATCGACCAAATCCAACGCATGGTCGATCAAAGGTCGCCCGGAGACCTTAATCAATGGCTTTGGCCGGTCTTTGGTCAAGGCCCCCATACGGGTGCCGAAACCGGCAGCAAACAGCATTGCAGCTTGGGGTGTAGCGGTCATTGCGACCTCAGCTTTGCAAGGTTCTCCGGGCTTGGTTCGGGCAGGGCGCTGCGCAAAAGATCCGCCACGGGAACCAGCGCCGGATGCTCCAGATCGCGCCTCAAATGGGCCCAGGCAGCGGGGATCAGGTCGACGTAATGTGGTTTACCATAATCTATTGCCAGCCGCGCAAATCCACCCAGAATACGCAGGTTGCGCTGTGCGCCCAGAACCGCATAAGCGGTACGGAAATCGTGCCCGTCAACACCGGTTGCAGTGATATAACGGTCGATCATCCGCATCTCGATGCCGACAGGGACCGTGCGACGCACATCCTGCAGCAGCGACATCAAATCATAGGCGGGATGCCCTAACATCGCGCTTTGGAAATCCAGCAGCCCTACACGCGCCAGACCGTCTCGATCAGGCAGCCAGATCAGATTTTCTGCGTGATAATCGCGTTGTACAACAACCCGTGTCCCGCCGGTTTCGCGGTGCAGGATATCGGCAAAGCGAAGCTCGAACCGGGTGCGAGCTTCTTCATCATGCGACCCTTGAATGCCTTGAGCGTATTTGGTGAAAGAAAGCGCCGCAAGCTCAGTCATCAGAGCAGGATCATAGCTGTCGAGCGAAAGAGTGTGGGCCGCGTGAAGATGAACCAGAACATCGGTTGCCACGTCATACAGGGTGCGTTCAAGCGTTGGATCGTCTCGCAAGACGCGGGCAAACAGAGCGTCGCCCAAATCTTCGAGCAGAAGAAATCCGTATTCGCTGTCTTCTGCATAGATTTCTGGCGCACTCAGCCCGATTGAACGCAAATACTCCGACATGCGTACGAAAGGTTCGACCGACTCCCCTTTGTCGGGTGGGGCGTCCATTAGAACCGCTGTGCGGCCAGTGGCGGGATCGGTCAAGCGCTCGTACCGGCGGTTCGAGGCATCGCCGGCCAAGGGTGCATGTTGTGCACCGCTCCATGGGGTCTGCGCGATCAATGCTTCTGCCAAAATGGCCCGGTTTGTCATTGGATCATCTCCAGCCTGGTGCTCCATTTTGGGTCCGACCATGTAAGTGAAACTTGCCGGGTGTCCTGATCGTCGGGGTCGGTTGCGAAATGAACAAGCAAGGCCGATTGTGGGGACAACGGACCCAGTTTTTCGGGCCACTCGATCAGGCAGATGCTGGTGTCAAATGCGTCGACCAACCCCAACTCTTCAATCTCTTCCACGGATGCAAGCCGATAGAGATCAGAGTGCCAAATTTCCCCGATCCGCGTCTCATAGACCTGAACCAGTGTGTAAGTTGGTGAGGGTACATCCTCAGGCTTGATCAATGTCGACTGGATCAGAGCGCGTGCGAAATGGGTTTTGCCGCTGCCGATCGAACCTTCAAGCAGGATGGTGTCGCCCGGTTGCAATGCACCCCCCAATCGGGTGGCGATTTCCGCAGTGTCCTGAGGGGATTTTAGAGTCAATTTCAGCGGCGCATTCATGGCGCCACAATGAACCTACGTCGGATTGGCCGCAACCGGTTCAGGCGCTGATTTTTTGCTGCTGCGCGATGTTTTCAACGGCACTGTCTGAGGTGAAGCGAACGATGGTTGCCCCGTTTTGCATGGGACTGACTGTGCAGGTCATTGTACTGCCCGATTTTAGGGTCAGTTCGCCTGACCATTCGGCCCGGTTCTCGCGCGTGGTTACAAATTCCCGGATCTCGCCAAGGATTGGAGTGGCGGCGCAATGTTCCTGCCACTGGCGGGTGATTTCAAGAACAGTAGTAGGCTCAAACCCGACCTCGCCGCTGTCACCCCACATCGACTGGTAGGCATAGTTCGTCGTTGCCAGCGTCCCGTCATCCGAAAAGACAGCGATCGCATCAGCAAGCTTGTCCAGAATGGACTGCATCAAATCCATCTCAGCGCGGAACCTGCGCGTCAACGTAATTTCGGCGGTGATATCTTCGAACAGAAAGGCCACAGCACCATCCGGGTGCGGGCGTCCGCTAACAGAGTAGACTGAGCCTGAAGGTAATGACCAAGTTTCCTGATAGTTTCCATCCTGGGCTGCCTCCAGCAGATCATTCATCTGACGCCGCCAGCTTCGGTAATTTTTTGGCTCTGGCATCATATGCTGATCGCGCAACCGGTCAAAAAAGCTGGACAGACTGGGGCGAAGGCTCAGAAAATCCGGCGGCAGTGAGGTCAGATCAATCAGTGCAGGATTAAACAAAGCCAACTGGCTGTTACGGTCAAAAATAGCCAGGCCAATTGAGAGTTGGGCAAAGGTTTTGGTCATCGTCTGCACGAATTTGCGCTGTACAGTTTCCGCCTCAACAATCGCGTTGATATCGACGGCATAACACAACTGACCCTGGTCTTGGGCAACACGGGTCAGATCAAACCACAATCTGGATTCACTGTCTTTGATCTGAACCGAGACACGGGATTTCCGGCCCAGTTGCGCCTCGTCTGAAAGCAGTGGAAAAACCGGTTTTGTCAAATCCGCATCCGGCCCCGAGATCTTCCGAGCCAGAGAAACATAGGCCGCGTTACACCAACGCACCGTGTTGCATTCGCCCGACAGCCATACCGGGTAAGGTGCTTGATCCATCGCTAAACGGGTCGGGTCATTCGGGTCGGCGCGCTTTGCCGATACAGCGCCCTTCAGATCGCGCAACTGGACGCGGATCACTCCATCTATCCATTCACATGAGACTTCGCGGTCAACTGTGCAATCAATAGCGGATACAACCAGATGTCCCCGAGCCCGAACGAGTTCGGGTGTTTCTGGGAAAGAGGGATAGTCACGCTGAAGCAGCCTATGCAGATCAGACCAGTTGGTGACGGACTCATATCCGGCCAATGCGATGTCAGAGTGGCTGATCAACCTGTCCCCATCGAAAAGGAAGACCACATCAAATAGCGATCCGGGCGACGACAGCCCGTAATCTACAAACGATTTCTGGTGCCGAGGCAACAACCACAATATGGCAAAACAGGCCGATACCATGCTGATAGCGGCCAGAATGATCCAGTCGGCCATTATTCAACGTCCCTGTCAAATCAACCCGAGCCTGTATGAAGGGCAATAGTTAACGGGATCTTAACTTAGATCTGGAAGGGTTGGTTTGCACCTGAGGGGACTGGCGTGTCGCCTGTTTGCGCATCAATCAGTTTGCGCGGCCAGATAACCTTGACGATTGCCCCTTTGCGTTCCTGCTGATCTGTCAAAGTCTGATACGGGTCTGCGCCATTGGCAAAGTAAAGCTCGGCGCCACTGCGCTCGAGCAGGGTTTTGGCAATGAACAATCCAAGCCCCATGCCTTCATATTCGGGCCGGCTGCTGCGGTCGGCCCGACGGCGGCGCATGAACGGATCGCCAATTCGTCCGATAATGTGTGAGGGGTATCCGCGACCGTCATCCATTATCGAAACACTGATCTGATCCGAGGTCCATTCAGCCTCGATCCAGACATTTGCCCGTGCAAAATCCACAGCATTCTGGATTAAATTGCGCAATCCGTGAATGATCTCGGGCTTGCGCAGAATTGAGGGTTGCTGAACATCGCCGTCGGCAACCGGCTTCTCTTCGAAATGTACCTGCTTGCCCCGGTTGATATGAGGTTCTGCGGATTCGTGGATCACCGTCGACAACGGGGCCTGCCGGAGGTGAAGGTCATCTTTTCCGGCCCGTCCCATGTCACGCAATATATCGCGGCAACGATCAGCCTGCTCACGGATCAAAGCCGCGTCTTCTTTCAGTTCGGGGCGATCGTCCAGCTCTTCGATCAATTCCGAACTGGCCAGCTTGATTGTGGCCAAAGGTGTGCCCAGTTCATGCGCAGCGGCCGCGACGACACCGCCAAGATCGGTGAGCTTTTGTTCGCGCGCCAGTGCCATATGCGTGGCCGACAGCGCCTCGGACATCGACTGCACTTCTGAGCTGATACGATGGGAATAGGCGCCGATGAATACAATGGCGATGATGATTGCGGCCCAATTTCCGAACAACAATATGTCAGGGATATCCAAAACAAGGCCCAGATTGGTACGCAGCGGCAGGTGAAACTGTGCCAGCAATGTTGTCAGGATCACCGCAACGCTGCCGATGATCAGGGTTGAACGTGTGCTCATCACATTGGCTGAAATCGTCACCGGCCCGATCAACAGTAGCGCAAAAGGATTGTTAAGCCCGCCAGTCAAATAGAGCAGTATCGACAGTTGCAGCAGATCGAACAGTACCATCAGAAAGTTCTCGAACTCGGACAGGCGCTTGTTTTCGGGGAACAACAGGATCGCTGTCAGATTGCCCATGACGGAAACGCCAATGGCAAAGTAACACAGGCCAAGCTCGAGCTGCACATTATAGTATTGTTGCGCGACAGTGATTGCCGTGAACTGGCCAATGATGGCCACCCATCGCAACAGGATCAGTGTCCGCAACCTGATCCAGGTACTGCGTTCTTGCCCGCGCCAAAGGCTGGTGTTGGAATCTGTCATCTGTCGATTATGTCCTATTGCGTCGGCCCACAACGTTGATAGGAGTGCCGACCGAACCGATCAACAACCTTCGTCTCAGGATAGCCGTCATGCTCCGTCTTTATGCCATACTCGCAACTGTTGTTCTGGCCGTTGGTCTGGGTGCAATGTGGCTGCTGACACGCGGTGGTTCGGATGACAAGTTTGCTCAGTGCCGTTCAAGCCAGATCGCAGGCGGCAGCGCCGCGATTGGTGGGCCGTTCGAGCTGGTCAACAGCAAGGGAGCAACGGTGACAGACTCGGATGTGATCACCGAACCAACGTTGATCTATTTCGGATATACGTTCTGCCCCGATGTCTGCCCTTTCGACATGTCCCGCAATGCCGAAGCGATTGACCTGCTTGCCGAACGCGGACAGTCGGTGACGCCCTTGTTTATTTCAATTGACCCTGACCGTGATACGCCCGAAGTATTGGATGATTACGCGTTCAACCTGCATGATCGTATGATCGCCCTGACTGGCTCAGCCGAACAGGTCAAAGCCGCGAGCAAGGCCTACAAAACCTACTACAAAGCGCATGACAAAAGCGATGAGTACTACTTGGTCGATCACTCGACTTTCACATACCTGGTCACGCCCGAGGACGGTTTCCTTGAATTTTTCAAGCGTGATGATACCGCCGAACAGATGGCGGACAAGGTTGGTTGTTTCCTTGACAAGATTTAACGCGCAACAGTCGGTTTGACCTTTGGAATGGCGCTGCTATTACTCATGTTAAAGCCAAAGAGCGTGAAATAGCGGAAAGACCCACATATGGCAGACAGTTCCCAGCTTGAAATCGGCCCCGATAAATCGCTGCTTCTGGTAGATGATGACGAGCCGTTTCTGAGACGTCTGGCCAAGGCCATGGAAAAGCGTGGATTCGAGGTTGAGACCGCAGGCTCTGTCGCAGCAGGCCGCGCCATATCGACCGCACGACCACCCGCATATGCTGTGGTTGATTTGCGGCTTGAGGATGGCAACGGGCTTGATGTGGTCGAAGTTCTGCGTGAAAAGCGCCCGGACAGCCGGGTTGTGGTTCTGACCGGGTACGGAGCCATCGCCACTGCAGTCGCAGCGGTCAAGATCGGCGCGACCGATTATCTGTCCAAACCCGCCGACGCGACTGATATCACCAACGCATTGTTGGCAAAGGGTGACGAAATGCCCCCGCCGCCGGAAAACCCCATGAGTGCCGACCGTGTTCGATGGGAACATATCCAGCGTGTGTATGAGCTGTGTGATCGCAATGTCTCGGAAACAGCGCGCCGCCTGAACATGCACCGCAGGACGTTGCAGCGGATTTTGGCGAAGCGCAGCCCACGATAGGTCATCTCATAGGTAAGTTTGCAATTCCTGAGGTATATCGCAGAGCAACTGCGTTTCTCAGAAGCTCCAGGTGTCTTTCAGTAGTTGAAACCAACTAGGTCGAAAACTCGGGATAAAGGGGTATCTTGATGGAATCGAACGCGCCCAGTGCCTCAGATATTCTCAAAAACTACCACCATCAAAGGCATTTTTTGCAAATCGTTCATATGCCAGCGTTTGATCCGCCGGTGCGTACATTTCTGTATATGAAAAATCATAAATGCGCCTGTTCAACGGTTATTGCCACTTTGCTGCACAGGTTGAATGCGCAGGCCGGTGGTTCAATGCAGATTGATATGAAAAGCATACACAACCCGCCAAAATCGCTGATCAAGACTGGAAGGAAGGCGTTGGATGTCCCGTCAGCAATTGAAGCGCTAGAAGAAAGAACGCGGTTTTGCTTCTCGGTCGTTCGTCACCCGACTGCGCGCACGCTCAGTGCTTTTTTTGGGTATCTGTTAAAAACCCCAGGTCAAAAAGAAAAGTTTCTGCGGCATGTTGGTAGAGAACCAGATGGCGATCTCGGATTGTCAGACTTTCTCGACATCATTGCGCATGACGAAACTGCACGTGACTTGAACCGTCACTGGCGTCCGCAACGCAAAGAAATCAGTTTTGATTTCATCGATTTCGATTTTATTGGTCGCGTTGACGATCTTAATACGGCGGTGGAGCATATCTCTTATGAGATTTTTGGAATCCAAACTGAGATGCAGGATACCCGCAGCTCATTAGGACACTCTTCTTCTTCCAAAGACGCCATACAGAGCTTGACGAGAACTGATCATATGAACCTTGAATCCGCGTTCTCGATGGATTTTGAGATGTTCGAAAACGTAAAAGCACGGTTTAGCTGACGCTGAGCGATATTGGCCGTTTGATCCAAGTTCGCGGTAAAAAGTGATATTTGACGAACTCGAAGCTTCTACGAAAATCCATGAACCGTTTTTTTGGAATCAAGACTTATCTGGAGACAATGCAAGAGTTTGACTGGAGGCGCTGTACCAAAGTTTGGAGACTGCACGTTGGCTAAACACATACCGGCGTGTGTTTCGACGGATTTTGGCAAAGCGAAACCCGCAGTAAAATAACCAGTTGCACTCCTCGGTGCTGTTAATTGCTCAAAGTGGGGCCTCATTTGGATCGATACCATGCTTCTCGCACAATCGATGCAGAAAGCACCCTTCGGGTATTTTCCCACCAAAATTGCGCCTGATCACCGCTCTTAGATTGGTAGAGTATAGATGAATCGAAAGAGCCCTTTTAGGAATCTCGATTTCTGATCGGGTCAATAAGATGTCTCTGTGACGCGCTTTAACGGGATATAATACGTCGCTTCTGGAAGCATGTATTGCTTCACCAGTTTCCCCCAAAAAGTACTGCAAGGCCCGAGGACCATATGTTCCCCAAGGGAAAAACTCAGGCTGAATAGGAAGATTCTTCTCCAGGTGTCTCCGACGAGTCGGCTGGTCCCACCAAGGAGGGAATTCATTATCGTTTGCTGAGAATTCCAGCATCTTTTTGAGGGTATTACTGTCTTTTGGCAGCGCCAGCACGCCATTTAGAATGTTTGAGCCTACCCTTCCAAACAGATAGCCATTCGTGGTTGTTAGGGGTTTTAGCGCGTAAGCGTCTGTATCTGTCCAAATAAAGTTGGTTTTCTCGAGAAGATGTAGTCGAAAAATGTCGGAATGTAGTGCTGGACTTCGCCGGACAAAACCGTTTCCAACTCTTTGAAGCAGAATTCGCTCTGGATCGTATACGCTTCGGGCGTCGGCTTGCGTGACATACGAAGGTAAATTTTCGATTGGGCTATACGAAAACAATGTGACCCGTTGACCAATATCATCAAATGATTTGAGGCAAACAAGGTCTAAAAAGCTCAGGCGTTTGCCAATCCATAGCGACGCCACCTGACTGCGTTCCATAAAAAACCTCTAAAGTAGTATTGCGTATGACATACATGAAGCATGTTGACAACGGATCTGAATGGGCACCGTTTGAAGATATGATATCGATGCAGGATTTGACTAATTAAGTGTGATTTAGAGATATCCTGAGCGCTTTGGCTTGATCCGATGTCCAATCATCAAAAAATCGCGGCAATCAACTAATTTTCTCAATTTACCATAGTGTTGTACGCCCTTCTGCTGCCTGAATAACCCAAGGACGCAGACCGCGTCCGCTATGAGCCTATTTTACGGGTTTATGAGCTGCGCGATCGGAATGTCACTGAAACAGCCCTGTGCCTGAAAATGCACTTCCGTACGTTGCAGTGGATATTGGTGAAGCGCGATCCTCGATGACAATTTCAAGTTTGTAAAAAATTTTTCCGGAAGATTGGTATCATATCCCAACTGAGTTGAACTGTTGATCTTCTGTAAACAAAATTAACGCAATGTGAACAATGTGTTCAAATCGTGTTTAGATTCTCTGTGACATCATCGCGGTGTTGTAGTTGCAACAATGCCGTCAAGTAAGAGGCAGGTCAGGCAAACCGTTCAGAGGATCAAGCGATATGAAGCCGGACATGAGACCAAACCCTTCGCAGAAAGCGATCGAGAAGCTCTTCGAAATAGGCATCGATTTTCCCGAAGTGGGACCACCTGCAGATGCCGGTATGCCCGAGCTTCCTGAGCATGTGTTCCCCATTGAAGCGCCGGATTTGCCGGACCTTACTCTTCCTGAGGAAGCAATGGCTGATATTGAGATTCCTGCAGCCATTTTGCCAACAGATATCTTTGACTTAGGCTAAGTGGTCGATCGAGACTACAGACTTTGGTAAAGGGTGTATGTTTGTCCGCCGAACGTGATGTCATCCGGCGGGCAACCGAGCGATTCTAGATCTGTAACGATAATTGCCAATGCCGTTCGTAAAGATCGTTGCGTAATCAAGCCAGCGGTCATAACCGGCCCCAAATCACCAACCGGCGCATTACTGGATCGCCCACCTATAACTATGGTTTCAAATTCGGAGACCTAGTAATCTTTGGCACCTCTATTCGAGAACTGATTTTTTTAAGTAAGTTACCCGATCTCTCAGGCAATATTGGAAATTTCCGATCTTTATGCCGATTTGCAAATCAAGGCGTGGGATGTTGTGATCGCTCCAGAATACGCTGCGCATAAACCTTGAGGCAATGTGAGTGTACGTGCGAGACATTGGGAATTGCCAACAACGCGTCCACTTTCGCTTGTAGCTTGTCGCCCATCGCTAGCATTCTGTCATCCACGATACTGTTTTGATTGTATTTCTTCCAATACTGTTCGCGAAACCGGCTGTACCGGTCAGGTGCATCAATTGGTTTAGTGCCCTGACCCCGCAGGCGCTTTAGCTCGAAACTATCGCGCGTTTTCACCGGGTAATGAACAACGGCCGCCCAGTCGTGCGAGATTAGATTTTTGGGCGCGGTCCCAAATGCGTGTCGTCGACGCACGCCAGAGCGATAAATATCGTCATGCATGGGATGCCCGGATGCATTGACGAATTGCCCCCCGTCTTGCTGAAACCCTTTGTATAGATGGGGTCGATGAATACCGAACCCGCGTATCTTTTCGGAGGTCTGAAACAGCGTCTTATAGCGCTGATGCAGGCGATGGTCACTCCCGGCGCGTCTCAGAAAGCGCTGGGTGATCAGTCCGGGCTCCCAAGTCGCATGATGCCCGTCTCCGAAAATCAGCCAGTTCACCGCGATACCTTCCGCTTTTCCATGACGGCGATTGATCAGATCTGTGACTTGATTGTTAGGACCTGAACAGTAGAGGAATTCGTCACTATCGAGCCACATCAACCAATCGGCATAAATGAGCGATGGATGCAAATAGGCTTTTTCAGCGGCCTCATGTTGGGGGACATCGCCCGGTTTCAGATCTTGTAAGACATGAGAAATAACCCCGTTTTTATCAAGTACATCAAGCAGTTCGGTCGTACCGTCGGTTGAATCATTGCTGTAGATCAAGATCGGATCGAACCCGATCAACAGATGATAAGCGACCCACTCAAGAATGAATGGCCCTTCATTCTTTGCACAGGAAAACAACCCAACATTCATGCCGGTTCGACCCCAGGCTTGTTCATGGTCGGTGATCCTTGATGCACAGCCTACCTTCTGAAGATGATATTGCGTTGGGTTTGAAAGGCATTTTCATATCCACGAGCTGCCAGCGCAGCAAACAGGCTTTTCGCACCTGTACCGAGATTGACAGTTTCCAGTTGTAAATAGTACGGGAGCGCGTCGTCGTCGGCAGCCGCAAGGAAGGGCGTGAGGATGCGCGGCTCGTGCCCTTCAACATCCAGCTTGATAAAGTCCGCTCCGTATAGATGTTTTAGCTCTAACAGTGTTCGGGTTTGCACTTGAATGAGTTGGTATTTTGAATTGTCCACGCATGCCATGTCATTCGTCAATCGCCCTTCACCCAGATTGGTGGCCGTATCGCCGCGAAGCTCTATCGAAAGCGCAGCGTCGCCAGATTCGTCCGAGATGGCGAACGTGTTCAGATCGACGTTGTCGAAACCGTTCAACGCACAGTTCATAGACAAGCGATCCGCCAGCGCAGGGTTTGGCTCGAACGCAAATATCTGAGAGTCTGGGCTGAGGATTGACGCAAAGAACAACGAGTAGAGACCAAAATTAGCGCCAATATCCAAGACCTTGAGTGTTTTCCCCTCAAAAGTCTCTCTCAGCCAATTCAACTCAAGCTCTTCCGGAGATCGACCTTTTCGCCAGAGTACAAACTCACTGAAATTGTCATAGGGATGCAGATGGATGTTCAAGTTTCGGTAGGTGACCATCTGTGGCAGTAGTGATTTTCGGATCAGATTGCGCACCCGTCCGCGACCTGTGAGGTTGTAGGCCTCACGTAAGCAGGCGTTGGCATAATCCAATCGCGCCTTCGGTACCGATACCTGACTGTCTGCATCGCTCATTAGAACCTGTGCCCGGCTATAGCCTTGTTTTGATGGCAAATTAGCACAGGACGCAACTCCAATCTATCGGTGACTTAGAGGCTGTCCAGCAACTCCTGATGCCGTGTGGTATATGCTTCTCTTACCTCGATGGGAGGGCGCAGCTTGATCTGCAGCCCCTCCAGAATCGCTTTGTCAGGGCGACCGAAGAATTTTGTCGCCTCAGCATCTGAAAAGCCCGCGATTTGTGTCGCTTCCATCCAGGCGCTGATCTTGTCGGCTTTCTTAATCTGGCGCTTAACCGTTTGCGGCACCGCGGCAGGCAACCCGAAACGGATATGGATTGCAGCTGCCAACCGGTCGTCAAGCGCACCATAATCCGGGCCGACCGCAGATTTGACCGGGGAAATCATGTCTCCGATCACATATTCGGGCGCGTCGTGTAACAGTGCCGCTAACCGCCATTTTGTTGGTGCATTTGGTGCGATGCGGCCAAAAAGCTGCTCCACCAGCAAGGAATGTTCGGCCACGGAATAGGCGAAATCCCCGTTGGTCTGACCGTTCCAGCGTGCTACGAAGGCCAGCCCGTGGGCGATATCTTCGATCTCGATATCCACCGGTGTCGGGTCCAGCAAATCCAGCCGCCGTCCCGACAGCATTCTTTGCCACGCTCTGGGTTGTGTTGCCATTTTGCCATGCCTTGTGAACTAGGACACGTTCAATCCGTGTTCTTGTGCTATGATGTACCTGTCTGGATCACATGCTGCCAACAGTTTCTTGAGCATTCGTGCTTTGAACCGGTGCGATACGATCCCGACATTAAGGACTGAGGGGGGTGCAGACTCCTCCCAGTTGCGCCCCTCTCGAAGCGAAACTCGTATCGAAAGGAGCTTGTTATGTTCAAGCGTTTATTTGCTACCGCCCTCGCCTTTGGAATGGCTGCAACTGCACCGCCTGCGTTTGCACAGAATTGTGCAGAACGCGAGCACGTGATTACCAAACTGCAAGACAGTTATGCCGAGGAATTAGCCTTTGGTGGTCTTCAGAAGTCGCGTGGCGCACAGTCGGTCATGGAGGTTTGGACCTCGAAGGAAACAGGAAGCTATACCGTCCTGGTGACCCAAGCAAACGGCATCAGTTGCATTGTCGCCGTTGGCACGGATTTTTTTGAAGCGATCCCAAAGATCAAAGTTGAGGGTACGCCAAGCTGATATTTTCAGTGTCAGGAATTAACCCCGGCCACCTGCGTTGCCACCTGCCCCAATGAATGCTAGGGCAGCCCGGATCAAGATTTACCGGAGTGGAGCACCTGATGGCCGGGGACTATATCGTCAAAGACATTTCGTTGGCCGGGTTTGGCCGCAAAGAGCTGGATATCGCCGAAACGGAGATGCCAGGCCTGATGGCCCTGCGCGCAGAATATGGTGAAAGCAAACCGCTGAGTGGTGCCCGGATCGTGGGTTCGCTGCACATGACCATTCAGACCGCAGTTCTGATCGAAACGCTAGTTGCGCTTGGCGCCGATGTGCGCTGGGCATCGTGCAATATCTTTTCAACGCAGGATCACGCGGCCGCTGCAATTGCTGAGGCCGGCATCTCGGTCTTCGCGATCAAAGGCCAGACGCTGGAAGAGCATTGGGATTACCTGGACAAATCCTTCCTGTTCGAAGATGGCCCGAACATGATCCTCGACGATGGTGGCGACGCCACGCTGTATATCCTGCTGGGCGCACGCGCCGAGGCAGGTGAGGACATCATCCCAGTTCCGGGTTCGGAAGAGGAAGAAGTGATCAAAAAACAGATCGCCAAGCGCATGGCCGCTTCTCCTGGCTGGTTCACCAAAATGCGCGACCAAATCCAAGGCGTGTCCGAGGAAACCACCACCGGTGTGAACCGCCTGTATCAGCTGGTAAAAGATGGCCACCTGCCATTCCCGGCGATCAACGTGAACGACTCGGTCACCAAGTCGAAATTCGACAACAAATATGGCTGTAAAGAGTCGCTGGTCGACGGTATCCGCCGCGCCACTGATACCATGATGGCCGGTAAGGTTGCTGTCGTCTGTGGCTATGGCGACGTGGGCAAAGGCTCGGCGGCTTCGCTGCGTGGCGCAGGCGCCCGTGTGAAGGTCACCGAAGTCGACCCGATCTGTGCCCTGCAGGCTGCAATGGACGGGTTTGAAGTTACCCTGCTGGAAGACGAAGTCGCCAGCGCGGATATCTTCATCACCACCACCGGCAACAAGGACGTGATCCGCATCGAGCATATGCGCGCGATGAAGGACATGGCGATCGTTGGCAACATCGGTCACTTCGACAACGAAATTCAGGTCGCCAGCCTGAAGAACCACAAATGGACCAACATCAAGGAACAGGTGGACATGATCGAGATGCCCTCGGGCAACCGCATCATCCTGTTGTCCGAAGGCCGCTTGCTGAACCTCGGCAACGCCACAGGGCACCCTTCGTTCGTGATGTCGGCCTCATTCACCAACCAGGTTCTGGCGCAGATCGAGCTGTTCACCAAGGGCGATCAATACAAGAACGAAGTCTACATCCTGCCCAAGCATCTGGACGAAAAAGTCGCCCGTCTGCATCTGGACCGGATCGGCGTGAAGCTGACCCAGATGGACAGCGAACAGGCGGCCTATATCGGCGTAAAACCCGGAGGCCCCTATAAGCCGGAACACTACCGCTACTGATTGTAACAGACGCATGAGCGAAGAACCGAGACGCCGCCGAATCCTGCTTTCGGTGGCGTCTTTTCTTTTTGGTCTCGTAACGCTGTTGATCCTTTTGGGCGGCGGTGGTTGGTGGCTGCTGGCCCATCCCAACACTCCGGTGCCGCCGCATTGGAACCCTCTGCGCGATCTGACCGTAACCGCCCCGGTGACTCCGGTCACAACCTACCAGTTGAACCGCGCACTGGCGGATGACGCCTTGTGCCGCGCCGCTCTGGCTGAGGCCGAGGTTCAGTTTGAACCGTTGGACGATCTTGTCGTGGACGAGAACTGTGGGATTGCGGGGCGTGGCCGGTTGACCAACTTGGTGAAAGCACGGATCACGGCGATTGAGACCCGGTGCGCCACCACCTTACGGCTTGCCATGTGGGAACATCATGTGGTGCAGCCCGCCGCGCAGAAGGTGTTGGGCACCACAGTCAGCCGATTGCGCCAGATCGGCAGCTATAATTGCCGCCGGATGCGCACTGCGCAAGGAGAAGACGATGGTTGGAGCAGTCACGCCACCGCGGACGCGATCGACATTGTCGGGCTGGACCTGTCGGACGGGCGCAGCTTGAACCTGCTGTCTGACTGGGGCACCGACGGCCCCGAGGCCGATTTTCTGCGCCAGATTGGGCGCGGAGCCTGTGACTGGTTCCGCGTAGTACTTGGCCCTGACTACAACCGCTTACATGCCGATCACTTTCACCTGCAGGGGCCTGGCTGGGGCTACTGCCGATAGTACCTCAGCGTAATGAAGGAATGAAATCTCCACGCCCTTGCGGTGTGAAATCCAACACATTCCACAATGGCCACGCCGCATCCACGTGCCGGGGATGCCAGTCGCTGGGTTCAAAGAACAGCTCGGAACTCCAGAAGTGATGAATGCCATCAGGGAGCTGTTGAAAGACATTCAGGATGGGAAGCTGGTCGCCCCCTTCGGTCTGGGCCAGATAGTCGCTTTGGTAATTCGTTCCCAATGCAGAATAAAGCGGCAGCGCATTCCAACCCATCTCATCCTTGAGCGCCGAGAGTTTATCGGGCGTATTCTGCGCCACCACGGCAACCGAGGCGGTTTGTATCAGATGGTGGATCTGAGAGTTCAGTCCATCCAGAAACGCCGAACACATTGGGCAGGGGCGTTCCGCATCAGGTCCGTACATCAGCGAATAGATGATCAGCGTGTCCTTATCACCAAACAGCGAAGACAACGGCGCATCCTCGCTGGCCAGATCTTGGAACGCATAATCGTCAGGGATTTTGCCCCCGGTTGGTAGAGAACGGCGCAGGGCCGCGACCTCTTCAACCTTTGCTCTCAAGTCTCGCTCGGCGGAAAGAAGTGCGTTGCGCGCGGATCGATATTCAGTGGTTTCATTGGGCAGGGAAACGGGCATGAGGACCTCCGGGAATGATAATTAACAAAAATGTTAAATAATAAATCTGGAAAAATCAAATCACGGAATCCCGCAAAGTTCAGCCGAGGGGGAAACCTTGTGATTTTTCCCTTTTGGGAATTCCGCCGACAAGGCTAGTCTTCTGCGCATCGGTAAAAACTTCCGTGACAATGAATTAAGGAGACTGGGACATGGGCAAACGCGACGAATTGATCGCCAAATACGCTGAAGATCTGAAAGGCAAATGCGGGATGGACCCCGATATGAACCTGCTGACCAAGGTTACCATCGGTTGCGGTCCGGCGATCTATGACGCGGATGCGTCGACAGTGGCGGCCAGCCAGGAAGGTGAGCTTGAGACGGTCAAGAACAATTTCCTGATCAAAAAGCTGGGCCTGTCGGATGGTCCCGAGCTGATGGAAGCGATCAACAAGGCCATGGAAACCTATGGCATGTCCGAGCGCAACAAATACCGCGCCGTGGTCTATTACATGCTGACCAAGCATTTCGGCAAAGAAGCGGTTTATAGCTGATCTAGCCTAAAGCCAGCTTAGCACCCGTCGGTCCTGCCGGCGGGTGTTCTGTATTTGAATGAAACTCTAAATACTTGGCGTTTGAAGCGCGGTTCTGAAATCGGCTAAGGTCAGGTCATGACCAGGACGGTCAGAACCAACAGATTTCCGTATGCGTGTGGTGAGTTTGGGAGCACGCGGGGTAGGGAAGGTTCTGCATCCGTCAGGGCCTTCCCTTTTTATTCAATCTGCTTCGGTCTGGCCCAGTCCGCAGATCACCTGCCATTCTGCATCGCTGACCGGCTGCACCGACAAGCGCGAGTTCTTGACCAGAACCATTTCAGCCAGACGTTCATCTGCCTTGATCTGATCCAGCGTGACAGGGGTGGCAAATGGCCGGACGGCCTTGATATCCACGCATTCCCAGCGCTCATCATCGGTGGTGCTGTCGGAATGGGCCTCGGCGCAGACCTCGACAATGCCAACAATCGCCTTGTCCTTCTGCGAGTGGTAGAATAACCCCCGATCACCGATCTGCATCTGACGCATGAAATTGCGGGCCTGATAATTGCGGACCCCGTCCCATTCCTCGCCTGCATTTCCTTTGTCGACTTGCTGATCCCAGCTCCAGGTCGAGGGTTCGGATTTGAACAGCCAATACGCCATCAGCCGATCACCTTTTTCCACGGGATCAACTCGACCGAGTCGAACAGCCCGGCCAGCGCATAGGGATCATTTGCGGCCCAGGCCTCAGCTGCGGCCAGGTCATCGACATCCAGAATGACCAGCGATCCGATCATCGCATCGCCTTCCAGCAACGGCCCGGCCTGCGCCACCACACCAGTGTCATCGATATAGGCCAAATGTGCCGCGCGGTTGTCCAGCCGGGTTTGCAGGGCTCCGGCTTTGTCACGGGCGATCAGGGCGATGAGCATATTATTCCTCCTTGAGTGGGCGACCCAGCAGCGCCTGAATCGCGTCGGTGACACTGTATGCACCGCTGCTGAGTTTCGCCACCGTTGCGCTGATCGGCATATCCAGTCCTTCACTTGCGGCGATCTCAGACATGGCCAGCGCGGTGGCGACGCCTTCGACAGTTGTTGTGCTGTCAAACGGCTTCTTTTGACCCAAACACAGGCCAAAACGATAATTTCGAGATAATTCGGACGAGCAGGTCAATACCAGATCGCCCAACCCTGACAGCCCCATAAGCGTATCCGGTTGAGCCCCGCGCAGCGCGGCAAAGCGCTGCATCTCGGCAAATCCGCGCGTGATCAATGCAGCGCGGGCGCTGTCGCCAAGGCCTGCGCCAATAGCCGCACCGCAACCAATAGCCATCACATTCTTTAGCGCGCCACCCAACTCGGCCCCGACGGTATCGGCGGTTCGATAAAGGCGCAGGTTGGCGGTTGTCAGCTCTTGCTGAAGCGCCTCACCCAGTTCGACATCAGCACAAGCCAGCGTCAGCGCCGTGGGCAGACCGCGCGCGATATCATCGGCAAAACTGGGACCGGTCAGAAGGGCCGGCTGTGCGTCCGGCACGGTTTGACGGATGACGGCGACAGGACCCAGACCCGTGGACAGTTCGATCCCCTTGCAGCAGGCCACCAGAACCTTCCCGCTCAGCCGTGCTGCGTGAAGATTCAGGGCATCACGTAGTTTTTGCATTGGCACCGCAAGCAGCAGTACATCGGACCGCACCGCCTGTTCAATCTCGGCAGTCACCGTGATGTTGGCTGGCAGCGTGACGCCCGGCAGGCGATCGACATTCTCTCGCGATTGCTGCATTTGGCTTGCCTGATCGGGGTTCCGCGACCAAAGCGTAACGGGGCCGTTTCCCGCCAATGATATGGCTAAAGCGGTTCCAAAGGCACCTGATCCAAGAACTGAAACGCTCATGCCTTGGCTCCTTTCTTGCCGCCACCTAGCATCGATGGGCTGGTTTGATCCAAGGGCCAGCGGGGTCGTGCCATCAGGTCCAAGCCATCCCGCACACCGGTGCGGAATCTTTCTATTCCTGCATAGGCAATCATGGCGGCATTGTCGGTGCATAAAGCCATGGGAGGGGCGGTAAATCGGGCGCCCATTTCCGCAGAAACAGTCTCTAATGCAGCACGAATGGCAGTATTTGCAGCAACCCCACCGGCAACGGCAATAACCGTTTCCGACGGAGAAGCCTCAAGATACAGCGCAATTGCGCGGCGGGTCTTCTCGGCCAGAGTATCGACGATCGCCTGCTGAAATCCGGCGCACAGATCGGCGCGATCCTGTCGCGTCAGACCGCCTTTTTCGGCCACGATCTGATCCCGCATCCGCATCAGCGCAGTCTTGAGCCCCGAGAACGACAGGTCACATTCGGGGCGATCCAGCAGCGGGCGCGGAAAGCGGAAACGTTTGGGATCGCCCGTACAGGCCTCGGCCTCGACCGAGGGGCCGCCGGGCTGCGGCAGACCCAGCAGACGGGCGGTCTTGTCAAAGGCTTCTCCGGGGGCATCATCGATTGTGCCGCCGAGACGGGTGAAATGCTCGGGTCCATGCGCGATTAGGTATTGGCAGTGGCCGCCTGAGACCAGCAGCATCAGGTAGGGAAAGGCAATTCCGTCGGTCAGGCGTGGCGTCAGCGCGTGTCCGGCCAGATGGTTCACCCCGATCAGCGGCAACCCGGTCGCCGCACTCAGACCCTTTGCGCACATCACGCCGGACATCACGCCGCCGATCAGGCCCGGCCCGGCTGTCACGGCGATTGCATCCAGATCACGCAAGCCAACTTCGGCCTGTGTTAGAGCCTGTTTGACGCAAATATCCAACTTCTCGGCATGCGCACGCGCTGCGATCTCGGGCACAACACCACCATAGGCGCTGTGCAATTCAGTCTGACCATGTACCACGGATGACAAGATCTCGGCCCGTGCGCCTGTGCACTGCCGCACCACGGCGGCAGCGGTATCGTCGCAGCTGCTTTCCAGTCCGAGGACGGTAAGTGTTTGCACCATAGGCCTGATCCGTTGCATCATGATTGCCAAGCGGGGTATCACCCCGCGCGGATGCAAACAATCCCAAGGCCGAAGGCGCCGACCGTTGTATTTGTTGATGACCCGCCCTCGCGCCGCCTCGGACAGGTTCGTTGCGCAACTGCCGGACCACATTCGGTCGCAAGTTGCAGTTATCCATTCACCCTTGTTAAAGATCGAACCGCTGACGGTCGCGGTTGAGTCTGATGAGTCCGCTGGGCTGATCTTTTCCTCGGCAAATGGCGTGAACGCCGCCGCCCTATTGAATGTGGATCGCTGCCTGCCCGCCTATTGCGTTGGTCCGGCGACCACGCAGGCTGCGCAGGACGCGGGATGGGACGCGCAGATGAGGGGTGCGACGGCACAAGAACTGGTGGCCAATCTGCTGAAACTCAGGCCACGCAGCCCGCTGCTTCATCTGCGCGGAGAACACAGCCGTGGCAACGTGGCCGAGCGTCTGACGGAATCCGGCCTGACCACCCGAGAACAACCGATTTACCGACAACAGCTTTTGCCGCTGAGTGATGAGGCGTCACAGGCCGCCGAGGACAACCAACCCATCATCGCCCCGCTGTTTTCGCCCCGCACAGCGCGACATTTTGCCGACGTTTGGGCCGGATCTGCGCCTTTGTGGCTGGCCGCGATCAGCGAGGCCGCCGCGGAACCCCTTAAAACACTGCGTTTTGAACGGCTGAAGATCGCGGATGAACCGACACCGGATAAAATGCAGAAAGCCGTGAAAAAACTCTTGAATCACGTGATGCGGGTTGAGAGCGCGCCGGGTGCGGATTAACTTGGGCAAGTCTGTTGTTCATGTGTTTTGGGAATCGATAAGGGGATTAACGCGGTGGCTGATAAGAAGAAACCCGATCAGGAGCCGGTCGAAGACCCCAACGTAGAAGAGGTGGCAGAGGCCACCGAAACCAAAAGTGAAGCAGTCTCGGATGAGAATTCCGTTGACGCCGAGGATGCTGCGGACGAGCTGACTTCCGAAGCCGAAGCCGAAGCCGAAGCCGAAGCCGAAGCCGAAGCCGAAGCCGAAGCCGAAGCCGAAGCCGAAGCCGAAGCCGAA